>CAZIGT010000038.1:12585-16211 GCA_964538465.1 uncultured Thermoleophilia bacterium | reverse complement strand
TCCGCGCCGCCGCTCAGCCGGCGCCAGGTCGCGACGGAAGCGGAGGATCGAGGCGGTGCACACCACGCCTCCCAGCACGGTCAACATGACGAACGACAGCCAGCGCGCCCCGATGGCGGCGCCCCGCACCCACACGCCACGGGCTATGCGGATGAAGTAGGTGAGCGGAAGGACGTAGCCGATCCAGCGCACGGCCGGAACGATGCTGTACAGGGGGAAGAACAGGCCCGAGAGGAGGAATTGAGGCAACAGGGTCATCATGGCGCCCTGGATGGCTTGCCCCTGGGTCTGCGCGACCGTCGATATCAGCCCGCCGAAGCCGAGGGTGACGCACAGGAACAGCAACGTGGCCAGCGCGAAGGTGAGCACGCTGCCCTGGAACGGCACGTCGAACACCAGTATGCCGGCTATCACGATGATGATCATGTCGAGGCAGGCGATGCCGAAATAGGGCGCGATCTTGCCGATGAACACGTCCTGCGGGCGGAAGGGCATGACGGCGAGCTGCTCCAGTGTGCCGGCCTGGCGCTCGCGCACCACGCCCAGCGCCGTGGCCACGGTGCCTATGAAGACGAGGATGATGCCGCAGAGTCCTGGGATCATGATGACGGCCGTGCGGAGCTCGGGGTTGAAGAGGATCTCGGTCTTGACCTCGAATGGCGCGCCTTCGCTGCTGGAGGCTTCGGCGCCGAGCAGACGGCCGGCCTGGGCGGCGAAGAGCTCGGTGCCGTCGAGCAGGATCTGGACCGTACCACCCAGCTTCGCCGGCGTGACGACCGCGGCCATAGCCTCGCCGTGGCGCAGGGCGTCGACGGCCTCCGAGCGGCCGTCCTCCGGTCTCACGTTCACGACGTCGAGCCTGTCGGGCAACAGGGCGCTGGCCTGGGCGGCCAAGGGGCCGACGACGATCGTGCGCACCTCTTTGACGTCGAAGCTGGCGGCATAGCCGAAGATGATGAGGAACATGAAGGGGAACAGCAGCATCATCACCACGGTGCGCTTGTCGCGCCGCAACTGCCGGAACTCCTTGACGGCTATCGCCCACATAAGCTCCTCCGGATTCCCGTGCCCGGCGACCGCCCGGATGCGGGACCCGGGCGGGCGGCGTGCTGCTTCAACATCTGTTGAATTCTACAAGCGTTGAAGGGCCTGTCAAGAGGCATCGGGATCTTCCCGGTAGAATCCGTACGAACGTGACACGCGCGGTCTGCGGTGCGGAGGATCCACGTCGGCCAGCAGGACCAGAGAAGCCGGCGGGCCGGCCGCCGCGGATTCCTGTCGGAGGTATCAGAGATGACTGCAACACGTGTCGCCGAGATCATCGATGAGCTGCGAGCGAAGGGCAGTCCCGAGAGCGTGGCCGGCATGGCGCGCTACGGTATCAGCACAGAGAAGACCCTGGGCGTATCGGTCTACGAGCTGCGTCGCATGGCCGGGCCTCTAGGCTGCGACCATTCTCTCGCGGCGGAGCTCTGGGACAGCGGCGTGCACGAGGCCCGCCTGCTGGCCGTGTTCATCGACGATCCGGCTCTGGTCACCGCGGAGCAGATGGAGCACTGGGCGGCGGGCTTCGACTCCTGGGACGTGTGCGACCAGGCATGCACCAGCCTCTTCGATGCGTCGCCGCTGGCGTGGGAGAAAGCCATCGAGTGGGCGGAGAGGGAAGAGGAGTTCGTCAAGCGAGGGGCGTTCGCTCTGATGGCCGGCCTGGCCTGGCATGACAAGAAGGCGGATGACGAGCGCTTTCTGGCGTTGCTGCCGATCATAGAGGGTCAGGCCGACGACGACCGCAACTTCGTGAAGAAGGCGGTCAACTGGGCGTTGCGCAACATCGGCAAGCGCAACGCCCGTCTGCATGCAGCCGCCGTCGAGACGGCGCAGGCCATCGCCGCCCGCGGTACACGCAGCGCGCGCTGGATAGCGAGCGACGCGCTGCGCGAGTTGCGGGCGGAGAAGACCCTGCGACGCCTCGGCATCGCGGAAGGCGGCGAAAAGGGCGGCTGCTGAGCGGCCGCCGGCGCGGGATGCCGCGCCGCGCCTTCATGGCGTAACACGCTCGGTGGCGGTATTCTTCGCGGACCGGGGGCTGCCGCCCGGGTGGGAGGTGACATGGCCGAAGCCGTCACGCGCATCATGCTCGAGGAGCGGCGATTCCCGCGCCTCGTGCGCGCCGTTGAGGCGCTGCGGCGCTGGCGGGCGTTCACGCTCGCCCTTGTCGTGGCAGGCATCTGTACGGTGTTCGTTGCCGACATGTTGGCCGGCGGCTGGTTCATCGTGGGCGGCTTCTACCTGCTGCCGCTCGCCATCAGCGCCGTGGTGCTGCGCGTACGGCCCACCTTGTATCTGTCGCTCATCTGCCTGGTCCTGACGGCCGCCGTCTTCGTGTCCGAGGGTATGAACGGCCCGCAGCCGGCCTTCTTCTTCCTCTTCGAGGTGCTGGCGTGCATCGGCCTGCTCGTGCTTGCGCACCTGCTCTCGCAGGTCGACCGCACCTCGATGGAGGCGGGCATGAGGGCGCGATACGCCGAGGCCGTGGCCGCCATCACCGGCATGAGTGGTCGCGGCGAGAGCGGCGACCAGATCGTCGCGTTCGCCCTCGAGCGTATAAGGCGCGAGATCGGCGCTCAGGTGGCGCTCGTGCTGCAACTGCGTGACGGTAGCTGGTCGTGCGTGGCGGCGCACGGGGTCGAGCTGGAGCTTGAAGGTCTGAGCCTGCCGTTCGCGGCCGTGCCGGGCGCGGCGCAGGCCATCGAGGGAGACCGTGTGCACGTGGGCGGCGGATGTATCGACAGTGCCGCTCTCTCCTCGCAAGACGACCCTGCGGTCAAGAAGGCAGCGGACGCGCTGGCGGGCCTGCGCTCCTGCCTGTCGGTGCCGCTACGTGCACTCGGCGAGGAGCTCGGCGTGGTGGTGCTGGGACGCACTCAGGAGGGTGTCTCGTTCGCCAAGGAGCAGGTGCTCTTCGCTGAGAGCGTTGCGGGCTACACGGCCGTTGCGCTGGAGAGCGCCCGACTCATGCGGGAACTGGCGGCGCGCGAGAAGGATCTCTCGCTGGTGGTCGCCTCCAGCCTCGACTTCGCCGCCAGCCTCGAGTTGGGGGAGGTGCTGCGGGCGGTCATCGCCCGGCTCGTCGCCGCCCTCTCTGTCTCAGAGTGCGAGCTGTACTCGGTGGACCTCGAGCGTCGCAAGCTGATCGCTCTCGCCGGCATGGACATCGCCGAACCCCAGATGGCTGCGGTGCCGGGCAAGGAATACGACATGCAGCAGTGGGCGACGAGCCTCGAGGCGGTGAGCGGGAGCGAGCCGCTGGTGGTGTACGGAGCGGACGACGAGCGGCTCTCGCTCATGGAACGGCAGTACCTCGAGAAGCGCGGCTTCACCAGCCTTCTCAGCCTGCCGTTGAAGGCGCGCGACCGTGTGATCGGGCTGGTGGAGATGTTCGACCGCACGCCGGGCCGGCGTTTCACCGACGCCGACATAGGGTTGGCCGAGGCGGTCTGCCAGTTCGCCGGGCTGGCGATCGACAACGCCGGCCTGTACGAGAACCAGCGCAGCACGGCGGAGCGCAACGACCGCCTCATCCAGCAGCTGCAGCGGCTGATGGGCATCGCGCTACGGCTCAACCA
>CAZIGT010000038.1:6790-12575 GCA_964538465.1 uncultured Thermoleophilia bacterium | reverse complement strand
GGACGCGCAGCGTCTCCTGGACACGGTCGTTCGCTCCGGCGCCGGCCTGCTCGAGGCACAGCGTGTCGCCATCGTATCGGTCGGGGAGGGCGGCGGCCTGGTCGTCCACGCCGTCTACGACCAGGAAGCCGCCGCTTCAGAGAGGCCGGAGACCCCGGCCACCGGTCGACAGGCCGCCGCCAAGGGCCGGGCGGCTGCCGCATCCGACCGCGGGGCGACCGTCCCCGAGCATCCGGGTCCGGGCCTGCGGCCGGTGCCACTCTGGCTGGGGAGCTTCGTCCCCCCGCGCCTGCAGGGCGGCTCGTCGCGTGCCTCGGGTGGTTCGGCGGCGACGCGGCAGGACGGGCGCCTGGTGGTGCCGGTGAGCTCGTCGCAGATCGCGGACGACGCGTATGTGGTCTTCGCCGACAAGCGGCACGGGGTCTTCGGTGCCGAGGACGAACTGCTGGCCAGTACCCTGGCTATCCAGCTTGCGGCCAGCCTGACGAACACGCAGACCTACCGCCGTGAGTATGAGATCGCCGAGACGCTTCAGAACGCGCTCCAGCTGGAGGTGCCCAGGATGGCCGGCCTGGACATCGGGCTCAAGTACAAGGCGGCCACCGAGGCGGCGCGCGTGGGCGGCGACTTCTATGACCTGGTCTCGCTCGGGCCGGGGAAGCTCATGGTGTGCGTGGGCGACATCTGCGGCAAGGGACTCACTGCCGCCGCCCAGACCGCCCTGGTGCGCTACATGCTGCGAGCCTACGTCGCGGAGAGCTCTCCGGGCGAGAGCCTCTCGCGGCTCAACGCGACACTCATGACCCAGGAGGAGAACCTGCCGTTCGCCACGGTGATCGTGGCCTACATCGACGTATCGCGGCGCGTGCTGGAATACTCGGTCGCCGGCCATCCGCGGCCCGTCGTCCTGGGCGGCGGCCGGCGGGTCACCATACCGACGGAGGGCGGCTACCCGGTGGGTCTGTTCGGCGGCGCGGTCTATCCGACCAACCACGCGGTGCTGCCGCCGGACGCCACGGTCGTGCTGCACAGCGACGGCCTGCTGGAGGCCAGGCGTGGCGGCAAGATGTTCGGAGAGCGCCGGCTGAGCCAGGCCGTTCGCAGCAAGTCCGACGGCACCGCGCAGGAGATCGCCGAAGGCCTCATGGCTACCGTGGAACGCTACACCGGCGGTGTCATGGACGACGACGCCGCCGTGGTGGTCATCCGCTTCCCCTGAGGCGGCGCTCCCGCGCCTGCCTGGTCCGCGGCGCCCGCGTAGCGCTCACGCAGCGCAGCGGCGCCGGCTCTCACGGCCGCCACGGCCTGCGGCGGTGCCAGCGGCACGGCCTGGCCGCCGTAGCGCAGCACATGGTGCACGAGCCACGGCTCGTCGAGATACGGCTGGGCGGCGAGAACGGCCCCGTCTGGTGCCTCGACGACCCCCTGTCTTTCCGCGATCCATCGTGCGACCGGCACTCCGTACCACACGGTGGCGGCCTGGTGCGAGTACTGCGCCGAGGTGGGGATGCCCTCGCGCCGATAGAGGTCGACCTGGACTTCGGGACGTGGCTCGAATCGCTCGTCGAGCAGCCTCGCGGACTTGGTAGTGGCCACACGGAAGGCTCGCACGCCGTTCGAGCGTCGGCAGTGGCACACGTAGTACCACTCGCCGCGCTGACGCACCAGCACGTACGGCTCGACCGTGCGCCTGGTGTACTCGTCGCGACCCTCCGACCAGTACTCGATGTCGAGCAGACGGTGCTCGCGCACGGCCTCGTTCACGGCGGCGAGGATGTCTTCGGCCGCGTCGACCGTGGTCGCTGCCGCGACCGCTGGAGGCACGCCATGACGGGCGGCGACGATTTTGGCGGCCGCCGTGCCCAGGGCGCCCGCAGCGGCCGATGGCGGCCGGCCACCCACCAGCTCGATCGCCAGCAGGAGCGTGTCGGCCTGCAGCGGAGAGAGTCGCGCGGGGGTGGCCAGCGCCGGTCCTGCCAGATCGCAGGTGACCTCGATCGTGCGGCGCTTGGGCTCCGCGTACAGCAGGTTGCCGTCGCCGCCGAAGTTGACCAGGTTCAGCACGCGCAGGTCGTCGCGGAGCTCGGATTCCGAGGTGCCGAGCGCGGCGACCGTTCGGGCGAGATCGAGCTCGGCTTCGCTGTCTTCGCAGTGGGCCAGCAGGTAGCTGGCCAGGGCGGTCAGCCGGGTGAAGCGGTCGACCTCGACGTGCCAGTCGCCGGCGGCGCGTCCGTCGGTCGTGGTGTCGCGTCCGGCCGCACGGGCGGAGCTGCGACCGGAGGCGCCCGCCCGAGTGGCGCTCTTCCCCGCGAGGCTGGGTAGATCATGTGCCGGGATGGGGGGCTCGTCCAGCCTCCGCAGCAGCAGGTCGAGCTGGTCGACCGCCATTGCGCGTAGCTCGGTGGGCTCGATGATCTCGGCCGCCTCGCCCATGCCCATGGCCCAGGCGAGGAGCGGCCGGGCGGCGGCGTAGCGGGTGGAAAGGATGACGCCGCCCTCGTCGCCGTCCGGCTCGATGGTACCGCAGTGGGCGTAGTGAGCCTCGACCCACCAGGCCATCGCGGTGCTCACGCGGATGCGGGCGACCGGTCCGCCGTCATCGAGCTGCCACGACGGCCGGTCACGGAAGGCGGCCAGCGAGAAGTTGGCGGGCACCGTGAAGTCGTGTGGCTTGCGCGTGGCATGCCGCACGCGCGACCGGATGCGGCTGAGGCGGAAGGTGCGCAGCGCGTCGCGCATGTGGCAGCGGCCGATCAGGTACCACTCGTCGCCCAGCAGGAGCAGGCCGTAGGGGTCGACGGTGCGCTCCTGGGTCTTGTCACGGCCGATGGCGTAGTAGTCGAAGACCACGGTCTTGCGGTCGGCGACGGCATCCTGCAGGCGCGGCAATCGCCTGCCGGCGAGCGTCGCCTCGCGGGTCGTGAGCACCGTGAGCGGCGGGGCGGACTCCTGCTCCAGCAGCTCCGGACGCCCCTGCGCCAGGCTCAGCAGAGCCAAGCGGAGGGGCTTCGAGTAGGCGAACCTCTCCTCCAGCATCCGGAGGCAGGAACCCAGGGCGAGAAGCTCCTCGTGGGTGAGGTCGATCGCCGGCAGGTAGTAGGCGTCGGCGGGAAGCGTGTACAGTTCGCCGCCGCCCTCGTCGTCCGGCTCGCTCCGGATGCCGATGCCGAGCGACGCCAGCTCGGCGCGGTCTTCATAGAAGCGCCGCTTGAAGGCGTCGTCGGTCATGCCGGGGTAGCCCTCCACGCGCTCACGGATGTCTTCCGCGCGCACGGGCCGGTTGCCGCGCGTGAGCAGGTAGGCGACGAGAGAGAGGCGACGGATGAGCTTGTCGGCGTCCTTGGCGAAGTCCGCCTCGCGGGGAGCGCTCCGACCGCCTCTGTCCTGGTGCTTCCCGCTCACGCCCGTGCTCAACGCTTCTCAGCGGCCGCGATGATGGCGTCGAACTCGCGGCCGAGGTCTTCGGGGAACGGCTCAGGCTCGCTCGCTAGTACGTGGCGCACAGTCTCGCGCGCCCTGTCGAGCGTGCCCGGCGCGCCGGCCGCCTGCCAGCTGTCGTAGGTGCCGGTCTCGCTGAGCTGCGCCCGCCAGAGCTCGCGCACATGGCGGCGAGTGTGTCTGTCGAACAGGTAGTCGCCCTTGAAACCCATCTTGGCGATGATGTCGCGGGCCAAGGTCTCGGCGTTCACGTCGACGCCGCGAAGCATGCGCGTGACCATGCCGAAGACCTCGTTGTCGGTGACGATCTGCTCGAGGGCAAGGATGCGGGAGCCGTCGAGCAGGCCGGTGCCGAAGGTACAGTCGGCACCGGCCGCGTAGGCCGAGAACATGGCCAGAGCGTTCTCGTAAGCCGACTGCACGCCGGGCTCCTTGGCCGTAGTGCCACCGGCGCCGAACCAGGCCGGTATGCCGTAGAAGTCGGCCATCTGACCCTGTATGGCGCGCAGCAGAAGTGCCTCGGGCGAGCTGCTTGCGTAGGAGCCCGTGTCCATGTACATGGCCGTGGGCCCGCCGGCGTGCACGACCTTGGCGCCGGGGAAGGCGAGCTGGACCACGGCGGCAGCGCTCACCAACTCGGCGTTGTTCACCACGGCCGCGCCGGCGATGGTGATCGGCGCCGTGGCGCCCAGAATGGGCATGGGGTAGAAGTTCACCGGTATGCCGGCTTCCGCCATCGTGAGCGCCAGGTCCATGCCGAAGCGCTCCTGGTGCAGCGGGCTCACGGTGCAGATGATGCAGCTGAACAGCGGCCGTGCAGCCAGTTCGGCGCTGCCTCCGGCCATGGCCTCGGCCATGCGGATGAGGCTGCGCGCCTCCCAGTCTTCCTTGATGGAGACCACGATGCTGTGCTTGGACGAGGCGCGGGCGCAGGCGTCGAACTCGTGCAGCGCGCGCGACTCGGCGGGGCAGTCCTGCGCGCTCACCACGGCTGAAGTGGCCGAGACGTTCGGCATGGCCTGGGTGATGCGAGCGGCCTCGTAGAGATCGCGCTTCTCGGACGGCCTGATCGTGCCGTCCAGCTCGCGCCGGAACACGCCGCAGCCGTCCGTGGAGATGTAGACGTGTTCGCCGTCCAAGGGCAGGTCGTACTCAGGGTCTCGCGCGCCGAGGACGAAGCTCTCCGGCATGGTCGCGAGCGCTTTCTCGATCAGGTCGGGCGGAAGCTTGGCGATGGTGGTCTCGTGGTCCACGGCGGCGCCGTGCTCGGCGACGATGTCCAGCGCCTTCCGGGAGTGCAGCGTGACGCCGACCTCAGCGAGGACGTCGAGGGTGTTCTGGTGGATGGCGCGGATCTCCTCGGGGGAGAGGATCTCCCACTTGACGCGCGACCCGACGTAGCGGGTGTCGGCGTGTGTCATCTTCGGCTTCCTTTCGACGGGAACGCCCACATCAGCGGCCGCCGTGCGCGGTCTATGTTCCGTCGCCGGGGCAGCACGGGCGGCGCTTCACGAAGCGCTGCCGCACGAACGGGGACGTGGTGGCGCGCACGAGACCCTCGTAGTCGATGGCGAAGCGCACGGTGTCTCCCGGCGCGTAGACGCGCTCGGTGATGAGCACGGCCACGTCGCTGGTCATGCCGACCACGCGCACGCCCTCGTCGAGTGGGCGCAGGCAGGAGGGCGCCGAATCACGGCGCCCCAGAGCGATCATGGTGTAGACGGCTTCGCCCTCCGGGAAGTCGGTCTCCGGTGCGTTGCCGAAGCAGTCGCCGCCGCTAGGACCCGGCGGCGGTGGCGGTTTGCGGTACGACTCGAGGACGGCCGCCTCAAGCACCGGCGGCGTGAGCTCGAGACCCTCCAGCGGCTCGCCGCTGACCAGGTCGATGCCGAAGACCGGGCCGGCTCCGGACCGCGCCTCGGTGCGTACGCGCGGCTTGTACCCCTTCAGGTGCGGCAGCACGCACGTGCCGCCGAGTGAGAGCAGAGGTTCGCCGGCGCAGAGGTCGGCGATCTCGGCGAGGACCTCTTCGCCGCGCCGGAAGAGATCCTGGCTGGGTAGCTGCCCGGACAGGCAGGCGAAGTTGACGGCTATGCCCGCGAGGCTCGTGCCCGGCAGGTCGGCGAGCTGCCGGGCCACCGGCTTGACGTCGTCCGGCAGGATGCCTTCGCGACGGTCTCCGAGGTCGACGGTCAGCAGGAGCTCGATGGGATAGCCCGGCGCCTGCTCGCCCAGTGCCCGGGCCACAGCCACGTCACTGATGAGGACGCGGTCGGCGAGCTGAGCGACCGCCTCGCCTTAGGTGGTCTGAGGCGGCCGGATGCACGGGCGCGGCGCCAGCGCGTGA
>CAZIGT010000038.1:0-6780 GCA_964538465.1 uncultured Thermoleophilia bacterium | reverse complement strand
GCGGCCTCGAGCATCGCCTGTCCCACGGACGGCTCGCCATCCACGACCTTGGTGACGCCGACGAGCTCGATGCCGTTGACGAGTAGGTTCTCGGCGATGCGACGCGTGTTGTTCGCGACCAGGTCGACGTCGATGGTCAACTGCGGGTACATGGAGCCTCGGTGGTCTGAAGGGATGGGCAGAGACGGACGCGACCGCCGACCTACTAAAAGTCGTGGATCTTGCCGCCGGCGAAGGCGATGCCGCGCAGATCGTGGCGGTGCGGTACGACGGGATAGTACACATCCCCTCCGTGTGATCTAGGCGGGCTCCAGCTCGCCTCACGCAGGGCAGTATACTTGGGCCGCTCGCGGCGGGGAACCCTCCGCGCGGCCCTCCCGGACGCCCACACGGCGACCGGCCGCTAGGCGACCCGCCGCTCTCGAGCCAGGCTACTCCCGGGAGGTCTCGCGTGGACGCGTTCGCAGGTATCGCCGAGGTGCAGGATGGCCGGCTGGGAGTGGACGGCGTCGACCTTCTGGACCTCGCCGAACGCATCCCGACCCCCTTCTATGTGTACAGCGCTCGTGCCCTGCGCTGGAATGTGGAAAGCCTGCGCAACGCTTTCTCCAGACGGCACATCGACACAGACATCTTCTACGCCTGCAAAGCCTGCTCCCTCATGTGGTTCCTGCGCCAGGTCCTGGCCAGCGGCACAGACATCGAGGTCAATAGCGGCGGCGAGCTCTGGAAGGCCCTCAAGGCCGGCTTCCGACCGGACCAGATCATTTTCAACGGTGTGGCCAAGAGCTATATGGAGATCCGTGAGGCCCTGCACGTGGGCATCCGCGGCATCATCGTGGATTCGCTCTACGAGCTGGAGCGTATCGGTGAGCAGGCAGAGGAGCTCCAGCGGCCGGCTCCGGTCGCTGTGCGCGTGGACGTCGATGTGCCCACGCTGGCCCATCCCGGCATGGCGACCACGCACGGCGGCAAGATGGGTACCGATCTGGACCAGGCGCTGGAGGCATATGAGTTCGCGGCCGCGCACCAGTGGATCCACCCGCGCGGCCTGCACATGCATCTGGGCTCGCAGATCACGACGCCCGATCCCTACGAGCGGGGCGTCGAGACCGCTCTGGACCTCGTGGAGCGCATCGAGGCCACGTGCGACCTGGAGCTGGAGTTCCTGGACGTGGGTGGTGGCTTCCCGGTGCCGTTCAAGCCCTCCGAAGGTGATGTGGACCCGGCGGACTACTTCCGCACGGCGTACGGTGTGGAGGACTACGCCGAGACGATCTGCTCAGCGCTTGAGAAGCGCCGGCCAGACCTGCGGCTGTTCATAGAGCCGGGGCGCGCGGTGGCGGCGCCGGCGGCCGTGCTGGTCACGCGCGTCGAGAACGAGAAAATGAAGTACGTCCGCGACGCGCACGGCACTCACATCGGCGAGGAGCGCTGGGTGCTGGTGGATGCCGGCTACAACACGCTGCTCGAGCACTGCCTGTACCGCTGGTACTACCCGTGCGTGGTCGCCAGTCGCATCGGCGAGCCGGCCGACACGCCGTTCCGCTTGGGCGGTCCCCTCTGCGACTCGGGCGACGTTTTCGTGGGCGACGGCGACTGCGGCGAGGCCGCGGTCGATTGCCGCCGCCTGCCGGCCGGGACGACCGTGGACGATGTGGTCGTGTTCGGGCAGGTGGGCGCTTACGGCCTCGAGATGATGCAGCCCACGCTCTGCCGGCCGCGGGCCGCGGTGTATGCCATCGAGAACGGCATCGTCCATCTGGTGCAGCGCGAGGAGACGCTCGAGGACATGATCGCTCGCGACGAGGGCTGGCAGCCGAGGCGTCCGCGGGGCGTGGATTGAACACGGACGACACCGGAAGCGCCTTGCCTGGCGACGCGTCGGGGGGCGATCTCCTGCCGGCGTTCGCCAGCGGGCCGCCGCCGCCGCGCCGGCCGTTCAAGCCGACCCTGATCGCCGGCACCAAGAGCGGCGTGCGGATGTTCTGGGAGATGTCCGTGGTCATGGTGCCGGCCTACTTCTTCGCGCTGCTGCTCGATGAGGTCGGGGCGATCGAGGTGCTGAGCAGGCTGGCCGAGCCGGTCATGGGTGTGCTCGGCCTGCCGGGCAGTGCGGCGCTGCCGCTCGTGCTGGGCTGCCTTCTCAACGTGTACGCGACCATCGGGGCCATGAGCGCGCTCACGCTCACGCCGGACCAGATCACGGTGTTGGCCGTCGTCGTGCTCATCAGCCACAGCCTCATCGTGGAGGGCGCCGTGGTGCAGAAAGCGGGGATGAACGGGCTGGCCTTCAGCCTGCTGCGGCTGGTCGCGGGCTTCGCCGCCGGCATGGTCCTGAACGTGATCCTGGGATGGCTGCCGTGAGCGCGGTCGGCGATTTCCTGTGGGAGTTCCTGCGTGGCAGCTTCGATCTGCTCTGGAAGATGTTCGTGATCATCGTGCCGATCATGATCATCCTGGAGCTGGTCGAAGGCACGGGGCCGTTCAAGCGCGTGGCGCACTGGTGGGCCCGTCTGCTGCGGCCGCTGGGCCTCAGTGACGAGACGGCCACGCCGACCCTTGTGGGATTCCTCTTCGGGCTCGCCTACGGCAGCGGGGTCATCGTGCGCGACGCCCGCCGCGGCACGATAGGGCGCCGGCAGATCTTCCTCATGAGCCTCTTTCTGAGCATGGTGCACGCGATCGTCGAGGATTCGCTGGTGTTCGTTGCGGTAGGCGCGAGCGCCATCTGGGTCTTCGGCTTCCGTATGGTGTGGGCCGGTCTGGTCACGATAGTCGTGGGCGCGGTGGCCACGGCCTACGTCCGCCGCCGCCGCTCCCGCCGCGAGCGGCTGTCAGAGGGGGAGGGGCCATGATCGCTGCCGGCCGCATGGCCCCAGCCAGCGTGGACTATCATTGTGGCTCGCCGTACGTACGCACGAGCAGGGAGGTCGCTCCGTGAACATCGCCGACAGCGTGACCGATCTCATCGGGCGTACCCCGCTTGTGCGTCTCAACAGGCTTTCGGACGAGACGGGAGCCACCGTGGTCGGCAAGCTCGAGTCGGCCAACCCCGGCGGGAGCGTCAAGGACCGCATAGGGCTGTCGATGATCGAAGCGGCCGAGGCACAGGGGAAGATCGCCCCCGGCCGCACCACGATCATCGAGCCCACCAGCGGGAACACGGGCGTGGCCCTGGCCATGGTCGGGGCGGCGCGCGGCTATCGCGTGGTGCTCACTATGCCGGAGTCCATGAGCATGGAGCGGCGCCGCCTGCTGGCGGCCTACGGCGCCGAGCTCGTGCTCACGCCGGCTTCGGGCGGCATGACGGCCGCCGTCGACAAGGCTCTCGACTTGGCGGCCGCCGATCCCGAGGCGTTCGTGCCGCAGCAGTTCGAGAACCCGGCGAACCCGGATGCCCATCGGCACACCACGGCCGAGGAGATCTGGCGCGACACAGACGGACAGGTCGACGCGTTCGTGGCCGGCGTGGGTACCGGCGGCACGCTCACCGGCGTCGCCCAGGTGCTCAAGGAACGCAACCCGGCCGTCTACGTCGTGGCTGTGGAGCCGGTCGATTCGCCGGTGCTGTCCGGTGGTCGGCCCACGCCACACAGGATCCAGGGCATCGGCGCCGGCTTCATCCCCGATGTCCTCGACACGCACTGCTACGACGAGATACTGCAGGCGACCACTGAACAGGCGTACACGGCGGCGCGCGACCTCGCTTGCCACGAAGGGCTTCTGGTGGGCATCTCGGCCGGCGCTAACGTGTGGGCTGCCGGCGAGGTGGCGCGCCGCCCCACGAGCCGCGGCAAGACCATCGTCACCGTCCTGTGCGACACCGGCGAGCGGTACTTGAGCACGCCGCTGTTCGAAACGGACGCGTCCGCCGGGCAGCGGGCGGCCGAGGGCGAGCTTCATGCGGGCGGTTGAGGCCGGCCCATGACGCTCACCGCCGAAGACCGAGCCCGCTATGCGCGCCACCTCGTCATCCCGGAACTGGGCGAGGAGGGGCAGGCGAGGCTGGCCGCGGCCTCGGTGTTGGTGGTGGGCGCCGGCGGCCTCGGCTCGCCCTGCCTCTACTACTTGGCGGCCGCCGGCGTGGGCCGTCTCGGCGTGCTCGACCACGATGTGGTCGAGCCCTCGAACCTGCAGCGCCAGATCCTGCATACGAGCGCCGATGTCGGCCGTCCCAAGGCGGCCAGCGCGGCCGAGAAGCTGCGTGCCCTCAACCCCGGCATCGAGATCGTCGAGCACCATGAGCGCTTCGCTGCGCGCAATGCCATGGACCTGGTGAGCGCCTACGATGTCATGGTGACGGCCGTTGACAACCTGCCTTCACGGTTCCTGCTCAACGACGCGTGCGTGCTAGGGAGGAAGACCCTGGTCGAGGCGGGCATCCTGCGCTTCGTGGGCCTGGCCATGACCATCCGGGGTGGTCAGACGGCCTGCTACCGCTGCGTGTTCCCATCGCCTCCGGACGAGAGCAGCACGCCGGCGCTCGCGGAGGTGGGCGTGTTCGGCCCCGTCGCGGGCGTCATGGGGTGCATGCAGGCCAATGAGGTCGTCAAGGTGATCACGGGGATCGGCCGGCCGCTCTACGACCGGCTCCTGCAGTTCGACGCATGGACTACGAGCTGCGAGGAGGTGGCGGTGCGGCGCGAGCCGGAGTGTCCGGTCTGCGGGGAGCGACCGCGCATCACGAGCATCGCGGACAGTGCGGCCGAGCTGGGGCTCTAGCGAAGCCGGGAAGCGGCGTTCGCCCATCCGATCGGCATGACTGGGCATATCTCACACTGTCAGGCGCTCCCGGACGAGCTGGTCCGCGTGCTCGCGCCGCTGGGTCCGGCGGCCGTGGCGTTCTCGGGCGGAGTGGATTCCGGCGTGGTGCTGGCCGCCGCGGCGGCCGTGCTTGGCCCGGCGAACGTGATCGCCGTCACGGCCGCCTCGGAGACGTATCTCCCGGAAGAGCTGGCCGCCGCGCGGGCGCTCGCGCAGCGGCTTGGCGTGCGCCACGAGGTGGTCACCACGGACGAGCTTGCGGACGAGCGCTTCGCTGCCAACGCGCCGGATCGCTGCTACCACTGCAAGGCGCACCTGGTGGATGCGCTGGCCGCGGCGGCCGAGCGCGCCGGCTCGGTGGTGCTGCTGGACGGCGCCAACCGCGACGACCTGGGCGACCACCGCCCCGGCATGCGCGCGGCGAGCGAGGGCGGCGTTCGACATCCGCTGATCGAAGCCGGCCTCGGCAAGGCGGACGTGCGCGCGCTGGCGCGCGCGCTCGAGCTGCCGAACTGGGACAAGCCGGCCAACGCATGTCTGGCCTCGCGCATCCCGTACGGCGAGCCCATCACCCCGGAGAAGCTGCAGGCCGTGGCCGCGGCGGAAGCCGGGCTGCGCACCCTTGGCTTCGGAGTCTGCCGCGTGCGTCACCACGGCGCCGTGGCGCGCGTGGAGGTCGAGCCGGGGCAGGTCGCGCGCGCCGCCGGCGAGCTACGCGAGCAGGTGGTCGCCGCCGTGCGCGCCGCCGGCTTCGCCTACGTGACGCTCGACCTGCAGGGCTTCCGCTCCGGCAGCATGAACGAGGTGCTGGCCGACGCCGAGCGCGCCGGGGGCCCTTCGCTGGCGTGACGCGCCGCCGGCCGGGCCTGCGCAGGAGCTGTGAGCGTCGCACGACGTCGTCAGCCAGGCCTGCGGCCTGAGCTGTCAGCGTCAGACAACGCCGCCGGCCGGGCCTGCGCGCCGGGGCGCTTGCAGGAAGCACCCCGTCCTCGGGGGCTAGCCGTGCGGGCGGCGCCCGGGCGCGGGGCCGCGGGGGCGCCTTCAGGCGCCGCCGCGTACGTCCGCACCAGCAGCGAGCTGTGGGAGGTGATCGAGGTGCGTCGCGTTCTTTCCGGACTTGCCCTGGGTGGCCTGGCCGCCTGTACGTACCTCGGTCGCTCCGGGCGCGGCTGTCATCCCGTGACGGTCATCCGTGAGGACGTCAAGGCGGTACGGGAGCGCGACCCGGCGGCCACCAATGAGCTCGAGATCCTCACCTCATATTCGGGTCTGCACGCCCTCTGGCTGCATAGAGTGGCGCACAAGCTGTGGCTCATGAAGGTGCCGGTGCTGCCGCGCTGGATCAGCCAGTTCAATCGCATGATCACCCAGATAGAGATCCACCCCGGCGCTACGATCGGCCATGGGTTGTTCATCGACCACGGGTCGGGGGTGGTCATCGGCGAGACCACCGAGATCGGCGACAACGTCACGCTGTATCAGGGCGTGACGCTGGGTGGTACCGGCAAGGAGCACGGCAAGCGTCACCCCACCATCGGCGACAACGTGGTGGTGGGTGCCGGGGCCAAGGTGCTGGGCTCGATCAAGGTAGGCGACGACGCCAAGATCGGCGCCGGCAGCGTCGTCGTGCAGGACGTGCCACGGCGGGCGACCGTCGTGGGCAACCCCGGCCGTCCGGTTCTCGTGGAAGGCGAGCGCGTGGGCATACCGGACATCGACTACCGGCACCTGCCCGACCCGGTCGCTGAGGCAGTCCGCTGCCTGGTCATGCGCATCGTCGAGATGGAGAAGGAGCTCGACGAGATCCACCCGGACCGCGGTGAGCGTCGCCGGCAGGCGGTGGAAGAGGCCGAGAAGGTGCTGGACGAGCTTCTGGGTTACGAGGCCGGCGCCGGCATCTGACGTCTGTCATCCCGCCCAGCGACGGGGTCTGAGGTCCGCTGCCGCGAAGCGTCTGGCGCGGCGTTCAATCCAGGCGTATGGCCGTCGGTGAAGCGAACGAGCGGGGCGGGA
>CAZIGT010000037.1:0-16299 GCA_964538465.1 uncultured Thermoleophilia bacterium | reverse complement strand
CGGGCGCCCTTGTGGGCGCCCGCCCCCGACCTCGACCTTCTACCTGGGCGACGAGGGAGCGACCCCGTCGCGCTCAGACGAGCTCGAGAAAGACCGTCTCGCTGCCGTCGCCGGGGCGCGGGCCGAGCTTCACGATGCGCGTGTAGCCACCGGGACGCTCGGCATAGCGTGGAGCGATGTCGTTGAACAGCTTGTAGGTGATCTGCTTGTTGTGCAGCAGCGAGATCGCCTGACGTCGAGCGGCCAAATCGCCACGCTTGCCTAGCGTGATGACCTTCTCCACGAGGGAGCGCACCTCTTTGGCTCGCGCCTCACCGGTGCGGATCTTCTCGTGCTCGAGCAGCGCGCAGGCA
This sequence comes from uncultured Thermoleophilia bacterium, assembly GCA_964538465.1. Taxonomy (GTDB): domain Bacteria; phylum Actinomycetota; class Thermoleophilia; order UBA2241; family UBA2241; genus UBA6103. The sequence goes on along the minus strand of CAZIGT010000037.1, from coordinate 15,946 downwards.
AGGCCGGCGAGCAGCGCCCGTCGCCTGTCCGGCGCCATATTGAACTTGCGTCCCTGCTTCTGGTGGCGCATTTCAGTCATCACTCCTCAGAGCAAGGCCGCGGCCCTCGAGCTTCTCGACGACCTCCTCGATGCTCTTCCTGCCGAAATTCGGGATGTTCAGAAGTTCGGCCTCCGTCTTGGACACCAGGTCGCCGACGGTCTGGATGCCCTCGCGCTTGAGACAATTGTACGAACGCACGCCCAGGTCGAGCTCCTCGATGAGCACGTCCTTCATGCTCGGCTCCTCGGGCTCTGGCTCACCCGGCCCGCCGTACATGCCCATCTCGACACCGGCCGGCGTACGCGCCGAATCCGTGAAGATGGAGAGACGATCGACCAGCAGGTCGGCGGCCTGACGCAGCGCTTCCTCCGGAAGAAGCGCGCCGTTCGTCGTGATGTCCAGCACGAGCTTGTCGTAGTCGGTGCGCTGACCGACGCGAGCGCTGTCGACACTGTACGACACCTTGCGGATGGGGCCGAAGATCGAGTCGATCGGGATGACCCCGATGACCGTTTCGGGCGTCTTGTTGCCCTCGGCCGTGACGTAGCCGGTACCGCGACGGATGGTCAGCGTCATCTCGAGCTGACCGCCGTCCGCCAGGGTGGCGATCTGGTGGTCGGGATTGAGGATCTCCAGCTCGGCCGGCACGTCTATGTCGGCGGCCACGACCTTGCCGGGCTTGTTCTTGACGAGCCGCACCACGACCTCGTCGAGATCGCCGTGCAGCCGACACACGAGACCCTTGAGGTTCAGGATGATGTCGGTGACGTCTTCCTTGACCCCGGTCACGGTGGCGAACTCGTGCGCCACGCCTTCGATCTTGACAGAGCTGACCGCGGCGCCCTCCAGAGAGCTGAGCAGCACGCGCCGCAGGGCGTTGCCGAAAGTATGCCCGAACCCACGGTCGAGCGGTTCGACCTCGAAGCGCGCGCGGTTGTTGCCCAGCTGCTCGCGGGTGATATTGGGCATCTGGAACTGAAGCAACGTGCCTCCTGTTGGCTGCTCTTGCTGTCTCGGCCGCGCTAGACGCGGATCACTTGGAGTAGAGCTCGACGATGAGCTGCTCCTGTACCGGAGTGTCGATCTCCTCACGCTCCGGGAAGCGCATGATCTTGCCGGTCAGGTTGTCATGGTCGGCCAGCAGCCACGGTGCCACCGAAGAGGTGAGATCGGTGGAGTCGCGGATGATCTCGGCCGCCTTGCTGCCTGCCTTGACGGCGATCACGTCGCCGGGACGTACCTGGTAGGACGGGATGTCGACCTTGCGGCCGTTGACGGTGAAGTGGGCGTGCCGCACAAGCTGGCGCGCCTGACGCCGCGAGGCGCCGAAGCCCAGCCGGTAGATGACGTTGTCCAGCCGCGTCTCCAGGAGCCGCAGCAGGTTCTCACCGGTGACGCCGCTCTGACGGCTGGCCATCTCGTAGTAGTGATGGAACTGGCCTTCCAGCAGCTGATAGTACCGACGTGCCTTCTGCTTCTCGCGCAGCTGCAGCAGGTACTCGCTCTGCTTGATGCGGCCGCGGCCGTGCTCACCCGGAGGGTACTGCCGGCGCTCGACGGCGCACTTGTCGGTGAGGCAACGCTCGCCCTTGAGGAACAGTTTGATGTTCTCGCGGCGGCACTGCTTGCACTGTGCTGACGTATCTCTCGCCACAGTAGTACCTTCCTAGACGCGGCGACGCTTGCGCGGACGGCACCCGTTGTGCGGTACCGGCGTCACGTCGCGGACGCTCATAATCTCGAGACCGGCGGCCTGCAGGGAACGCACAGCCGTCTCGCGGCCCGAACCGGGGCCGCGCACGAAGACCTCTACCTTCTGCAGGCCGTGCTCCATGCCCTTCTTAGCGCACGCTTCGGCCGTGACCTGGGCCGCGAACGGCGTGCTCTTGCGCGAGCCCTTGAAGCCCGCCGAGCCGGCGCTCTCCCACGCAATGACGTTGCCGTCCTTGTCGGTCAGGGTGACGATCGTGTTGTTGAACGACGTCTTGATGTGTGCCTGGCCGACGGCGATGTTCTTGCGCACCCGGCGCCGCTGCCGTCCTTTGGCTCTCTGGGGTCTAGCCACTCCGGTCTACTCCTCTGTGTGACAGATCAGGCGGATATCACTTCTTCTTGCGCTGACGGCCCACGGTCTTCTTGGGGCCCTTGCGCGTACGGGCGTTGGTCTTGGTACGCTGGCCGTTCACCGGCATGCCGCGACGGTGACGGATGCCACGGTAGCAGCCGATGTCCATGAGGCGCTTGATGTTCTGCGTGCGCTCGCGGCGCAGATCGCCTTCCACGGTGGCTTCGCGGTCGATGGCATCGCGCAGTCGCACGACCTCTTCCTCGGTGAGATCGCGGACCTTGGTGTTGGGGTCTATGCCCAGGAGGGCGAGAATCTTGTTCGAGGTGGATCGGCCGATTCCGTATATGTAGGTGAGGCCGATCTCGACGCGCTTCTGCGGAGGTATGTTGACGCCGGCGATTCGTGCCATGGCTCAGCCCTGCCGCTGCCGGTGACGCGGGTTGACGCAGATGATCTGCACGACACCGTGCCGGCGGATGATCTTGCACTTCTCACACATTGGCTTTACCGATGCTCTGACTTTCATGCCTTCCTCACTCAGCGTCCGCTGCGACCGCCCTACTCCATGTCACCGACCGTCACACAGGGCGCTTGAGCCAACGCGACTGGTCTTCGGCAGCAAGGCGCGGCAGCGACCTGCTGCGCCTTACTTGAAACGGTACGTGATCCTGCCTCGCTGCAGGTCGTACGGCGACAGCTCGACCTTCACTCTGTCGCCGGGCAAGATGCGGATGTAGTGCATTCGCATCTTGCCCGAGATATGCGCGAGCACCTCGTGCTGGTTGTCGAGCTGCACGCGGAACATGGTGTTGGGCAATGCCTCGAGGACGGTACCCTCTACCTCTATAGCTTCCTCTTTGTTCGCCATACTCCCCGTCTGTTCCAAAGGCGGCCAGCTATGATACCACAAGCCCGCCGTGCGTCCCCAACTGCAGTCGCCTCTGCCCGCAGGCTCCTCAGGCCCGCTCCGTGTTCCGCCGTGTAAGCACGCGGGGGCCGTCTTCTGTGATGGCCACCGTGTGCTCGAAGTGAGCCGACAGCGAGCCGTCGGCAGTGTGGATGCTCCAACCGTCCTTGGCCACGAAGACCTCGTGGCCGCCGGCGTTCACCATCGGCTCTATGGCGAAGACCATACCCGGCTCGAGCCGCGGACCCCGCCCGGGCTCGCCGAAGTTGGGGATCTGAGGATCCTCGTGCATCTGCCGTCCCACGCCGTGGCCCACCAGAGAGCGCACCACGCTGAAGCCGGCGGCCTCGACGACCTCCTGAACGGCATGTGATAGGTCGCCCAGGCGCTCACCAGGGCGGCAGTGCTCGATGCCGGCCTCCAGCGACGCGGCCGTGACGTCCATGAGCTTCGCGGCCTTGGCGCTCACGCGGCCGATGGGCACCGTGAGTGCCGCGTCTGCCACGAAGCCGTCATGGGTGACGCCCACGTCCAGGCTGAGGATGTCGCCCGGCCGCAGCTTGAACTTGCCGGGGATGCCGTGCACCACCATGTCGTTCGGTGAGGCGCAGATGGACTTCGGGAAGCCGCGGTAACCCTTGAACGTTGGCAGCGCTCCGCGTTCCCGGATGTAGGTGTCGGCGAGGTCGTCCAGCTCGCGGGTGGCCACTCCCGGCTTCGCCTCCTCGGCGAGCGCCTCGAGGCAGCCGGCCAGGATGCCGCCGGCGACGGCTATGGTCTCGATCTCCGCGTGCGACTTGCGAACGATCACGCCGTTCAGTCGCCTCCCAGAACGACGCGTACGTCGACCCATACTTCGTTGGGCATGCGGCCGCCGCCGAAGACCGTGCGCACGAGTCCCTTGTCGGTGTAGTAGGCGATGAGTGGCTCGGTCTGCTTGCCGTACACCACAAGGCGGTTGCGCACCGTCTCCTCGTTGTCGTCGGCACGCTGGTAGAGCTCGCCGCCGCAGGCGTCGCAGACGCCCTCCTTCTGCGGCGGGTCGAACACCACGTGATAGCCTTTGCCGCAGGAGCGGCACATGCGCCTGCCGGAAAGCCGCTCGATCAGCTCGGCCTCCGGCACGTCGAGCACGACGACGTGGGTGAGGCCGCGGTCAGCAGCGGCCAGCATGTCGTCGAGAGCCGCCGCCTGCTCCAGGGTGCGAGGGAAGCCGTCGAGGAGGAAGCCGCGAACGGCATCGGGCTCCGCCAGCCGTTCGCGGATGATGCCCACGACCACTTCGTCGGGCACCAGCTCGCCGGCCTGCATGAACCCCTGCGCCGTACGCCCCAGCTCGGTGCCGGCCGCCACGGCAGCGCGCAGGATCTCGCCTGTGGAGACGTGAGGAAGGCCGAACTGCGCGGCGATGCGCTCGGCCTGGGTGCCTTTTCCGGCTCCCGGCGCACCGAGCAGGACCACGTTGAGCTGGGCGTCTGACACTGCGTACCTCCGTACTGTGGACGAGACGACTGCCGTACCGTCGCGGCTAGACCTCGGCGGAGCCGGAGCGTGCGATGCGGTACGGCGCGGCCGTGCCTTTCACTTCAGGAAGCCCTCGTAGTGACGCATGAGCAGCTGTGCTTCCATCTGTCGCATGGTGTCCAGCGCCACGCCGACGACGATCAGGATCGAGGTGCCGCCGAAGTAGAAGGCCACGTTCAGGAAGTAGAACAGGAACCACGGCAGCGCGGTGACGGCGGCCAGGAACAGCGCGCCCGGCAGCGTGAGGCGCGTGAGTATTCGATCGAGGTACTCCGCTGTGGGCCGGCCTGGTCGCACGCCGGGCACGAACCCGCCGTACTTCTTCAGGTTGTCGGCCTGGTCGACCGGGTTGAACGTGACGGCCGTGTAGAAGTACGTGAACAGCACGATGAGGATCATCTCGCCGATGAGATACGGGAACGTGTTCGGCCCGAAGAAATCGGCGAACCACTTGGTGGCATCGGTCTGGATGAACTGAGCCACCGTTGGGAAGATCATCATGAACGACGAGGCGAAGATGATCGGCATGACGCCGGCCATGTTGACCTTCAACGGGATGAAGGTGCTGCTTCCGCCCATCATCCTCCGGCCCACGACCCGTTTGGCGTACTGCACGGGGATACGCCGCTCGCCGGTGGTGATCCAGATGACGCCGACCACTACCGCGAGCGCGATGATGACGACGGCGATCTGCCCCGGCAGCGACATGGCGGTGGCCCACTTGTAGATGCCGCTCGGCAGGCGCGAGATGATGCTGATGAAAATCAGCAGCGACATGCCGTTGCCGATGCCCCGCGCCGTGATCAGCTCGCCGAGCCACATGACGGCCGTGGTGCCGGCCGTGAGGGTCGCGACGATGAGGAGCGCGTGAATCCAGTCGAGGTCGGGCAGGGCATTGTAGGAGCGGAACAGGAAGATGTAGCCGATCGACTGCATCAAGGCCAGGCCGACCGTGAGGAAGCGGGTGTACTTGGTGATCGTCTTCTGGCCCTGCTCCCCTTCTTTCGCCAAAGCCTCGAGCTTGGGGATGACCACCGTGAGGAGCTGCATGATGATCGACGCATTGATGTAGGGCATGATGCCCAGGGCGAAGATGGAGGTCTTGCCGAGAGCACCGCCGGAGAAGTGATCCAGGAAGCCGAACACGCCGCCGGCGCCGCTCTTGAAGAACTCTTCCAGCGCGGCGCTGGCGATGCCGGGCACCGGAACGTGGCAGCCGAAGCGGTAGATGGCGATCATCGCCGCCGTGAAGAGCAGCTTGTTGCGCAACTCGGGGATGCGCCCCGCGTTGAGCAGTGACTGCCAGAGCTTGTTGTTCACCTGCCGTACCCCCGGTGATGCAGGGTCAGAGCAACTCGGCTTTCCCGCCTGCCGCCTCGATCTTGCTCACGGCCGCGGCCGAGAAGGCGTGCATGCGCACCGTGAGCGCCACGCCGAGCTCGCCGCCACCGAGGATCTTGACCGGCGTGCGGGTGTTCTTGATGATTCGCTTCTCGACCAGAGCCTCGGGAGTGACCTCAGCGCCGGTCTCGAACGCCGTTGCCAGGCGACCCACGTTCACCGGCACGTTGTAGGTGCGAAACGGGCCGATCGGCATGCTCTTCTTCATGTGCGGGCCACGTAGCTTGCCGAGCCGCATGTAGATGGGCATCTGGCCGCCCTCGTAGCCGGGGCGCACACCGCCGCCGGAGCGGGCGTTGTACCCCTTGTGCCCGCGACCGCCGGTCTTGCCCTGGCCGGTGGCCTTGCCGCGCCCGCGCCGCTTCGTGGCGTGCGTGGAGCCGGGGTTGGGCTTCAGGTTGTGCAGTCCGATTTCTGTCATGTCAGGACTTCTTCGTCGCCGGGCGCACCTCGAGGAGGTACGCGACTTTGCGGATCATGCCGCGGACCACCGGTGTGTCCTCATGGACCACCGTGTGGTTCATACGCTTGATGCCGAGGGCACGCAAGGTGCCCCTGTGGCTCGGCGGCGAGCCGATCTCGCTCTTGATCTGCTTGATCTCCAGCTGGGACGACATCGATCTCAGGCCTCCTCAGCGGCGATCGCGGAGACGTCTTCCGGCTTCTCGGCGGCCGGCGTATCGTCGGCCTTCCCCGCCGCCGGTGCTTCCGCAGCCGCGGCGTTCGTCTCAGGCTTGGCCGGCTCCCCCGCCGCCCCGGCCTCCGCCGGCTTCTCCACCTTGGCCGGTTTCTCTGCCTTGGCCGGCTTCGGGGCCTCCTCCGCTGCCGCCTTGTCCTTGCCGGCCGCCTCGGTCTCGGCAGGCTCCATACCGAGCACCTCGCGCACCGTAAGGCCGCGCAGACGCGCGACCTGCTGCGGCGTCTTCAGGCTCTGTAGGCCCGCGACCGTGGCGCGTACCAGATTGATGGGGTTGGTGGTGCCCAGGGACTTGGTGAGCACGTCGCGCACGCCGGCCAGCTCCAGCACGGCGCGCACGCCGCCGGCGGCGATGACGCCGGTACCGGCGGCGGCCGGCTTCATGAACACACGGGCGGCGCCGAAGGCGCCGATGACCTCGTGCGGCAGGCTGGTGCGATACATCGGCACCTTGAACATGTTCTTCTTGGCGTCTTCGATGGCCTTCTGGATGGCCAGCGGCACCTCACGCGCCTTGCCGTAGCCGGCGCCGACGGTGCCGTTCTCATCGCCCACGACGACCAGCGCGGTGAACGAGAAGCGGCGCCCGCCCTTGACGACCTTGGCGACGCGATTGATGTCGACGACCCGCTCTTTGAGCTCGGTACCTTCAGTGCTGACTCTAGCCACGGGCTTCCTATCTCTCGTTAGAAGACAAGGCCGGCTTCGCGCGCACCCTCGGCGAGCGCCTTGACGCGGCCGTGATACAAGTAGCCGGAGCGATCGAACACGACCTGCTCGATACCCGCGCCGCGGGCGCGCTGTCCGAGCAGCTCGCCGACCTTGCGCGCGGCAGCCGTCTTGTCGAGCCCGGCCGCATCCACTTCCTGCGAGCGGGCGGCGACCATGGTGACACCGCGCGTGTCGTCGATGAGTTGAACATAGATGCCCCGGTTGGAACGGAACACCGAGACGCGCGGCCGCTCCGGCGTACCGGAGATCTTGCCGCGGATGCGGGTGTGCCGCTTGACTCTCGCCTTCCGTACTGACTGTGCGCTCATGCCGTTTGCGTTCCTCTGCTACCGGTGCGGATCAGGCCCGCTTGCCGACCTTGCGTTGTACGTACTCGCCCGCGTAGCGGACACCCTTGCCCTTGTATGGCTCCGGTGGCCGCAGCTTGCGGATGTTCGCGGCCACCTGGCCGACGACCTGCTTGTCGATGCCCTTCACAAGGATCACGGTCGGCTGCGGAGTCTCGAACTGGACGTGCTCGGGAGGCTCGACCACCACCGGGTGGCTGAAGCCGAGCAACAGCTCCAGCTTGCCGTCCTTGACCGCCGCGCGGTAGCCGACGCCGACGATCTCGAGGCGCTTCGTGAAGCCGTTCGTGACGCCCTCCACCATGTTGGCCACCAGCGATCGCGTGAGACCGTGCAAGGCCCTGTGCTGCGCCGCGTCGGTCGGCCTGCGTACCACCAGCGTGTTCTCTTCCCGCTCGATACTCACCGCTTCGGGCACGCGCTGAGTGAGCTCGCCCTTGGGACCCTTCGCGGTGGCGACACCGTTGACACAGCTGAACTCCACGCCCTCCGGCACGGGTATCGGCGCTCTTCCGATTCTCGACATACCGTACCTACCAGATGAAGCAGACGACCTCGCCGCCCACGCCGAGGCGCTTAGCCTCGGCACTGGTGACGACGCCTCTGGACGTTGAGATGATGGCCGTGCCCAGCCCGCCCAACACCTTGGGCAGCGTGTCCTTGTTCGCATAGATGCGGCGACCTGGCTTCGAGACTCTCCGGATGCCGGAGATCACACGTTCACGATTCCGCCCGTACTTGAGATCGATCACGATCACGTCGCCGGGATCGCCATGCACGACCTCGTATTTGCTGATGTAGCCCTGCTCGAAGAGCAGACGCGCTATCTCGAGCTTCATGCGCGATGCCGGGATCTCGACGCGCTCATGGCGCGCCGTGTTCGCGTTCCGGATACGCGTGAGCATGTCGGCGATAGGGTCTGTCATTGACACCGTGATCGCTCCCTTACCAGCTGGACTTGGTGAGGCCGGGGATGACTCCCTCGTGCGCGAGCTCCCGCAAACAGATACGGCACAGGCCGAACTGCCGGTAGTAGGCGCGAGGCCGGCCGCACCGTACACAACGGTGGTACTCCCGCGTCTTATACCGCTGCGGGCGCGCTGCCTTCACAACAAGCGACTTCTTGGCCATTCCCGAGCTTCTCCTAGTTATTACGGAAGGGCATGCCCAGCTTCGAGAGCAGAGCGCGACCCTCCTCGTCTGTCTTGGCGGTCGTCGTGATGCAGATGTTGAGGCCGCGGACCTGATCGACAGAGTCGTAGTCGATCTCCGGGAATATGGTCTGTTCACGGATCCCCAACGCGAAGTTGCCGCGCCCGTCGAACTGGTCCGGCGAGATGCCGCGGAAGTCGCGGATGCGAGGCAGGGCGATCGAGACGAGCCGATCGAGCATCTCGTACATCCGCTCGCCGCGCAGCGTGACGGTACAGCCGATGGCCATGCCCTCGCGCAGCTTGAAGCTGGCGATCGACGTGCGGGCACGGGCGACCCTGGGCTTCTGACCGGGGATCAGCCCCAGCTCCTCGACGGCGTCGTCGAGCAGCTTGGCGTTGGTCTTGGCCTCGCCGACACCCATGTTCAGGGTGATCTTGGTGATCCGCGGGACCTCCATCACATTGCGGTACCCGAACTCCTTCATGAGCTCCGGGAGCACCTCGTCCTTGTACTGTTCCTTGAGTCTCGCCATGACGCCTTACGCCTTGTCGATGTCTGCGCCGCAACCAGCGCGCCGGCACATGCGCACCTTGGTGCCGGCGTCTGTGATGCGATACCCCACGCGTGTGGGCCTGTTGCAGGCGGGGCACACGAGCATGACGTTCGATACATCCACGGGCGCCTCGCGCTCGATGATGCCACCCTGCGGGTTCTTCTTCGGGTTAGGCCGCGTGGCCTTCTTCATCATGTTGAGGTGCTCGATGACCACACGGCCCTTCTCGCCCTCCACACGCATGACCTTGCCGGACTTGCCGGCCTCCTTGCCGGACACGACCATCACCTGGTCGCCCTTGCGGATCTTCAACCGTTTCATTCCTGCACCGCCACCTCGCCGCCGGCTCGCATCAGAGCACCTCAGGGGCCAGCGAGACGATCTTCATGAAGTTCTTCTCGCGCAGCTCGCGGGCCACCGGCCCGAAGATGCGCGTACCACGCGGATTGCCCTGGTTGTCGATGAGGACGGCCGCGTTCTCGTCGAACGCGATGTACGTGCCGTCCTTGCGACCCAGTTCCTTCTTGGTCCGGACCACCACGGCACGGACCACGTCGCCCTTCTTCACGCTGCCACCGGGCGTAGCCGACTTCACGGTGGCGACGATTATGTCGCCCACATGCGCGTAGCGCCGCCGCGACCCGCCCTTGATGCGGATGCAGAGGATCTCTCTCGCGCCGGTGTTGTCGGCGACCCTCAGTCTCGTCTCAACCTGGATCATTACTTCGCCCTCTCGAGCACTTCGAGGAGTCGCCAGCGCTTCGTGGCGCTGAGCGGCCGCGTCTCGACGACCCGTACCAGATCGCCGACACCGGCCTCGTTGTTCTCGTCGTGCACGTGCAGCTTGGACGAGCGGCGCACGACCTTGCCGTACACATCGTGCTTCTGCGACACGTCGATGCGCACGACGATCGTCTTGTCCATGCCGTCGCTGACGACGATGCCGCGGCGCTCCTTGCGGCCGGGCACGCGTGCCGGCGCCGGCCGCTTGGCAGCGGCCTTCTTCTTCGGCGCGACCTTCGCCGGAGCAGCCTTGGCCGCCGCCGGCTTGCGCGTAGCCTTGGCGCCGGTCTTCGCGGTCGTCTTGGCAGCCGTCTTGCGCGCGGCGGGCTTCTTGGCGGCGCCCGTGCCGCCCTCAGTCTTCTTCGTCGGCATCAGGCCTCACCACCGCTGTCGTGCCGCGCGTCTTCCCGCTCCTGCTGAAGGGTGAGCAGGCGGGCGATCTCGCGCCGCGTGACGCTCAACTTGTGCGGGTCGTCGAGCTGGCCGGTCGCGTGCTGGAAGCGCAGGTTGAACAGCTCCCGACGCGTGTCGCGCAGCTTGACGGCGAGATCCTCGTCGGAGAGCTCGCGCAGCTGTTTAGCTTTCAAAGAGACTTCCTTCCCGAGTCACGAACTTGCAGCGCACCGGCAGCTTGTGGCTGGCCAGCCGCATGGCCTCGCGAGCCACCGGCTCGCTGACGCCTGCGAGTTCAAACATGACCTTTCCGGGCTTGACGACCGCCACCCACTGGTCGGGTGAACCCTTGCCTCCACCCATGCGGGTCTCGGCCGGCTTCCGCGTCACCGGCTTGTGCGGGAACACGTTGATCCACACCTTGCCGGTACGTTTGACGTAGCGGGTCATCGCCACGCGTGCGGCCTCTATCTGCCGACTGGTCACCCAGCCGCACTCGAGCGCCTTCAGGCCGTACTCGCCGTACTCCACGCGTGTGCCGCCCTTGGACGTGCCCGCCATGCGGCCACGATGGTGCTTCCTGTGCTTGATCCTTCTCGGCATCAACATGGTGTACCGCCCTTATCCCTGCTGCTCGCCGGCGGTGGTGGCGCCTTCGGCGGCAGCCGGCGCGCCAGAGGCGGACACCTCTGCCGCGGGGCCTTCGGCCGGCGCGGCTGAAGCCTCAGCGGCAGCTCCAGCCTGAGGCCGGTCGCCGCGCGGACTGCGAGGGCGATCACCGCGCGGACCGCGCGGACGGTCGCCGGGGCGGCCGCCGCGCCGCTCGCGGCGCGGCGCCTCACGGCGCTCCTCCGCCTCGCGGCGCTCTTCGGCCAGACGACCGTCGGTGGACATCTCGCCGCGATTGATCCACACCTTCACGCCGATACGGCCGAAGGTGGTGCGCGCCTCGCGGAAGCCATAGTCGATGTCGGCGCGCAGCGTGTGCAGCGGGACCTTGCCCTCGCTGTAGTGCTCGCTGCGCGACATCTCGGCGCCGCCCAGGCGCCCGCCGCAGCGCACGCGCATGCCGACGGCGCCGGAACGCATGGCGCTGGTGAGCGCGCGCTTCATGGCGCGTCGGAAGCTCACGCGGTTCTCGAGCTGCTCGGCGATGGACTGCGCCACCAGGGCGGCGTCCAGCTCCGGCCGCTTCACCTCGATGATGTTCACCTGCACGTTCTTCTGGGTCATCCGGAAGAGCTCTTTGCGCAGGGCGTCCACTTCCGAGCCGCTCTTGCCGATCACGATACCGGGACGCGCGGTGTGGATGTCCACGGTCACATTCGTCTGGTCCTTGCGGATGACGATCTTGGCGATGCCGGCGTTCGACAGCCGCCGCATGATGTAGCTGCGCACGGCCCTGTCTTCGGCGAGGAAAGCGCCGTATTCCTTCTCCGTATACCAGTGCGACTTCCAGTCGTGTATCACGCCGACCCGGAAGCCGCCGGGGTGCACCTTCTGACCCACTACGAACGCTCCCTCTGTTCGACGGCGACGGTGATATGACTCGTGCGCTTGCGCACACGGTAGACGCGACCCATGGCGCGGAAGCGCCAGCGCTTCATGGTGGGACCCTCGTCGACGAAAGCTTCCTTCACGTAAAGGTCTTCCGCCGCCAAGGCATTGTTGTTCTCCGCGTTGGCCACGGCGGAGTCCAGGACCTTCGCCACCAGGCGAGCTGAGTTGCGGTTGGCGAACATCAGCGTGGAACGCGCATCGGACACCGACTTGCCGCGGATGAGGTCCACCGCCTCACGCGCCTTGCGAGGCGCCACGCGGACATACTTGGCTTGTGCTCTTACCGACATCTCTTACCTTCTCGAACCGCGCGCGTCCTTGACGTGGCCGCGGTACGTACGGGTGAGTGCGAACTCGCCCAGCTTGTGACCGACCATGGACTCGGTGACGAACACCGGCACGTGCTTGCGGCCGTCGTGCACGGCGATCGTGTGGCCGACCATCTCCGGGAAGATGGTGGACGCCCGCGACCAGGTCTTGATCATCTTCTTCTGGCCACTTTGGTTCATGGCCTCGATACGCCTCAGCAGACGCTCGTCGACGTAGGGACCCTTCTTGGCTGACCTGCTCAACCGGTCTCCTCCTGCCTACCCGCGCTTGCCGCGCTTGCGGCCACGGATGATGTACTTGTCTGAGCGCTTGTTCTTGGGCCGCGTACGGTAGCCCAGCGTGGGCACGCCCCACGGGGTGACCGGATGTCGGCCGGCCGTGGTCTTGCCCTCGCCGCCGCCGTGCGGATGGTCCACAGGGTTCATGGCCGTTCCGCGCACAGTAGGACGCACGCCGCGCCAACGGCTGCGTCCGGCCTTGCCGCCGTCGATGTTCGAGTGATCGGCATTGCCCACCTCGCCCACGGTCGCCCGGCAGGTGAGGCGGATGCGGCGCAGCTCGCCCGAAGGCAGCCGGACCACCCCGAAGCCCTTCTCCTTGGCCTGTAGCTGGGCGCTGCCGCCAGCGCTGCGCACGAGCTGCGCCCCGCGCCCCGGATAGAGCTCGATGTTGTGGATCGTGGTGCCGGTCGGGATGTTCTCGAGCGGCAACGCGTTGCCCGGCTTGATGTCTGCAGCCGGGCCGGACTCCACGACCGCGCCCACGCCCAGACCCTGAGGAGCGATGATGTACCGCTTCTCGCCGTCGAAGTAGTGCAGCAGGGCGATGCGAGCCGACCGGTTGGGGTCGTACTCGATGTGCGCCACACGCGCCGGCACGCCATCTTTGTCGCGCTTGAAGTCGATGATGCGATAGCGACGCTTGTGCCCGCCGCCGTGATGCCGCGTGGTGATGCGCCCGTTGTTGTTGCGGCCGCCGGTCTTCTTGACGGGGGCCACCAGGGAACGCTCGGGCGTGGACCGGGTGACGTCGTCGAACGTCTCGGTCGTCATGAAACGGCGGCCGGGTGATGTCGGCTTGTACTTCTTGATGCCCACTTACCTGCCCTCGAAGAATTCGATCTTGTCGCCCGGGGCGAGCTGCACGACCGCCTTCTTCCAGGCCCGGGTATGGCCGCGATGGAACCCGCGGCGCTTGGGCTTGGGGCGCACGTTCATGGTGCTCACGTCCACGACCTTGACACCGAAGAGCTCCGCGACCGCTTGCGCGATCACGGTCTTGTGGGCGTCCGGGTGCACCTCGAAGGTGTACCGGTTGTGGTCGATCTGCCGGTAGCTCTTCTCGGAAATGATCGGCCGGATGATGATCTTCTCTGCTTCAACCATTTGTCACGCCTGGTCCAGGGCGCCGAACGCCCTCTCGGTGAACACGAGCGAACGGGCTCGCAAGACTGTCTCTGTGGTCAGCTCGCGGACCTCGGCCGTCTCGGCGTAGGCCAGATTGCGGACCGACTTGGCGACGGCGGGCTCGTCACTGGTGACGAGCAGCACCGGCGCCTCGATGTTCATGGTCACGAGCAGGCGGTCGACCGTGCGCGTGCTCGGCTCCTGCAGCTCGAGGCCGCGCGTGACGAAGACGTTGCCGGCCTCCGCGCGGCTCGACAGAGCCATCGCGAGCGCCTTGCGGACGACTTTTCGGTTGACCTTCATGGAATAGTCGCGCGGCCTGGGGCCGAACACGACGCCACCGCCCGTGCGCACCGGCGACTTCACCGAGCCGGCGCGTGCGCGGCCGGTGCCCTTCTGCCGATACATCTTGGCGGTGGTGCCGGTGACCTCGCCGCGGGTCTTGCTGGACGCAGTGCCGCGCCGGCGTGCGGCCTGCTCGGCACGTACCACCAAGTGCAGCGTGTTCACGTCGGGGGCCACGCCGAAACGCGCAGCGTTCAATGCCACCGTCTCGACCAGGCGACCTTCGGCATCCACGATCGTACCCTGCATGGGCCCCGGCTTGGGCAACTGGGGGCGCGGAGGCTTGGGCGTCTTGGCCTGGCGCGGCTTGCGCTCCTTCGCCACAGGCTTCTCCGCAGCCGGCTCCGCAACTGCCTTCTTCCGGGCAGCCGGCTTCTTCTCGGCAGCAGGCTTCGTCTCCGCCGGCTTCTCTTCCGCCGCCTTCTCAGCGATCGGCTTCTCAGCGGCGGCCTTCTTGGCCTTGGGAGCAGTCGGCTTCTTCTCGGCAGCAGGCTTCTTCTCGGCGCCGGCCTTGGCCTTCGCCGCCGGCTTGTCAGCCTTGGTGCTCTCTTCCGCGGCGGGCTTTGCCTCTGCCTTGGCCGTAGCCTTCTTCGACACCTTGGCCGCCGCGGTCGTGTCGGTCTTGGCCGCACGCCGCGCCGGCTTCGCCTGCGGCTTGTCGGCGGCAGGTGTAGCCTCCGGCTGATCCCCGGCTGCGGCGGGCTCGGTGCCAGCCGTGTCCTTGATCTCGTCTGCGGCCACTGCTTACATGGCCTTGACTATGACGACGGAAATGCGCGCGCCCGGAACGGCGGGCCGCTCCAGAACGAGATTGATCTCCGCGTCTGTACGAACGATGCTGAGCCCGGCCTGGGTCACCTGACGGTTGCCCATATGCCCGCCCATGCGCATGCCCTTGAAGACGCGACTCGGATAGGCACTGGCGCCGATCGAGCCCGGTTGCCGGATATTGTGGGAGCCGTGGGTCTCCGGGCCGCGGCCGAAGTGATGCCGCTTGACGGTGCCCTGGAAGCCCTTGCCCTTCGACACGCCGCTCACGGTCACGGACTGGCCTTCGCTGAAGGCCTCTACGGTGACCGTGTCACCGACCGCCAGGTCGGCCATGCCGCGGAACTCCGCCAGGTGCTTCTTGCCGTGCTTCAACCCGGCCTTCTTGAGATGGCCCAATTCCGGCTTGGTGAGTGCCTTGTCCTTGCAGTCGGCGAAGGCGAGCTGGACCGCCTCGTAACCGTCATGCTCGGCGGTCTTCACCTGTGTGACGACACACGGACCCGCCTCGATCACGGTCACGGGTACCACGTTCCCGTCGGTGTCGAACAGCTGGGTCATGCCCAGTTTCTTTCCGATGATTCCGACCATTGTCTACAGCTTGATCTCGATGTGGACGCCCGCGGGGAGGTCGAGCCGCATGAGCTGGTCGACCGTCTTGGGCGTGGGGGAATGGATATCGATGAGCCGCTTGTGCGTGCGGATCTCGAAATGCTCGCGGGAGTCCTTGTCCTTGAACGGGCTCTTGATGACGCAGTACACGTTCTTCTCTGTGGGCAGGGGCACGGGACCTGAGATCGTCGCGCCGCTGCGCACCGCCGTGTCTACGATGGACTGGGCGCTGCGCTCTATGAGCTCGTGGTCGTAACTCTTGAGCCTTATGCGGATCTTTTGCTGAGCCACTCTCGCCTTCTTGCTCCTGTTCACGCGTCCGG
>CAZIGT010000036.1:0-16352 GCA_964538465.1 uncultured Thermoleophilia bacterium | reverse complement strand
GGCGTGCCGCGCCGCCCGCGCCGCCCAGCCCCGCTGGGCCGCCACGTCGTTCGCCGAGCGCGCCGCCATCATGATGCGCTTCCACGATCTCCTGATCGCCAACGCCCGGGAGATCCTGGACCTCATCCAGCTCGAGATCGGCAAGTCGCGGGCGCACGCCTTCGACGAGGTCCTCGACCCCGCGATCATCGCCCGCTACTACGCCAACACGGCCGAGGGCTACCTGCGCCCGCGCCGCCGCCAGGGCGCCCTGCCGTTCCTCACCACGGCGCGAGAGTACCGCCGCCCGCGCGGCGTGATCGGTTTCATCACGCCCTGGAACTTCCCGCTCATCCTGAGCCTCACCGACGCCCTGGCGGCCCTCATGGCCGGCAACGCCGTGGTCGTCAAGCCGGACTCCCAGACGCCGTTCACCATGCTGTGGGCGCTTGCTCTGCTGCACGAAGCGGGGCTGCCAGACGACGTGGCGCAGGTGGTCACGGGGAGCGGCGCCGAGCTCGGTCCCGCGTTGATCGACGAGGTCGACTATCTGATGTTCACCGGCAGCTCCGCCACCGGCGAGAAGCTGGCGCAGCAGGCGGCCGCGCGCCTCATCGACTTCAGCATGGAGCTCGGCGGCAAGAACGCGGCGTTGGTGCTGAACGACGCGCCGCACGGCCTGAGGGTGGGCGGCCATCGTCTCGGCATCTCCGCCACCGACGGCGTGGCGTTCGGGATCAGCGCCCATGCCGGGCAGGTCTGCGTCTCCTGCGAGCGCCTGTACGTCCAGGACGGCATCTACGACCAGTTCGTGGGCGAGCTCACGCAGGCGCTGGCCGACGTCCGACTGGGCAACGACCTCTCCTGGGACTACGACCTCGGCTCGCTGGCCTCGCAGGACCAGCTCGACAAGGTGTCGGCTCACGTGGAAGACGCGGTCGCCTCTGGCGCCCGCGTGCTGACCGGCGGCCGCGAACGGCCGGACCTCGGCCCCTACTTCTTCGAACCCACGCTGCTCGAGGGCGTGGACGAGGGCATGCGCCTGTACCGCGAGGAGACGTTCGGCCCGGTCTGCTCTGTCTACCGCTTCACGGACGTGGACGAGGCCGTCGAGCGGATCAACGACAGCGAGTACGGCCTCAACGCCAGCATCTGGACACGCGACATAGCGCGTGGATACCGGATCGCCGCACGCATCCAGGCGGGTACCATCGGTATCAACGACGCCTACCAGGCGAGCTGGGCGTCGGCAAGTCCCATGGGAGGCTTCAAGACCTCCGGGGTGGGCCGCCGACATGGCAGCCACGGGATCCTGAAGTACACCGAGGCGCAGACCGTCGCCAGGCAGCGCCTCTCACCTGTCTATGCCCTGCCGTTGCTCGACCACGAGCGCCATAGCCAAGTCATGGCGGTGGCGGTCAAGGCACTGAAGTACGTCCCCTGGATCAAGTAGGAGGACCAGATGACCACCTTGAGCACACGGCATGCGGTCATCACCGGAGGGGGCTGCGGAATCGGCCGCCTGATCGCCGTGCGCATGGCGGCCGCCGGCGCTCAAATCACGCTGCTGGACATCGACGAGAAGGCGCTCTATCGCACGGTCTCCGAGCTCGCGGCAACCGGCTGCGAGGCGCGCGGCTACGTATGCGACGTCTCGGACCGGGAACGGGTCGCCACCGTAGCCACGCAGGTCCTGGCCGAAGCCGGGCAGGTCGACATCCTCGTGAACAACGCCGGCGTCGTCAGCGGCCGCTATCTGCTCGACCTCACGGATGAGCAGATCGAGCGGACTATCAGCGTCAACCTCCTGGCGCACTTCTGGACGACCCGAGCCTTCCTGCCCGGCATGATCGAGCGGGACTCCGGCCATGTGGTCACGGTCGCCTCCGCCGCCGGCCTCATCGGCACGTGCAAGGAGACCGACTACGCGGCCAGCAAGTTCGCGGCCGTAGGGTTCAACGAGGCGCTGCGCATGGAGCTACGCCGGCTGGCGCCCGGCGTGCGCACCACGGTGGTCTGCCCCTACTACATCGACACCGGCATGTTCGCCGGCGTCAAGACACGGGTTCCCCTCCTGCTGCCGATCCTGCAGCCGGGCAAGGTCGCCGATCGCATCGTGCGAGCCGTGCAGCTCAACAAGGCGCAGGTGGTCATGCCCTGGATGGTCAGGACGCTGCCCGCGCTGCGACTGCTGCCGGTGCCCGTGTTCGACAAGGTCGCCGACCTGTTCGGCATCAACGCCTGCATGGACGAGTACACCGGCCGGCAATCGACGGAGACGCCGCCCCCCGGTGCCGCGGCGGCGCCCGCGCCTGGGGCAGCGTCCGGCCAGACCGTCACGGGGTAGTCCCCGACGCCCGGCGGCCGGTGTGTGGTGCGGCCTTCAGCGGCAGCCGCACCGCGCACCGGCCTTCCTGTTGCACGCAGTCGGCCGCAGGGTATAGTCAACTGGCTGGCTGATGAGAACCCAACCGTATCAGCGGCGTAGTCCTCACCCGACTGACGCGTGGCATCCACTCCGTGCCAGGGTGGCGGCGCGACGAGGTGCTGCGACGGCTTCGAACGACGGTCGACCGGGAGCAGGAAATGAGACCCAGGAAGCGACCTACGGCACCTGAGCAGGACCACCGCGCGGATGAGTCCAGCGTGGATACCCGCGACCTGCCGATCCACGATCCCACGCCGCAGCTGGCCCCCACAGCCCAGCACATACTCGACGCCGCGCGGCGCATACTGGATCGCGACGGCTTCGAGGCGTTGACGTTCGACGCCATCGCCAGCGAGTCGGGCGAGAACCGGGCCTCCATCCGTTACCACTTCGGCAGCAAGGCCGGGCTCATCGCCGCCCTTGTCGAGTCGGTGTGGTATGAGGGATCGATCCAGCTCATCACTGCCGTGACGGAGTCGCAGACCCCCGAGGAGCGCCGCAAGGCGCTCATCGAGGCGCATCGGCAGATCGCCCTGGGACTCGAAGAGTACCGGACCTACTACAGCCTTGTTCCTCACGTGCTGCACGATCCCGAGTTG
The DNA here is from genome assembly GCA_964538465.1 of uncultured Thermoleophilia bacterium. Lineage (GTDB taxonomy): Bacteria > Actinomycetota > Thermoleophilia > UBA2241 > UBA2241 > UBA6103. Next base: position 13,346 of record CAZIGT010000036.1, on the reverse strand, counting down.
CGCAAGGGCTTCGACCAGCTCTTCATCTGGTATCGCGACTTCGACTCCTGGGCGCTGGCGGGCGCCGACGACCGGGCAACGCGCCACGCGTTCCAGCCGCTGGCCACCCTCACGGTCGCCATGCTCGATGGGTTGGGGCTGCAGGTCCAGGCCAACCCCGACTTCGATATCGGGCCCGCCATCGACCTCTGGCAGCACATAGTGGAGGAGTACGTCAAGAGGCTCGCCGAAATGGCGAAGCCCGTCGCGGTGCCGTCCCCCGTCGCCGCGCCGGGGTCCGCGGCAGGTCGTCGCCCTCCCGCAGCCCCGTCGCCGCCGACGGAGCGGGCACCTGCCGTCGATGAAACGCTGGACTTCGACCGGCGCTGGTAGCCGCTCAGCGCTGCGGCAGCTCGCGAACGCCCGCCTCCACGACGGCAGCCATCCTCTCCGCCGCGCGCGGCGGCAGGGCGCTCACCCGGTGCTCGGTCAGCAGGCGCTCCACCTCGCGCGCGGCGCGATCTTCGTCACTCGCTCCCAGCTGGCGCCAGGCGTCGTAGCTGCCGCGGAAGAAGAACCGCGGCCGCTCGTGCTCGCCGGCGCGCAGCAGCCGCCTGGTCTCGGGCGACGACAGGTAGTTGCCGCCCGGCCCCACGTGGGTGATCGACTCTTCCGCGAAGTGCTCGTCGTCGAGCGCCATGCCCTGTTCCAGGCGGCGGCACTGGCGCATGAGCTCCGCATCCATGATCAGCTTGGGCAGACTGAGCATCTGCGCCGCGTCGAGCATGCCCATGCCGGTGAGCAGGTCAAGACCGCAGAGAGCACTCGACACGGCGGTGGTAGCAGCGTCCAGCCCGGCCATGAAGCTCAGGTCCTTGGCGTCTGACGTGAAGCCGGTGCCGGTGACCGGAAGCCCGTAGAAGTGGGCCATTCCGATCAGCGCCGAGTTGAGCAGCACGGCCTCGGCGCCGGCACACACGTACAGGCCCGAGTGCATGTCGAGGATCCCGCAGTCACCTACGTACACGACCGGCGTACCGGGCGAGACGAGCTGGAACAGGACGATGGCGCTGAGGATCTCCGCGTTCGTCTGCAGGACCGCGCCGGCCAGGGCGGCTGGCGCGGTGGCCCCGGAGAGCCCGAGCGTGTACACCGCGATGGGCACCCTGTGCTCTGCGAGCGCCATGCACGCTTCCAGCATCTCGCGCTCATGCTGCAGAGGGGCCACCGGGCAGTAGACCACCGAGAAGACCGGCCGTTCCGGATGCCAGCGCCCATCTTCAGCGGCCAGCGCCAGGAGTTCCATGACATACGGCACCTCTTCCGCGCGCTGCACCTCTCCCTGCACATGCTTGGACGTGTTCTGCAGTAGCGTGGCGGTCTCGGCCAGCACCTGCGCGTTGGGCGGAGCGTCGTTGGCGGAGACGGCGTTCCACAGGACGTCGACCTCGTCGAGCGCGTCGGCGACCAACGCCATCTCGGCCAGGTCCCTGGTAGCCGACGGCCGGCGACGGCCCGTGCGATGGTCGAGCACGTGCGCGCCGGTGCCGTCCAGTGTGGAGTACATGCGGCCGCGACCCAGCACGCAGTCTTTGGCCGGGTCGCGTCCCGCCAGCACCACTTCCCGCGGCGCCGTCGCAAGGGTTCGCTCGACCAGACCCGGTGGCAGGTGGGCGATGAGGCCGTCGTCGTCCACGCGGGCGCCGGCCTCTCGCAGGACCTGCAGCGCACGGCGGCTGCCGTAGCGCACGCCGACCCGCTCGAGCAGGCGCAGCGTTCGCGCGTGCACTTCCGCGGCAGCTTTGGGGTCGAGCGATCTGAGCTTCGGGATCATCCGTGCCCCCTACGGCACGATCACCTTGAGCGCGCGAGGGACCACACGCACCTCGATCGGCAGGCGTCCGGCCATCTCTCCATCGGTCTGTACCAGGACATCGCCCTCCCCCTCGGCCACGTCGATCTGCGCCGCCTGGGTCCGCCAGTACTGCACGTGAGGTTGCCTGACGTGTGACTGTACCAGCGCTCCCAGCCAGTACTGCAACGTGCTGAGCGGCGAGACGCTCTGCAGCACGCACACATCCAGCAGGCCGTCTCGCATGCTGGCCATGGGCGTTATGCCGAAGGCGCCCCCGTAGTTCGAGGAGTTGCCGAGCACCGCGAAGTACCCCTCGACAGTCTGCTCGTCCGTAACGACGCGGATGCGCGGGAAGTCTCCCTTGAGCACGGTAGCCGCACCCTGCACGGCGAACGCCGCCTCACGAAGCACCTTCTTCAGCATCGGGTTGATCGACTGCACCACGGCAGCGTCCATGCCCACTCCCGCCATGAGCGCGAACCAGCGGTCGCCGGCCTTGCCGAGGTCGATCCAGGAAAGGTGTCCGGAGCCGACCAGCCGGCAGGCGTCGGCCGGCTCCAGCGGTATGCCGAGCTCGGCCGCGAGCACGTTGACGGTGCCCGCCGGGACGATGCTCAGCGGCACGTCCGTGCCGGGGATGCCGTCGAGCACCGCATGGCCGGGGCGGCCGCCGCCGAGGGCGCAGCCCGCGGCGGCGCCCGCGGCGGCCGCCTGCGCGGCCAACTCGGCCGCGTGGCCCGGCCGCTCGGTAGGCCGCTGCTCGACGTGCAGGCCGAAGGACTCCAGCAAATCGACCATCAGCGGCAGGTCCTTGCGGAACTGGCCACCACCCGATTTGGGGTTGAAGACGGCCACCATCCACTGGATGTCGGCGACAGTCACGGCAGCGGTACCTCGCGACGATCTGACAGGCGCAGCCAGTGAGTGTACCCGGCCGCGCGCGCCGCGCGGACGGCGTCGCCGAACCGGCTGCCCACGTCCGCGACCCGATGCGCATCCGAGCCGAAGGTGAGCGGCACGCCGAGCTCGTGGGCCTGCGCGAGCAGTCCCGTCCGCGGATACTGCTCGCCCGCCGGCGCGCGCCACCCCGCCGTGTTGATCTCGATGGCGCGGCCCGCCCGGGCCGCCGCCCGCAGCGCTGCGGCGGCGGCCTCCCGCGCCTGCTCGCCCGGCGACGGCAGCACACCGAACTTCTTGATCAGGTCGAGGTGGCCGAGGACGTCCACGAACCCCGCCTCCGCCACCTCGCGCACCAGGTCGAAGTATCGGCACATGAGCCGCTCGGCGTCGTACCGGGCGTAGGCAGGCAGGTTCGCCTCCAGGTCGAAGACCAGATCGTCCACCAGGTGCACCGAGCCGATGACGTAGTCCAGGTCGAGCCGTGCGACGATCTCTCGCATCGCCTCCACATGGCCGGGCACGTAGTCGACCTCAACGGCCGTGAGAACGCGCACGGCCGTCTCCCCCGCGGCCGCCCGGCGGACAGCCTCCACGTACTCGCCGAGGCGCGCGTGCGGTATGCCGATGCCGTCGTCCACAGCCGCGGGAATGAGGTGGTCGCTGAACCCCACCTCCGGAAGCCCCGCCCGGACCGCGCTCACCAGCATGTCGCCCACAAGGTCGGAGCCGTCCGAGAAGCCGCTGTGCACGTGGTAGTCGGCCGGAACGGCGGCCTGCTCAGTCACTTCGATATCCCCTCTGATCGCAATGGCCACTCTCAGTATGTCGGCTGTGCGCGCTGTCTTCGCGACTTGGGCGTCGTGAAGACCCACACAAGGGCCACTCCCGCCACGAAGCCCCCGACGTGCGCAAAGAAGGCCACCTCGGTCTGCGCCCCCAGCGCGGCCAACCCCTGCACAAGCTGCAGTCCGAACCAGATGACCAGCAGTACCCACGCCGGGACCATGATGACAGGGAAGAAGATGAACAGCGTGATCACCGAGAGCACCCTGGCCCTTGGGAACAGCACGATGTAGGCGCCGAGCACTCCGGCTATGGCCCCGCTGGCGCCCACGGTAGGCACGGTCGATGAGGGGTCTATGGCCACCTGGGCGGCCGAGGCCGCCAGCCCGCAGAGCAGGTAGAAGAGCAGGAACTTGACGCGCCCCATGGTGTCCTCGACGTTGTTCCCGAAGATCCATAGGAACAGCATGTTGAAGATGATGTGCAGCCAGCCGCCGTGCAGGAACATGCTGGTGACCAGGCTGGCCCACCACGGCAGGGGGTCTCCTTGCACGAGATCTGCCTGCTCGGTGACCTCGAGCGGTATGACGCCCGCGTAGTAGTAGATCTCGTTGCGGGAGACCCCCAGCGCCGGCGCCAGCAGCTCCACGATCCAGACCACCACGCAAACGGCGATCAGGCCGACCGTGACGACCGGGAAGCGGCGCGTGGGGACGTTGTCGTACAGCGGGATCACGTGCGGATTGTACCCGCGCACCGGTACCCGGGCTCGGCGCGCCCAACGACTTGCGTCGAGGAGCTCTTTCGGTTACCGTAGGTTTCGGCATCCGAACTATCTTCCGCAGGAGCAGCTTTGACCACCAACTCCCAGGGGAACGCCGCGGTCGCGCTCAGAGAGGTGACCGCCCGTGACCAGATCCTGGCGTTGCTGCCGGAACTGGTCGCGGCTCTCCGCGACAGCGCTGCTCACAGCGTAGTGCGCGAGACGCTGCCCGGAGTCATGCTCACAGCGCGTCAGATGGCGGCGCTCATCCAGTTGCAGCTCTACGGCGCCCAGACCATGAGCGACTTCGCCGCCGGCATGGCTGTCAGCCCCGCTACGGCTACCGAGATGATCGAACGGCTCGAGGAGCGCGGCCTCGTCGTGCGCGAGCGTGACGAGAGTGACAGGCGCGTCATCCTCGTGCACCTGTCTCCCGCGGCGGCCGCCCAGGCGCAGGCCGTGATGGACCAGCGGCGGCTGGATATCGAGCAGGCCCTGGAGCGCTGCCCGAACGTGTGCGCGGAGGACCTCGCCGGGTTCCTCCGCGTCTTCATCGACCAGCTCTCCGCGGAGCGCGGAAGATGAACGGCCGTCGCAGCCCGTGGGCGATCCTGGGAGTCCTGTGCCTCGGACTCTTCATGATCCTTCTCGACGGCACCATCGTGAACGTGGCCCTGCCGCACATGATGACATCGCTCGACACGGACCTTGCCGGCGTCGAGTGGGTCATGAACGCCTACGTGCTCGTCTTCGTCGTCACCATGGTCACCCTGGGGCGCCTGGGCGACCTGTTCGGCCGCCGGCTCCTGTTCGCCGGGGGAATGGCCCTGTTCACGCTGGCCTCGCTCGCGTGTGGCCTCGCCCCGTCGGCCGGCTGGCTCATCGCGTTCCGGGTCATCCAGGGCCTGGGCGGCGCGGCGATGATGCCGGCCACCCTGAGCATCATCGCCGCCGTCTTCCCCGCCGAGAAGCGCGGCGCCGCCATGGGACTCTGGGGCGCGGTCTCCGGCCTGGCCACCGCCATCGGCCCCAGTCTCGGCGGCTTCATCGTCGACTCGGCCAGCTGGCGCTGGGTCTTCCTCATCAACCTGCCGATAGGCCTGATCTCGCTGTTCCTCACCTGGCGCATCGTGCCCGAATCGAAGAATCCGGAGGCCGTGCGCTCACTGGACCTGCCCGGGGTGGCGCTCATCTCCGGGTCGATGTTCTGCCTCACCTTCGCCCTCATCGAGGGGCAGAGCTACGGCTGGACCTCGGCCACCATCCTGGGCCTGTTCGCGGGGTGCGTCGTTCTATTCGGCCTCTTCTACTGGCGCGAGCACCGCGAGCGTCAGCCACTCATCGACTTCGGCCTCTTCCGCAGCCGCACCTTCGCCGCCGGCAACCTCACCGGCCTCATCCTGAGCTTCGGGATGATGGGCGTGTTCTTCATGATCCCGATCTTCCTGCAGACGGTGCTCGGCTACAGCGCCATCGAGGCGGGCGCCATCATGAGCCCCATGTCGGTGGCTGTGATGTTCGCAGCCCCGGCTGCCGGACGGCTGTCCGACCGCGTGGGCAGCCGCTGGATCGTGATGGCGGGGCTGCTGCTCATGGCCTTTGGCATCGCCCTCATGGCCGGTCTCACCCCCTTCCAGTCCGGGCTGCAGCCCGACACCTCGGCTGCCAGCCTCATGCTGCCGTTCGTGCTCTGCGGCTTGGGTATCGGCCTGGCGATCGCGCCCACCACATCGGCGGTCATGGCCACCGTGCCGATGGAGCGCGTGGGCAACGCCAGCGGCGTGCTCTCCACGTTGCGCCAGCTCGGCAGCGTCATGGGGATCGCCGTCCTCGGGGCCGTGCTGCAGAACAGGGTCGTCGCGAACGTCGTGGCCGGCGTGGAGGGCATCGCCGGGATCCCCGAGTCGGTGAAGAAGATGATCGCCGAACGCGTCGCCGAGAGCGGCAGCCAGATGGGCATGGGTTCCATGAGCGGCGCTGGCGGCCAGATGTCGAAGACGTTCCAGAGCCTCTTCCAGGGCTGGTTCACCGACGCCGTCAACACGACCTTCGTCGTCGGCATGGCCGTGTGTCTGGTGGGCGCCGTCTCGGCCGTGCTGATGGGCGCCCGGGTGCGCACCGCCGATGCGCCGGGCAAGCCGCTGCCGCAGATGCAGGAATAACGGAGTGCCGGCCCGGCAGCAGCGCGGCGTGAGTCATGCAACCGCCGGTCCCCTGGAGTGTGGACCATCGTTTCGCGACGGCGCTACAACCGTGCGCGACGGCCTGACAACGGTCAACCGGCTTGGCTGGGCGGCGATGGGGGCAGAAGAAGTCCGGATGCGGCTCCGGGTCCCGGCTCCCCAGGCGCTACGGCGCACTCCGCGGCCGGTCGCATCCTCGGCATGCTGCGCAGGAAGACGTCGTGACAACGGCGAATGCTAGCCGGAGAAGTCGACTGGTCGAGAGGTCACAGCGATGAGCCAAGCAGCCACTGTTGAAGTCGACGCCCCCATCCGGGAGCCGCGCGTGATCGTGGTGCCGCGGCCGCTGGCGAAGCACTTCCGCCCGCGGCTCGCCAGCCTCTACGAGGAGCGGGACGACGTGCTCCTCATCGTCGATCGGCGTAGCGGTGAGCGTCGCCGGGCATTAGGTGAACTGCCGTCCAACGGGGTAGACAGGCGCAAACGGGACAGGCGCGACACGAGGCCGCTATGGTCTCTCGTGGAGATGCCGATCCGCACTCCGGACGACCCGGCGGCCGCCGGCGTCGCCTGACGCGGGGTAAGAAGCCCTCAGACCCAGCCGTTGTCGCGGCTCACGATGACCGCCTGCGCGCGATCCACCACGCCGAGCTTCTGGTAGACGTTGTGCAGATGATTGCGCACGGTGCTCTGTGAGAGCCGCATGGCCGTGGCCACCTGCTTGTAGGTCTTGCCGTCGGCGAGGAGCTTGACGACCTCGCGCTCGCGCTCGGTGAGCGGGCTGGGAGCGGCACCTTCGTTCGGCTCGGGCTCGCGCAGGTGCACGCGCACACGAGCCAGCAGTTCACGGATGTGGAACGGCTTGGTGATGTAGTCCACGCCGCCCTTGCGGAAGCCGAGCAGCTTGCTATCGAGCTCGCGTCTGGCCGTGAGGAATATCACAGGACTCTTGAGCGACACGGGCTTGGAGCGGAGCCACTCGCACACCGTGAAGCCGTCTGTATCGGGCATCATGATGTCGAGCAGCACGAGGTCTGGCAGGAACGACGAGCTGACGCGCACGGCCTCCTTGCCGTTGGCGGCCACCGCCACGTCATAGCCGGATGCGGACAGCGCTTCCTGAACGAGGCGTCGGATGTCCGGTTCGTCGTCGACCACGAGGATGCGCTGTGCCACGTGCCAGCCCCTTACTCTGCATCTCCATGCAGCCCGGATCCGATCGTCCGGTCCGCTTCCACTCGCCAGAGGGATTACCGCTAACAGCTATCGGCAGGAACGGCTCAGAGTTTACACACCACTATTGCATCAGCACGTCGCCGTAGGCGATGAGCAGCCACACAGTCAGGGCGACCACGATCAGCACGATGCCGATATCGATGAACTGCCGCTTGCGGCCGGCATCGATGACCACTTCCACGACGGCCCCCAGCGCCACGCAGAGGCCGATCACGCCCAGTATCACGATCACCAGGCCCATCACGATCCGCCCGCCTCTTCGGCTCGTGATCTTGGCTGGTCGGGCTGGTGCGTCACCTCAATCCGGCGCCGCGACCGACGGGTCGGCGGCGGCCTCCCACCCGGCCGCGAGCGCCCGAAGGTTGGCTTCGAGCAGCCGCTTCGGCATACGCCGCCGCACGCTGTCTTCCAGCGCGTCCCGCGCCACCGACCCGGCAAGGCGTGAAAGGGCGGCCAGCGACACGATGTTCGCCGCCATGGGCGTGCCGGCATGCTCGCGGGCCATGTCCGTGAACGGTAGGCCCACGGCATCCACGCCGGCAAGCTTCCCGGGCATCACCAGCCCGCTGTCGTAGACGAGCAACCCGCCGCGGCGCGTGAGGCGGGCGAATGCGTCGCAGGCGGGCTGCGATAGGCAGAGCGTGACGTCCGGCGAGGTGACTTCCGGGAAGTCGATCTCCCAGTCGCTCACTATGACCTCGCTGCGCGACGCGCCGCCGCGCGCCTCGGGTCCGTAGCTCTGAGTCTGCACGACCTCCTTGCCCAGCGACGTGGCCGCGTCCGCCAGGATGAGCGCCGCGAGCTGCAGGCCCTGGCCGCCGCTGCCCGAGAAGCGGTACTCCTGGCGGGGACCCAGGGCGACCCCCTGCGTACGGCCGCGTGCGGGACTCATTTCTTCCCCTTCCGCGCCTGGGGACCATCGCCCTCCACTAGTCGACCGCCGTCTTGCTCGGCAGAGTGATTGCCCCTTTGGGAGCCGTCGGCGGCCAAGACCGGCCCGGCGTGCCAGCCCGCCCGTTCCCGCAGCTCGTCGTACGCTTCTATGAACTCCCGGCGCTCCACGTGGTGCAGGACCCCGACCGGATAGCGACCGGCGACTATGCCGTCCTTCTCCAGGTCGTAGCGGTCGATCTTCACGGCCTGGTCCTTCTGTGCGACGAGCATGCCGGTCGCGTCGACGTCCAGGTTCATGCGGCCGTAGTACGTGGGGCAGTCGGAGACGGTCTCGACCAGGGAGAACCCCTTGTGCTGTACGCCGCCGGCGATGAGCGCCACCAGCTTCAGGTAGTCGTAGGCGGTGGCGCGGGCGACGTAGGTGGACCCCGCGGCCCAGGCCAGCTCGCAGATGTCGAAGGCAGGCTCGGGGTTCCCGAACGGGCTGGTCTTCGAGAAGCCTCCCTCGGGCGTGGTGGGACCTGCCTGCCCGCCCGTCATGCCGTAAATCTGGTTGTTGAAGATGATCGCCGTGAGAGCCACGTTGCGCCGCGCCGCGTGGATCAGGTGGTTGCCGCCGATGGCCGCGCAGTCGCCGTCGCCCATGACCACCACGACCTGCAGGTCCGGGTCGGCCAGCTTGGCGCCGGTCGCCACCGCCAGGGCGCGACCGTGGGCCGTATGCACCGTCGAGTAGTCGAGATAGCTGGTGATGCGTCCTGCACACCCAATGCCGGCGATCACGGTGATCTTCTCAGGGTCCAACTCGAGCGACAGGAAGGCGTCGATCATGGCCCGCGTGACGATGCCGTTGGTGCAGCCCGGGCACCACAGCGTGCGGCCGCCGCGCAGATGCGTGCGCAACTCAGCCGTGGCATGCGCCGTCACCTTAGGCAGGTGGTAGTCCTCGGGCGGACGCTCGAGGAGGGGCTCGTCAACCAAAGCGGTGATAGTAGAACTCCTTTTTGACCAGTTCCTTGATCTCGCCGGGCGTGATGAGCTTGCCATCGACGCGCCCGTAGTCGACGACCTTGGCGCGGCCGGCCACGGCCGCCTGCACCTCCCAGCTCATCTGCTTGAGGTTCATCTCCGGCACGATGACGGTGCGCACCTGCTCGGCCATGTGATCGACGGCGCTCGTGGGGAACGGCCAGAGAGTGATGGGCCGCACCATGCCCACTGGCAGGCCCTCTTCGCGCGCCCAACGGACGACGGCGCGCGCCGCGCGCGCCACCGAACCGTAGGCGAAGATGGCCACCTCCGCTCCCTCCATCCTGTAGTCCTCGACCTTCACGATGGCATCGCGGTGATGGTAGATCTTCTCGCGCAGGTAGCCGCCCAGGTCACCGGCCACCCGCGGGCTCCCGGTCTCAGGGGTCCCGCTGACGCGGTTGTACACGAGTCCCGTCACGTGGACCTTGAAACGTGACCCTAGCGCCGGCCGGGGCAGGATGTTGTCCAACGTGGAGACCACGGTGTCGTAGTCCTCGGGATCGCAGTCCGGCTCGCCGCGCACCGCGATGCGCATCTCGTCCTGCTCGGGCAGCGCTACGGCCTCGCGCATGTGCCCGACCATGGCGTCGCTGAGCACGATCACAGGGGTGCGGAACTGCTCGCTCAGGTTGAACGCCTGCACCGTGAGCGTGAAGCACTCGGCCACCGAGCTGGGCACCAGGGCGATGATGGAATGCTCGCCGTGCGTTCCCCAACGGGCCTGCATGACGTCGCCCTGGGCGGGCTCGGTGGGCAGGCCCGTCGACGGTCCGCCGCGCATGACGTCGACGATGACGCAGGGAACCTGCGTCATCGTCGCGAAGCCGATCATCTCCTGCATAAGCGAGAAGCCCGGACCCGACGTGGCGGTGAGCGCCTTGGCCCCTCCCAGAGACGCCCCGATCACCGCCGCGATGGAGGCGATCTCATCTTCCATCTGCACGAACGTGCCGCCGACCGCCGGCAGGCGCCGCGAGAGCTCCTCGGCGATCTCCGTGGACGGCGTGATGGGATACCCGGCGAAGAAGCGGGCGCCTGCCGCGATGGCCCCGAGGGCCACGGCCTCATTACCTTGGACGAGGCGCCGCGGCTGAGGCATCAGTCGTCTCCCTCGTCGTCCTCGGCGCAGGCGCTCGCACCGCCCTTGACCCGAGGCGGAGAACTCGGCAAGGCCTCCGACCGCCCGCCGCCCAGGATCTCCAGGGCGAAGTCGGGGCAATGCTGCTCACAGAAGCGGCAGCGCGTACAGGCGGCGGGGTCCACGGGCACCGGTCGCCCCTCGCCGTCCGCCTTGAAGACGCCGTGCGGACAGAGCCTGATGCAGATGCCGCAGGACTTGCAGAGACCTGGGTCGACAACGAACCGTGGAGGCTCGCGACGCGCCTTGCCGCGGCCGCTCGCTGGTTGCTTCCGTGTGGGGGTGCGCGTCGTGGCGCCGCCGGACGCGCCCCCTGCTGTCTCTGCCGCCTGCCGCTTCCCGGTCATGTCCGCAGCCTATGAGAAGTGTCGCTCGGGCTCAAGCACAGGTTCGCGCAGATTCTCCGAAGACGCGATGGGCGCGGTGCCCCCGAGCGCGTGGGACAGCTTCACGGGCGGCCCGCTCAGATGTCGAACGGAGCCCAGCCGGGCAGGGCTCGACTGATCCAGTCAAACGTGCCGGTCACCATCATAAGCCCGGCGATCACGAGCAACACCCCCGCGGCGACCCGGAAGCCCCGATAGTGACGCTTGACCCAGTTCAGCCGGCGGCCGACCCAGCCGAAGGCGACGGCCGCCAACAGGAACGGCAACGCCAGACCCAGCGAGTAGATCAGGAGCAGCAGCGCGCCCTGGGCGGCGCTCTGCCTGGCGCCGGCCATCGTCAGAATGGCTCCCAGCACCGGTCCCACGCACGGCGTCCAGGCGACTGCCACCGCAGCGCCGGTCACGAACGCGCCGACGGGACCGGCGACCCTGGGCATTCGCACGTCTCCCCCTCGACCCAGATGGAACACGTCCATCACGAACAGCCCCGCCACGATGAGCACGACGCCGGCGACGATGCTCAACAGCGTGCGGTGTCCGGTGAGCGCGCCGCCCACGCCTCCGGCAACCGTGCCCATGGCCACGAACAGAACCGTGAATCCGGCGGAGAAGGCGAGGGCCACGCGGAGCACCCGCCACCGTCGCCGCGCCAAGTCCTCGACCGCGACACCGGAAACGAAAGACAGGTACACGGGCAGCAGCGGCAGCACGCACGGCGAGAGGAAGGAGACCACACCGGCGGCGAACGCCAGCGCGGCGCTTGTGAAGCTGAATGCCTCTACGGTCACTGTGCCTTCCGCAGCCCCGCCTCGAACGACTCCCGGCCCTGTTGGCCGACGAGCGTCTCGACCACCTTCAGATCCTTGTCGAAGAAGACGGTGGTCGGCAGCCCCTCTGAGCCGAACCGCCCGAAGATGGTCTCGTCCGGGTCGGACACACTCGGGAAGGTCAGGCCCCATTCGGCTGCGGCGTCGCGCGCATCATCCTCGTCGTCGTTGACGTCCACGCCCACGACGGACGCCTCCGGGTGAGCGGCCGCGAACGCGATCAGATCGGGCATCTCGGCCTTGCAGTAGCCGCACCACGACGCCCAGAAGTTCACTACGACCGGCTTGCCACGATAGTCCTCCAGGTCGAACTGCTGCCCATCGAGAGTGGTGCCGGAGAACACGAGGCCATCTCCGTTCCTGCCAGCGGCCTGCCCGCTCCGACCACCGGTGGCAGGGTCATCGCCGCCCAGACGTGACGCCACCGCCCATACGACAACACCAGCCATCGCCACGAGGACGACCACCAGCACCAGCTTCTTCACGTTCACAGGCTCATGCCTCCCTTGGCCCCGTCACCATCCGGCGACGCCACGCCACACGGCGGTGCGAGTGAATCCGCCTCACACGTTCGCCGCCACGGGCGGCGACACTTGCGCATACGCGATCATCACCTACACTACCCAGAGAGGCATGCGTCGAACAGAGAGTGCCCCCATGGCAACGTACGAGTTCTACTGCCGGGCGTGCGAGAAGCCCTACGACGTCTATACGAACGGCCCTATCAAGGCCGAGCATCGCCTCTGTCCCGAGTGTGGCTCGGCCAACACGCGGCAGCGCTTCTGGAGCGCCTTTCAGTACTTCCTCGGCGGCGCTCCGGGCGGCGACCCGGTACGGGGCCTGAGCACCAACAGGTTCGGCTGACGCTGACCTGCCGGCGGCGCGGTCGCGCCACGGATCCGGACTTTCCAGCCGCCTTGCGGTCGGTCGCCGCACGTTCTGCGCGCGCGCATGTCCGAGCACACCGTCGCTTGTCCCTGCCCACAGGATGGTCTCACGCCGCATAGTCGACTGTCCTCAACGGAATGCGTGTTTCGAGTCGGTCTTCAAGAGCCATAATACCCCCACAGGGATTTTCCCAACCGAAGAGGGATCCATGGCCATCTACGAGTTCGTCTGCGGCGAGTGCGAGAACCAGTTCGAGGTCTACGTCCAGGGCTTCCTGAAAGACGAAGACCGGACCTGCCCGAAATGCGGTTCGCTGGAGACCCGCCAGAAGTTCAGCAGCTTCCTGAGGAACTTCGGCGCCGGCAGCGGTGGCGGAGCGGGCTGCAGCCGCGGTCGCACCAGTGGGTTCGGCGGAGGCTTCTGATCTCGCGGCGCGGTCGCGCCGCACAGCCCAGCCGTCATTCGCAGCCGCCCCCTTCGTC
>CAZIGT010000035.1:0-16396 GCA_964538465.1 uncultured Thermoleophilia bacterium | reverse complement strand
ACCCGACGCCAAATTGCAACTGGGCAAGACGACGATCATGTTGAAACGCGTCAGCCGCGCGCAACCGATCCCCGCGATCGAGACAACGCAATACGCCGGTCTGGTGGGCCGGAGCGAGGTCATGCGGCGGATTTTCGGCTTGATCCAACAGGTGGCCGCCCCCGACGCAACCGTTATGCTTCCCGGCCCGACCGGCAGCGGCAAGGCACTGGTGGCCCGCGCCCTGCATCACGGCGGCTCGCGCGCGGCGGGTCCGTTCGTACCGGTCAACTGCGGGGCGATTGCCCGGGACCTGGTGGCCGGCGAGTTGTTCGGCAACGTGCGGGGCGCCTTTACCGGGGCCATGACCAACCGGCCGGGCATGTTCGAGATGGCCGATCGCGGCACGATCTTTCTGGATGAAATTTCCGAGTTGCCCCTGGACCTGCAGCCCAACCTCCTGCGCATTTTGGAGGAAAGAGAGGTGCGACGGGTCGGCGGCAAATGGGGCATTCCGATCGACGTGCGGGTGGTGGCCGCCACCCACCGCGAACTGCGCCGTGAAGTCCGCGAAGGCCGCTTTCGGGAGGATCTCTATTTCCGCCTGGAAATGATCACTATCACCCTGCCGCCCCTGTGCGAACGGCCGGAGGACCTGCCGCTGCTGGTGGAGCACCTGCTGTCACTCGAAGCGGTGCGCCTGCGGCAACCCGCGCCGAACGTCACGCAAGCGGGCATGGAGGCGCTGCTGCGCCATCCCTGGCCCGGCAACGTCCGCGAGCTGCGCAACGTGCTGGCGCGCGCCATGCTCCTGGCAGAAGGGCGGCGGAGTCTGAAAGCCCAGGACCTGTTTCCGGAAAAGCCGGTCGAGGCGGTGGCGCGCGAACGCGGCGTGCAGACCATGGATGCGGCAAACCGCGAGGCGCTGCTGACCGCCCTGCGGAAGACGGATTCACGGCGGGAGGCCGCCGAACTGCTGGGGATCAGCCCGTCAAATCTGTATTACCGCATGAAGAAACACGGTCTGACGCGCAAAGACGTGAACGGAGAGTGAAACCATGAACCGAGGCGTGGACCTGCCGTGCGATACGGTCACCCGACCATCCCACCCCTATTCCGCGCAACCCGTCGCGCCGGGCGTGCCCGCGCGCGGTCGTCGCGCGGCCCGTCGGGCCGGGCGCCGGGGGCTCCTTTCGGCGCCCGGCGGCCGCGGCTACTCGCGGCGCGCGGAGCCTGCGGCTCCTTCCGGCGCCCGGCGCCCCGGGTCGTAGACCAGGTCCTTGACGCACGCGAATCTGGGATGCGGAGCAACGCGCACGTCGGCCGAGACGAGGGACTGACAGGCGAGCCGCACCTCGCCGTCGATGAGCATCAGGCAGCGCTTGCAGATGCCCTGGGCGCATGCCCCATGGTCGTAGTAGGTCAGCGTGGGATCGAGATGCTCGTAGATGTAGTCGAGAGCCTGAAGGACGCTCATGCCCTCACTGACGGGCACGCGGAAGGTCTGTTCGGACCCGGCCGGACTGCGGGAGGAGTCGTACCGGGTGACGGTCACCTTCACTGTCCTGGATTCCATCAGTTCCGTCCTCACCACGCCTCAGTGGGCGCCGCCCGTGTCGGAGTGGGACTGCATCATGAGCTTGAGATTGTCGATGTACGGCATCGTCCCGGCTGGCGGCGTGATGCTCGTCGTGGTCACCGGCCGAGTGCGCAGCGTCAGCTCGCCGTCATCGCGGCGCAGCAGGATCTGCCGCAGCCACCGGTCGTTGTCGGTGGCCGGGGCGTCTTCACGATAGTGGACGCCCCGGCTCTCGGTGCGTTCCAAGGCGGCGCGGGCGCTGAAGGTGAGAGCGGTCACCATGTTCTCGGCCTCGAGCGCCTCCAGCCAGCCCTTGTTGTAGATGGGGTCCGGTGAGGCGACACCGAGCTGAGGCAACTCGTCGCGCTCGATGTCGCCGAGCATCTCCAGGAAGCGCTCCAGCTCGGCGGCGTTGCGGATGGGCCCTAGCAGCTGCATCGCCGCGTTCTGGAGCCGCTCCCGCAACGCGCTCGCCTGGGCGCCGCCCACGCGACGGAGCGGCGCCAGCGCCCGATCGACCGCCGTGTCGAGCCGCTCGGCCGGCACGGCGGCGAGCCCGGTGCTCGCGCCGTGGTCGGCGGCCGACCACCCGGCGATGGCGCCGGTGGTCAGCATCTCCATGGTCGCGCAGCCACGCGGTTGGCGCCGAATACGCTGGACGCGCACTCACCGGCGGCGAACAGCCCCGGCACGTTCGTGCCGTACCGTTCGTCGACGGCCACGCCGCCCTCGAAGTACTCGGCGCCCGGCCCTACCTCGAATCCCTCTCCCGAGCGCAGCTTGTCGCGGATGACCGAGATGTCGTTGCCCTTGTACGTCCAGTCCGGGAGCATCTTCAGCGCGCGTTCCTCGAAGGCCTCGAAGGGCTCGTCGCCGACCTTGTAGAAGACGCCGCCGTGCGGAGTGGTCCTGCCGGCACGGATCTCCAGCGCACTTACGTGCGTGTAGAAGCACTTGTTCCACTCGGTGCGCGTGGCGACCGCGACCATCCAGGGGTCGTGCTTGTCGTAGACCCGCTCGCCGGCACCGTTGACGAGGATGCCGCCGAGGAAGGCGAGGTAGTAGCCGGCGATGGAGCCGCGCAGATAGGGCGGCCAGTACGGGATGTGACAGGCGAAGGTGACGAACTCCATGTCGGCGCATTCGGCGCCGGCGCGCACGGCCATGGCCACACCGTCCCCGGCGAGTTCCCGGGAACCCGTTACCGGCGTGTACGCCTTGTGCCAGCCGCCGGCCGCCACCACGGCCGCCTTGCAGCGCAGAAAAATGAGCCGTCCACGGCGCACGTCGAGCGCGAGCGCCCCCACGACCTGCCCGTCGGCGCCGCAGATCAGGTCGAGCACGGCCACGTCCTCGAGGAACTCCACGCCCACCCGTTTCGCCTGCCTATGCACCACGTCCATGATGTGCGTGCCTTTGGTGAAGACGGCGCGCTGGTCCGTGCGGTCGGCGCGCATGCCCCACTGCACCATCTCGAGCATGCGTTGCGGGCCGCCCTCGATGAAGAGCTCGGTGAGCCGCTGGTCGTTGAAGCAGCAGCCGTGGTACACCACGTCGCCGAAGAACTTCTCGGGTGTGTCGTCGACGTCGCCGGGGAAGCCGGCCGCATGCATGCCCTGGCCGTGGCATGTGAGATCGGCGCCGGCCATGGGGCTGGCGCCGGAGCGAGCCAGCGGGCCTTTGCTGACCAGCAGCGCCCGCGCGCCCTTCTCCCTCGCCCCGATCGCAGCGCGGAACCCGGCTCCCCCGCCGCCCACCACGAGGACGTCGGTCTCAACGGTCTCGAGGGCCTTACGCAACCCCTGCAGGTCTGGACCGCTTCCTGCGGATGCCGCCGTCATGGGCCGACCACCTTTCCTGTCACCCGACGGCATCCTACAACCAGGGGTGGAGAACCCGCGCGCCCCGCCTACGGCTGCATCGAGTCTATGGCGTGCTTCGCATCCTTGAGGCCGGCGCCGGTCTCTTCCATGTAGGCCTTGATGGCGGCGCTCCGGTCACCGCGGATCAGGAGGTCCACAACCTTCGGGGACGCGTCCCACTCGGGGGCTTCGCCGGTCGAGACGCCCAGCCGCCGGAGCAGGAAGTCCATCTGCGCCTCGAGCTTGCCTACCCTCGTCTTGAGTGCCGCCAACTCGGAATCCGTGTCGCCCATTCTCCCAGCCCTCTTCGTCGTACCACGGCAGCGCGAACCGCACGACCATACAACAGAGCTCCCGAGGGGTCGTTGACCATCGATGGAGATATTTGTATAATGCAACAAATGGCAGACACAGATACATCGTCCGCAGCTCGGGACAGCGCCTTCGTTGCCGACCTGCAGCGCCGCCTCTACGGGCTTGTACGAGCCTACTCGCAGTGCGACCGCTCATGCCTCGAGGGCTGCGGTGTCACGGTGGCCCAGAGCGGCACGCTGCTCGCCCTGCCGGAGGCGGCATCGCTCAGCATGAACGAGCTCAGCCAAGCCATGGGCCTGGCCGGATGCACCATGACCCGCGTGGTGGATGAGCTGGTGCGCAAGGACCTTGTCAGCAGAGGCCCAGACCCCGAGGACCGCCGCATCGTGAGAGTGGAGCTCACGGAACGCGGGCGGCAGGTCCAGCGGGAAGTGCGGAGCACCCTGGATCAGACCTTCGCCGGCGTGGTCGAAAAGATCCCTCCGGACACGCGCGATGTTCTCCTCCACGTGCTGAGCCAGCTCACCGAAGCGATGGACGCCGTGGCGAAGAGGTGCGGCTGACGAGCCGAAGGCTCGGTTGCCGCACCGTCACCGCCTGCACACCGATCCCCTGATGGAGGCAACGTGAAGAAGTCGCTAGGAGCCAAGCCCCTGATCTACCCGGAGCCCGTCCTGGTCGTAGGCAGCTACGACGCCGACGGGCGGCCGAACGTCATGACGGCGGCCTGGGGCGGCACGGCCTGCTCCCAGCCGCCCTGCGTCTCCATATCGCTGCGGGCCGCCACCGTGTCGCACGGCAACATCATGGCCCGCAAGGCCTTCACCATCAGCCTGCCCAGCCGGGAGCACGCCGCCCAGGCGGACTACTTCGGCCTAGTCTCGGCGCGAGGCGCGGACAAGTTCGCCGTCACCGGGCTCACGCCGGCGGCGGCCGAGTTCGTCGACGCCCCCTACGTGGCGGAGTACCCGTTCGTGGTCGAATGCGAGGTAGTCCAAGTGCACGAGCTCGGCCTGCATACGCAGTTCGTCGGCGAGATCAAGGACGTCAAGGTGGACGAGAGCTGCCTGGACGCCAGGGGCAAGATCGACATCCGCAAGCTCGACCCGATCGTCTGTGCGCTCGGCGCCGGCGGCTACTTCGCCTTCGGCGAGCTCATCGGCGCGGCGTTCTCCATCGGCAAGTCCATCGGCACTCCCGCAGGTTCGTGACGTGCTGGCAGACCGCCTGAACCGCGAGTGCTTCTGCACCGGCCTCGACGACCGCCGCCTGACGCTGGCCCTTGCCTCCGCCGACCTCGACGCGCTGGTGCGCGAGCGCTGCCCGCACGCGTTCGCCGCGCGGCCGGTGTTCGTGGACGAGGCAGACCTGGGCCGCATGGCGGGCGTCGTGCGCGCGGTGGAGTCCGTGGTGGCGCTGCCGGCCTACCGCGAGGAAGTGCTGTCCGCCGCGCCCGCCATCGCCCGCCATGACCCGCAAGGCGCTCGTGGCGTGTTCTTCGGCTACGACTTCCATCTCGACCAGGGCCGCCTCAGCCTGATCGAGATCAACACCAACGCCGGCGGGGCCTTGCTGAGCGCCGCCGCAACACGCGCCCAGAGAGGCTGCTTCGAGGCCGCCGACGGGCTGCCGAGGCGCGCGCCGGCGGTCGACGCGCTGGAGCGCGGCATCGTGGC
Source organism: uncultured Thermoleophilia bacterium (assembly GCA_964538465.1). Taxonomy (GTDB): domain Bacteria; phylum Actinomycetota; class Thermoleophilia; order UBA2241; family UBA2241; genus UBA6103. The sequence goes on along the minus strand of CAZIGT010000035.1, from coordinate 10,985 downwards.
GATGTTCCACAACGAATGGCGGCTCGCCGGCCAAGAAGGGCCGTTGCGGCGGATCGCCATCGTCGACGACGATCCGCCGTCGCAGTACCTCTACCCGGAGTTCCTGCTGTTCCAGCGCCTGTTCGCGGACCACGGCATCGAGGCTGTCGTGCTCGACCCCGCCGACCTGCGCTTCGATGCCGGCCGCCTCTGGGCCGACGGACTCCAGATCGACCTGGTCTACAACCGGCTGACCGACTTCTACTTGCAGGACGACGGCAGCGCGCCGCTGCGCGAGGCCTACCTGAGCGACGCCGTCGTGCTCACGCCGCATCCTCAGGCTCACGCCCTGTATGCCGACAAGCGCAACCTCACGCTGCTCAGCGACGACGTCCACCTGGGCAAGCTGGGCGTGCCGGCGCCCGAGCGCGAACTGCTGGTGCAAGCTGTGCCGCGCACGCGGTCCGTCCGCCCGGAGGATGGCGAGGTCCTGTGGAAGGAGCGGCGCGGGCTCTTCTTCAAGCCGCGCGCCGGGTTCGGCAGCCGCGCCGCCTATCGCGGCGACAAGGTGACCCGCCGCGTCTGGCAGCAGATCCTCGCCGGCGACTACGTCGCCCAGGACCTCGCGGTGCCGGGCGAGCGGGCCATCGACGGCGATGACGGCGTGCGGCCCCTGAAGTACGATCTGCGCGACTACGTCTACGGCGGAGCTGTGCAGTGGGCCTCGGCACGTCTGTATCAGGGACAGACCACCAACTTCCGCACGCCCGGCGGCGGGTTCGCGCCGATCCATCGCGTGCCGCTGCTGGAACCGCGCGAGTGCGCATGGCCACTGGAGTCGTCCGGGCGCGCCACGGAGACGCAGCCGAGCGAGCGCGTCCACGCCCAGATGACGTGAGCCGCCCCAACACCGCACGCGGGGCGGCTCACACGGCGGCCCGTACGGCGCACCTGCCCGTTTTGCTCGTGGCAGGCCTGCCCATTCTGCTGGCTGCATGCACGCTCGTCCTGGGAGGCTGCGGGAGCGAGGGCACGCCGTCGCAGCAGGCAGCCGCCTCCCCGTCAAAGACAGCTACCTCGTCCACATCGCCGCCGACGGCCGCCTCTTCCCCGTCCCCAAGCGCCTCCTCCGGCACGCAGCTTTCCCGCGCTACCCTGCAGCGCTTGCTCGACACAGCCCGCGGCACCGGACCAGGCGCCATCCTGCGCGTCGGCGTGCCGGGCGAGACCCACGCCACCGTGTTCCGCGTGGCCAGCGGCCCCTTCGCCAAGGGCTCTTCCCGCCCCGCCAAGCCCACCGACCAGTTCCGCACTGCCAGCATCACCAAGACCTTCACGGCGGTCGTGGCCCTGCGGCTCGCCGAGCAAGGCGCGCTCCGGCTCGACGACCCGATCGCCCAGTACCTGAGCCCCAGCCTCGTCGACCGCCTCAACGTGATCGACGGCGTCTCCCGCGGCCGCAAGATCACCGTCCGTCATCTGCTGACGCACACCAGCGGTATCTACGACTACGCCATGGACCAGCACTACATCGGGGCGGTCACCAAGCACCCGCGCAAGCAGTGGACCGGGCCGGAACAGGTCGAGTTCGCCCTGTCCCACGGCCGCCCCTACGGCGCTCCCGGCGAAACCTACGGCTACGCGGACACGAACTACGTGCTCCTGGCGATGATCATCGAGCAGGTCACGGGACAGTCGCTCGCCGACAGCTACCGGACGTACATCCTTGCCCCGCTGGACCTGAAGGACACGTACCTTGAAGGGAAGCAGGAGCCGCACGGCGCGGGCGTGGCCCACGCGTACTACGGCTCTATCGACACGGCCGGCTTCAATCCCTCCTTCGACACGAACGGGGGCGGCGGACTGGTCTCGACCGCCGACGACCTCGCCACGTTCATCACAGCTCTGCTCGGCGGCAAGATCTTCGCTGACCCGGCGACGCTCGCGACGATGCTCACACCGACCGAGCAGTCGCTGGCAGCAGGGAGCGGCTACGGCTGCGGCATCGAGGTCACCGAGCGCGGCGGCGTCCGCTGGGTCGGTCATTCCGGCTTCTTCAGCGCCTTCATGTACTGCGCTCCGGGTCAGGGCATCGTCATCACCGGCACGCTCGATCAGATGGCGCTCATCTCACGGGTGAACGAGCTCGTCAACGCGCTCGAGGACTGGCTGCCGGCACAGGTCCGGTAGCCGCGGTCTGGCGGCGCGGACTTGACCAGTGCGGGCTACGCCCCGGCCGCCCGGCCGCTATGCCTCCTGCCCTCCCGTCGAAGACTCGAGCTCACGCAGGTGGACGTCGACCGCTCGCACCACTCGATCCCTGTCGCGTGCTTCGAGAGCGGCGAGGATCTCCCGGTGCTCGGCCAGTGTCGGCCGATGGTCGATGGTGTCGCGACTCGACTGGGCGTCGATGAGCACGGCCATCTCCTGAAAGACCTCTCGCTGCAGATGTGCGAGCAGCGGGCTCTGCGCCGCGCGCCCCAACGCCAGATGGAACTTGATGTTGGCGAAGCCCCACTCCGCGGGAGTCGACGCCTCCTCCATGGCGACCAGCGCCGCCCGCATCTCCTCGAGATCCTCTTCACGTGCGCGCGCAACGGCCAGCCGCGCGAGCTGCATCTCGACGGGGCGCCTTGCCTCCGCCAGCTCAGTGACGTCGCGGGCAAGGCGCGCCGACGCGATGCGCACGATCGACGGCGGCAGGATGTCTGAGCGCACTGTGATCCCGCCGCCGGCACCCCTCTTGATGCTGAGCACGCCGGCGTCTGCCATGATCCGCACCGCTTCGCCTACGGTCGATCTGCTGACATCCATGATGGTCGCGAGATCGGCAACCCGCGGCAGACGGTCACCGATCTTGTACCTGCCCTCCAGGATCGCGTCTGCCAGCTGGTCGACCACCTCGTGAGATGCCCTCGTGGCATCTATGGGGTGGAACCCCCTGGCCTCAGTTCGCGTGTCGGGCTCTTCCACTTGCCGAACGCTCCTCGCCGGGCGTTGCGGAACAGGTCCGGATGCCTTGCATTCCTCACCGACCGGGAGTATAAAGCACGGCAAATATCTAAAGACCCGTTCTTTAGTTATTTGCCCGCGCACTCTGCCGGCGGGGTCGACACGACTGGGGGGAGTCATGAGAAGGAACAGGAAACGAGCACTCACGGTCACGGCGCTGGCGATCGCGGCGACGGTACTGCCGGCGGTCATGTTCATGACCGCGCGGAGCGCCGTCGCCGAAAGCGCCTCGCCCGCACCCAAGAAGGCCGTTCTGCGCATCGGGTGGCCCACCGAGCCCGACAACCTCAACGTCTTCACGGGCTACCTGTCGGCGTCGTACGAGATGTGGCGACTGAACTACGACATGCTCGTCGGCTTCAGAGCAGGTGACTACAGCAACCATCCGGAGATCGCGAAGTCCTGGATGCGTTCGGACGACGGCCTCGTGTGGACCTTTCAGATCCGCAAGGGCATGAAGTGGTCGGACGGGCAGCCGGTCACCGCCCGCGACGTGGAGTTCACGTTCAACTACATCATCAAGAACGACATGCCGAACTTCACGGTCAACGTGGGCTCGATCGAGAGCGTGAAGGCCACGAGCGACTACGAAGTGGTCATCACCTGCAGCGAGCCTAAGGCCAACATGCTCGGCATCTGGCAGCCTATCCTGCCGGAGCACATCTGGTCAGAGGTCGACCCCAAGGAGGCGGCGAGCAGCTACCAGGTGCCACTGCCGCTCGTGGGCAGCGGGCCGTTCCAGGTCGCAGAGTTCAAGCGGGGCAAGTATGTCCGCCTCGTGGCCAACAAGGACTACTGGCGCGGCGCCCCCAAGGTCGACGAGATCATCTTCCAGTACTACAAAGACCCCGTGACCATGGTCTTCGACCTCCAGCAAGGTCGCCTCGACGCGGCGGTGCAGATCCCGTCCGCGCAGTACTCCTCGCTGAAATCGAAGAAGGGCATCACGCCCTACGCCTATATCCTCAAGGGATTCGACCACCTGGGATTCAACTGCTACGACAGCAAGTACAGCACGGGCGACCCGGTGCTCCGCGACGCGGCCTTCCGCTACGCACTGACCTGGGCGGTCGACAGGGATGAGGTGGCATCGCTCAGCTACAAGGGCCTTGCGCAGCCCGCCACGAGCCTCATCGCTCCGGGCTTCTCCAAGCCCGACTACCACTACGACCCCCCCGCCGATGAGGTGGTGGGGTTCGATCTGGAGAAGGCGGCGACGCTCCTCGAGGAGGCCGGCTATCCGCTCAAGGACGGCGTGCGCGTCGACAAAGACGGCAAGCCGATCGAGCTACGCCTGGCGGTTCGTTCCGCGTCGCCCGAGCAGCAGAGCGCCGGCAAGCTGATCGCCGGCTGGTTCGACACTCTCGGTCTCAAGATCCGCCTGCAGACCATGGACGACGGCTCGCTGATGGACCGCATCTGGGCCTTCGACGGCGACCAGTGGGCGCCCGACTTCGACATGTTCATCTGGAGCTGGACCGGCAACGTAGACCCCTCGTTCATGCTCTCGCTACACACCACGGAGCAGTTCGGTTCCTGGGGCGAATGGGGCTGGTCCAACAAGGAATACGACGACCTCTACACAGAGCAGGCGCAGACCATCGACCCGGCTGCCCGCAAGAAGCTCACCGACCGCATGCAGCAGCTCCTTCTGGCCGCGGCACCCGACATCTAGCTCGGCTATCCTGAGCAGACGGAGGGCCTCAACGAGGTCGACTGGACCGGCTGGGTGCAGACGCCCAAGAAGACCGGCGGCCACATCTTCCTGCAGGATGTGATCGACTCCTACCTCTTTGTACACCATCCGGTGGCGGAAACGCAGTCGTCGGGGACCCCCGTGTGGATTCCGGTAGTGATAGTGATCGCCTGCCTGGTCGTGATAGGAGTAGTGGTGTTCGTCGCGCTGCGTCGCCGGAACCACCGCACGGAGGTCGAGTGAGCCGGATGATGACGCTAGGACCGCTCGCTTTGAGACTGCTGAGACTATGACCGACCAGACCGCCCTGGAGGGCCTGCTGGCCGACCTGCCGCTGGTCGACGGCCACTGCCATGGCTTCCTGGCCGAAGACCCACTGCGGCACGATCCAAATCGTCTTCTGGAGAGACTCAGCTATCTCGGACTCGTGTACTACGCCGGCGCCCCTTACGTGGAAGAGACGGCCAAGGAGGGGATTGTCGAGCGCATAGCAGCTCTGGCTGGCGACACCTTGTTCGGGCGCCTCGCGGTCCGTTGGCTGGCTGAGTACCTGGACTGCGAGCCCACGATCGGCGCCGTCCACACGGCACGGCACGCCGCCCTGGCGCGCGATCCGGCCGCGTACGTTGCCGACCTCGTGCGGTCTGCCGGACTCGCAGCCGTCGTGGCCGACGAGGGCTACCCCGACGACCCCGTGGTCGTGCGGGACGACTTCCAGAAGACACTCGGGATCCCGGTCTTCAGAGCTTGGCGCATGGAGCACTGGATCTACGATCACGCCGAGGACTACGGCAGCTTCCGCGACATGGAGGACGCCTTCGTTGAGGCGCTCGACCTTGCCGCGGCCGATGATCTCACGGTCGCCTACAAGACGATCATCGCGTACTTCAGCGGGCTTGCCGTCGAACCCCAGGACACCAGTCCGGACGAGAAGGTCTTCCGCTCGTGGGTGGCGGACCGCGGGGAGCATCACTCGCCCGAGACTGCGGCGATCCTCGGGCACTTCCTGCATCTCACGGCAGACCGGGCACTCATGCACAGCCTCCCCCTCCACATACACACGGGAGCCGGCGACCTCTTCATGGAGTCGATCGCCGGCTCCCGTCCTGAACTGCTCTATCCGTTTCTTCATGCCCGACGGCATCAAGCCGTCGTGATGATCCATGCCGGCCAGCCCTGGGTACGGACCGCGGCCTGCATGGCCGCCAGCTTGCCGAACGTCTATATCGATCTCTCCGAATGGCTTCCCTGGTCGGGACTGGCGGCGTCGCCCGACCTCACTCACCTCATCGCCGCCGTGCCCACGAGCAAGCTGATGTATGGCAGCGACGAGGCTGGCGAGCCGGAGACGCTATGGCTGGGGGCGCGGATGGCGAGGCGAAGCCTCGCAGCCGCGCTGGTCCCTCTGGTCACAGACGGCACAGTGACGCACATGGAGGCGCGCGAGATCGGCGCGGGCATCCTCGGCCGCAACTGCGCCGCGCTCCACGGCATCACTGTGCCGACCTGTCGGGAGACCTCTATGTGAATGTGCCGCCGCGGCGCGGAGGCACCGCGACGACGCCTGGAAGGAGCATTGTCGATGCCTGAGCCAAGCCTGTCCTCCGCCGAGGAGGCGGTCGTCGAGCGCGCACGCTCCATGAAGCAGTACATCCTCGAGCTGGCAAGCACCCTGGTGGCGTTCGATACGACGGCACGCGACCCCGGAGACCCGGCACGTGACGAGGCGCGTCTGCAGGCGCTCCTTGCACGCGAGCTCAGGGGGCTCGGCGCCGAGGTCGACGTCTGGGAGCCCAGCTCCACAGGCAAGGGGAACGCGTTCTGCCCCGACGACCTCGACTTCCGCGGCAGGCCGCAACTGCTTGCCCGGATCCCCGGAGCCGGCACCGGCCCCAGCCTCTTGGTCAACGGGCACATCGACGCCGTCTCCGTGGAGCCTCGCGAGGACTGGACGGTCGATCCCTTCAAGGCGACTGTCGCAGATGGGCTGCTCTACGGACGCGGCACCTGCGACATGAAGGGCGGCATCGCCGCATCCGTTGCCGCGCTGCGTGCCGTGCGCGAAAGTGGAGTGAAGCCGCGAGGCGACATCATCTTCTCGACCGTTACCGACGAGGAGTCGTCAGGTGCGGGCACGCTCAAGACGCTGGAGCGCGGCGTGACCGCGGATGCCGGCATCATCGCTGAGCCGACCGGCTTCATGGCATGGATAGCCTGTCGCGGTATCCTCAAGCCCCACATAGCGGTGCCTGGTCGCGCCGGTCACGCGGAGATACCGCAGCCCGACTGGACCGAGGGCGGAGCGGTGAACGCGATTGACAGGCTCGCGCCCGTGCTCACAGCCCTGCATGAGCTGCGGGATGCCTGGCAGACGCGCGACGACCACCGGCATCCGTACCTGAGCCCAGGCGGCATAGTCCCCGTGATCGTCAGCGGGGGCACTTGGGACGTCACGTACCCGTCGTCGTGCGAGCTCATCTGCGACGTGCAGTATCTGCCGGGCCACTGGAACGATGAGACAGGCGCACAGGCCACGAAGGACGAGCTTGAGGACCACGTGGCAAGGGCAGTGGCAGAGGATACGTGGCTCCGCGAACACCCGCTGCGCTGGGCATGGGAATGGGACGTACCGCCGGCGGAGATCCCGGCGGACCACCCACTCGTGACCACGATGCTCGGCAGCGCCCGCGCAGTAGGCCGCGACGCCTGCCTGGGAGGCCTCGATTCGTGGCACGACGCCGCCTTCTTCACACGACTCGGGTCGATCCCCACGTTCTCCTTTGGGCCGGGGAGCCCTGAGACCGCCGGAATGGCCCATGCCGTGGATGAGTGCGCGCGTGTCGACGACCTCGTCGACTACGCGGCCGCACTCGCCGTGGGGATCATGAGGTTCTGCGGAGTCTGACCCCATGACAACCTCGCAGGAGGAGTCAGTCCGGCTGCTGCAGCGGCTGATCCGCATCGACACATCCAATCCTCCCGGGAACGAGACCGCCTGCGCTTTGGCGTTGCGTGACTACTTGCGGGGCGCCGGCATCGACAGTCGGCTGCTGGGGGAGGCTGCCAAGCGCCAGAACATCATCGCGCGCCTGCGCGGGAGCCGGCCGGGACCGACTCTAGCCCTGCTGGCGCACATGGACGTCGTGCCGGCCGTGGCGGAGCAGTGGACCGTACCACCGTTCTCGGGACAGGTTTGTCACGGTCATGTCTGGGGTCGCGGCGCCCTGGACGCGAAGAGCCAGCTGGCAGCCCATGCGGTGGCACTTGCGAGGCTCGCCCGCTCGGGATGCGATCTGGCCGGGGACGTGCTCTTCATAGGTAGCGTCGACGAGGAGCAGGGTGATCAGTGCGGCGCCCGCTGGCTCGTCACCGAACACATCGAACAAGTGGCCTGTGACTACCTCCTCACGGAGGGCGGTCTGGGCCGTCTGTCAGTGGCCGACCGCAGCGTCCTGCCGTTCACCGTCGGCGAGAAGGGCGTGGTGCAGTTCCGTATCAATGTGGAGGGCACCGGTGGTCATGCCGCGCTCCCTCTGCACGACCTCAATCCGATCGAGCGGCTCGGGCACATCATCACTGCACTGGCAAACCACGAGTCGCCGGTGACCCTGCTGCCGGTGGTCTCCGAGTTCATCGGCAGGGTCGTGACTGATGGTCGACTCGCGACGCTCCTGCGGGATCCGGCCGAGGCGCGCACGGCTCTTCGCGAGATGCGGGCAGCCGACCCGTCGATGGCCCGGCTGCTAGAGCCGCTGCTCGGCGTCACGTTCTCTCCTACCGTAGTGTCGGGGGGCGGGCCTGCGATGAACGTGATCCCCCACGCGGCCAGTGTGACGGTCGACTGCCGCGTGCTGCCAGGTCAGGATCCCGAGGCTGTCTGGGCGGAAGTCGACCGGGCGCTGCAGGGTCACTCCGCAGGCTATCGCCTGGAGCCCTTGCAGATCGTGGCCGGGAACGAGTCGCCAGCGGACTCCCCCCTGCGAACGGCCATGGAGTCCGCCCTTCGTGCGGTCGCCCCGAACGCGCAGCTCGTCCCCACCTACCTGTGTGGCTTCACCGACGCGAGCTGGTTTCGGGAGGCGCTGCCCGGACTGATCGCCTACGGGTTCTGCCCGTGCCCGTCCACGTCACTGCACGACGTGGTGGCTGCCGAGCACGGGACCGACGAGCGGATCCTGGTCGCCGATGTACTCATTCAGGCCCTCTTCTTCGAGCGAGTGGCTCGCACGCTCCTGTCTTGAAGGACAGCCTCAGAGCCCCCGGGAGCATCCCGGGCGTGGGGTCCGGCTGGTGCGTTGGCGGTAGCCGGCCGCTACCACCCCTGGTCGGCCGCCGCGGCGTCCTCGAGCACGCCGGCATCCGCGAGGAGTGCGCAGAGCGACGGCATCAGTTCGGGCGACGCGGCGACCACGGCTGGCCCCCGGCCCTGCTCCGCGGCGGCCATGCGCACGTCCGCGCCGGCCTCCCCGGCGATGACGATGCCGGCCGCGCAGTCCCATGGATTCAGGTCCAGCTCGTAGTAGGCGTCCACCCGGCCGGCGGCCACGTGGCAGAGATCGAGAGCGGCAGACCCGGCGCGCCGGATGTCCCGCACACGCGGGAGGACGCGCGCCACCGCGATCCCCTGCACACCCCGGAGCGCGGCATCGTAGGAGAAGCCTGTGGCGACCAGCGCGTGAGACAGATCCGGCTGCCGGCGCACGGCGAGAGGTCGCCCGTCGCAGGTGGCGCAACATCCCCGGATCGCCTCGTGGGTACGGTCCGCGAACGGCTCGTGGACGACCCCGATCCGCAGCTCGCCGTCTATCTCCACCCCGATCGAGACACACGACGCCGGATAGCCGTACACGTAGTTGGTGGTGCCGTCGAGAGGATCGATGATCCAGCGGACGCCGCTCGAGCCGGTCGAGAGCGTCCCTTCCTCCGCCAGGATGGCGTCGCGTGGCCTGGCGCTCGCGACACCGGCCACGATGGCCTCTTCCGCCCGCCGGTCCACCTGACTCACGAGGTCCGTGGGCGAAGACTTCCTCTCGATGTCGAGCGGTTCGAGACGGCCGGCAAGATGCTCGCGACCCGCGCGCAGCGCCAGGTCGCGCGCCAGGTCGCGCAGCTCCCTCAGCAGGGCTTCGTCCGGTTCCATAGGCTGCCTATTCTAGCGGGCGCCGGAGGATCCACTCCCGCCAGGAATCACTGACATGACGTCAGGGCACGGGCTGCCAGCGGAGGCCGGGGAAGCGCCCGAAGTCGCGATCGGCGCTGACGAGTGTGGCGCCGGTCTCTATCGCCAGCGCGGCCAGATAGGCGTCCGTGACGAGGTCGCCGTGCACATCGGCCCCCTGCAGAGCGCGTCAAAGAGCCGTACATGCTCACGCCCCGGATTCAGCAGCACGGCGTTGGGACGGCCGAGAAGCGACCCGAGGAACGCGAAGGCCTGATCGTGCGTGTCGGGAGGTCTGAACACGCGCGGGTGCGTGAGGATGCGCACCTTCTCACGGGACTCGCGACCCGCCGCGCCGTGTGCCCTCAGGCGTGCGCGGGGGGGAGCCGCTTCAGCGCCGCCAGGTACTCCTTGTTGCGCCGGTCGCGGCTCCAGGCGCGCCGCAGGCTTCGGCCCCACGTCTGGAAGACGAGCTGCGTGAAGTGGAAGGCGACCAGAGACCCCAGCCAGCGCCGGAAACCGTAGAAGCGCGAGTAGCCGCGCATGACCTCTTCGTGAAGACGGTAGGCCGTCATCCGCTTGGGGCGGTAGACCACGTGCAGCGCGTCGTAGTACTCCCAGCGCTTGCTGACGATGCTACCCTCGGCGTCCATCTCGTCGAACAGCGGCGTGCCGGGCAGAGGCGTGAGGATGTTCAGCATGATCGTGTCGATCTTGTTCCGCAGGGCGAAGTCGACCGTGTCGCGGACCACGTCCGGCCCGTCGCTGTCCGCGCCGAGCACGAACATGCCGTGCACCTTGATGTGATGCTCGTGCAGACGGCGCACGGCGCCCACTATGTCGTCGACGCTCTGCGACTTCTGATAGCCGTTGAGCGTCGCCTGGTTCACCGACTCCAGACCGAGGAAGACCATCCAGCAGCCTGAGCGGCGCATGAGCTCCAGCAGCTCCGGATCGCGGGTCACGTCTGTGCGCACCTGCGCCGTCCATCTGAACCGCAGCCCCCTCTCTATGATCATCGTCAGCATGGTCTTGAGCCTGTTGCGGTCGGCGGCGAGGTGGGCGTCGTAGAAGAACACCCGCCTGGGACGCTTGCGCTCGAGCTCGAGGATCACGCTCTCCGGGGTGCGGCAGCGGAAC
>CAZIGT010000034.1:0-16493 GCA_964538465.1 uncultured Thermoleophilia bacterium | reverse complement strand
TTTTTCCCGCAGGCCCGGGGCGGGCGCGAGGCGCGTCATCTTGCGCTGGCGCGGTTGGCGCCGGGCCGAAAGGCCTCGCAGGAAGACATCGCGATCGCGACGCTCAAGCGCGAAGGGAGCAGTCGCGGCCCCTGGCCGTGTTCACGGGCAAGAAGGTGAGGCAACATCCACGTACCTTCGGTACGGCCCGGCTGGCCGAGAGCGTCTGGATAGAGGACCTGGCCGACGCCGGCCTGCGCCTGCTGCGCGAGCTCCACTACCACGGCATCAGCCAGGTGGAATTCAAGCGCGACCATCGCGACGGCCGCTACAAGCTCATGGAGGTCAATGCCAGGCACTGGCTGTGGCACTCGCTGGCGCCGGCGTGCGGCGTGAACCTCACGCTCGCCTCCTATGCCGACGCCATAGGGAACCCGTTCGTGGCGCCCCGGCAGAAGGACGGCCGCAAGTGGGTGCTCACGCTCAAGGAAGGCGTGGACAGCTTCAACGAGCTGCGTCGCGGGCAGCAGAAGCCGGTCGCGTGGGTCCGCTCGCTGAGCGGCATACGGGTCGACGGCGTCATGGCGCTCGACGACCCGGCGCCCGGCGCCGTCAACGCGTGGCGCATGGCGAAGGTACTGGCGCGCCGGCGCGGGGGGCGGCGTACCGGCGCGAGCCCGCTCCAGGAGATCGAGCTGTGACGGCAGCGGCGGGCGGCGGCCCGGGCGGCGGGCGCACCGGCAACGGCACGGTACGCCGCGACCAAAGCGATTTCGCGCCCGAGCCGCCCGCGGAGCCTTCACTCGACGATGCGAGGCAGCTCGCCGGCGCCGGACAGACCGCCGAGGTCTCCGTCTTCATCGACGTTCCCGACGCCCTAGCGAACAAGGCGCGCTGGGTCCTGGAGACGCTGCTGGCAGCGGTCTGGGTGCGGCCGCGCTTCGTGACAGATGCGGCCGCTGCCGTCGGCTGCGCGCTAGCCTACGCGCCGCAACCCGTCGCCGGCGTGCCGACCATCCCGGTCTCGGACGAGGCGGCGGCGCTCATCGCCGAGCGCCGCCCGCTAGCGCCACAGTCGTTCGGCGCGTTCGATCTACCCGGCGCCTCGGCCGGTGCGGACGTAACGACGGACGGATCCCGGCTCGTCGGTGCGTTCCCGGTCGAAGGCGAAGGCTTCGCCGTCCCGTTCGACCTCGTCTGCTCCGCCTTCGCGCTTCTAGCGTGCTGGGACGAGCTCACGGTGCCCTCGCGCGACAGACACGGCCGCTTCCCGTTCGCCGAGAGCCTCTTCGCCACGAATGACGCGTTGCGCGTCGACGAACCGGCCTGTGATGCGTATGCCGCACGACTGGCAGCTCTGCTGGAGCCGCGCTGCGCCGAGCTCGGCGTGCCCGGCCCGCAAGCCGGCGGCGGGGCGGACGTTCCCCGCTTCCTCGTCGCGCTGACCCACGACGTCGACCAGCTCCGCCGCTGGACCGCGCGCGGGTGGTTCGCCTGGGCGCGGCGCCTGGCGCTGGATATCATCCACCGCCCGTGGGCCCGCGCCCGCGTCGCGGCGGGCGCGGCGCTCCACTACCTGCGCCACGACCTGCCACAGGGCGGCGATCCGGCGTACACGTTCCCGGAGCTCCTGGCCGGCGAGGACGAGCTCGGCGTGACGTCGACGTTCTACGTCATCGCCAGCCACCAGCACCGCACGGACGGCAACCAGCCAGGCACGTACGCGAAGCGGCGGCCAGAGCTGCTGCGTCTGTTGGCCGCCGCCGGCCGCGAGGTCGGCCTGCACGGCAACCACCGCGACTCCGTCGACGGCGCAGCGCTGGCGGCAGACCGTTCGTCACTCGCAGAGGCCGTGGCGTGCGCGGCCGGTACACCCGCGCCCGTGCGCGGCATCCGCTATCACTACCTCAAGTGCCTCTACCACACGTCGCTGCCCCTGGTGGAAGCCGCCGGCTTCGCCTACGACACGAGCCTCGCCTTCGCCGAGCAGGAGGGCTTCCGCTGCGGCTTCTCGCATCCGTTCCAGCCGTACGACGTGGAACGGGATCGGCCGCTGGACGTGGTGGAGCTGCCGCTGGCCATCATGGACTCCACGCTGCAGGAGCGCCACTACCGGCATCTGGACGCCGGCGAGGCGCGCACGGCCACGCTGGCCGTGCTCGAGCGCGTACGGAGCTCGAGCGGCTGCGCGGCGATCCTCTGGCACCACAACCGCTTCCATCCATACGTCGGCCGCGGCTACGGCGATGCCTATTGGGATGTTGTGCGCTGGGTGCGGGAGAACGGCGGCGAGTGCGTGCCCGCCGGAGAGGCCGTGAAGCTCTGGCGGCAGCGTTGCGCCGGCGTGTATGGCCGAGACGCCCACGCCCGGGATGCGGGCGTCCAGGAGGCGGGAGCCACTCTTGCCGCGGCATCGCAGACGAGCGCGTACCTTGCGCCTGGAACGTCCGCGGAGTCCGCTCCCGAAGCGTTCGCCGGGTCCGCACCCGACGCATCTGCGGAGTCCGCCCCCGCCGCCGGCGAGGTCTTGGTCTCCGCCCCGGCGATCATCGCCTCCGGTGGCGCCGACCGGCAGCGGGTCGTCCACGTCTCGGTGGTCCACCGCCCGGACGACCCGCGCATCTTCGAACGCGAGTGCCGCTCGCTGGCCGATGCCGGCTACGACGTGACGTACCTGGCCCCGGGAGCCGGCTCCGCTTTCACGGAGGGCGTGCACCTCGCCAACCTCCCGCGCCGCCCGCGCACCACGCGCTGGCTCAGCTGCTGGCCCATCATGACCGAGCTCCACCGGCTCCAGCCCGACGTCGTGCACGTGCACGACCCCGAGCTGCTGGCGCTGTTCCCGGCCCTCCGGCCGCTCGTTCCGTGTCTGGTCTACGACATGCACGAGTACGTCAGCCAAGCCGTCGAGAACAAGTACTACATCCCGGAGAAGCTGCGGCCGCCGGCGGCGCGGGCGACCGTGGGAGGGCAGCGCGCCCTGGTCGCCGTCGCCGACGGCGTGGCGGCCGTGGTGGACGAGCAGTTCGAGCAGCTGGGAGCCCGACCGGGCCTGCGCGTCACGCTGCCCAACTACCCGCGCTTCGCGCGCTTCCGGGACGCGCAGCCGCGACCCGAGAGGTATGCGGCAGCGGGAGCCGCAGTGAGCGCCGATGTCCCGCCGGGCGGCCGGCTCAGGCTCATCTACATCGGCAGCCTCACGCGCAACCGCGGCGTCGACCTCATGCTCGAGGTGCTGCGGCAGGCGGGCGACCCCGCGCGCTCCCGCGGCGGCACCTGCTCGACCCCCGCGGTCGCGGCCGCGGTCAAAGCGGCGGCGGCCGGCGAGCCCGCCGGCCGCCTGCATCTGCTCGGCCGCGTGCCGCCGGCCGAGGTGCCGGGCTGGCTGGCCGGTGCCGACGTCGTCTGGGTGCCGGCCCGCAGGACCAGCCAGTACACGCGGCCCACTGTAGCCACCAAGCTCTTCGAGGGCATGGCCGTGGGCCTGGCCGTGCTGGTCAGCGACCTGCCCGGCCGTGCCGAGGTCGTGCGCGGCGAGAACTGTGGGCTCGTCGTCGAGCCCACGATCGAAGGACACCTCGACGGCGTGCGGCGGCTGGCCGCCGACCGCGCGGCCGCACGCGCCATGGGCGAGCGCGCCCGAGCCGCCGTGCAGGCGCGCTACTGCTGGGAGGCCATCGAAGACCGTCTGGTAGACTTCTACGCCGAGCTCCTGGCGCGGCGCCGGGGCTCCCGGAGGTAGGGACCTATGGACCTCGAGCTGTTCTCCAACGTGCTCGTTCTCGCCCCGCATACGGACGACGGCGAGTTCGGCTGCGGCGGCACCATGGCGCGCTTCGTCGAGCAGAAAGCCCGCGTCACGTACGTCGCCTTCTCCACGGCCACCCGCTCGGTTCCCAAAGGCTTTCCGAAAGACATCCTGGCCACCGAGGTCCGTCAGGCCACCACCCAGCTCGGCATCGCCGAAGAAGACCTGCGGGTCTTCGACTTCGAGGTGCGCACCTTCCCCACCAACCGCCAGGACATCCTCGAGAAGCTCATCGAGATCCAGACAGAGCTCAAGCCGGACCTGGTGCTCATGCCGTCGCTCAACGATGTGCACCAGGACCACAACACCATCGCCCAGGAGGGCCTCCGTGCCTTCAAGCGCACCACGGTGCTCGGCTACGAGATCCCCTGGAACAACTTCACCTTCCAGCATCAGGTCTACGTGCGGCTCGAGGCGCGGCACATAGACCGCAAGGTCGCCGCGCTCGACTGCTACCGCAGCCAGCAGCACCGCAACTACGCCCGCGAGGACTACATACGCAACCTGGCCTTCACACGTGCCATTGACGTGGGCTGCGAGCTGGCCGAGGTCTTCGAGCTCTACCGCTGGATCATCTGAGGTTCGGCGCAACGCACCGTCGTGTACCAGACCGGCCTGCCGCCCACCGAAGCGTGACCGCATGACCGCTACGCCCGTCAGCATCGTCCTCACGGCTTCCGGCTGCCCGGGGGCTTCCACGCTCATCCGCATGCTCAAGGGCAACGGCGAGCGCGAGATGGTCATCCACGGGGTCGATGCCCGTGCCGACGCGGTCGGGCGGTTCCTCTGCGACGACTTCAGCGTGGTGCCGTGGGGCACGGATCCGGAGTACATCGCGGCATTGGAGGATGTGGTCCGGCGCCTGCGGCCGGAGGTGCTGTTCGTGCAGTCATCGCTCGAGGTGGTCCCGGTGGCACGCAACAAGGCCGTGTTCGAGCGGCTCGGCACCAAGGTGCTGGTCGCCGAGCCGCGAGCCGTGGACGCGTGCAACGATAAGGCGGCCATGCACGCCGCTCTCGCCGGCACTCCGGTCAAGCAGCCGCGACTCATCATGCCGGCGAGCCTGGACGAGTTCGTCGCCGGCGCCCGGCAGCTCGGTTACCCGGACGTGCCCGTCTGCTTCAAGCCGCCGGTCGCCAAGGGGTCGCGCGGCTTCCGCGTGCTGCGCGCCGACGTCGACCGCGTGCGCCAGCTCCTGCACGAGCGGCCGAGCGACGTCACGATGACGCTCGACGAGTTCGTAGCGCTCTTCGCCGACACGGTGCCGCGCGGTGCTGGCGGCGACGGGACAGGGTCCGACGACAACGGGATCCGCGACAAGGACGCGGGCGCCGGCATCGTCCTGCCCGCGCCAACGCCAGACGCCCCGCTTGCTACGACGCCAGACGCCTGGCGCACGTTCCCGCGGCTCATGCTCATGGAGTACGTCGAGGGCGTGGAGTACACCGTCGACGCCCTCGCCGAGAACGGCCGCATGCTGTTGCACCAGGTGAAGACACGCGAGGCCATCGACACAGGCCTGGCCATGGCCTTCAAGACCGTCGAGCGGCCGGACCTGGTGACCGCAGCAGAACACATCTGCCGTAAGCTCTCCCTTGACTGGTTCGTCAACATCCAGTTCAAGGGCGATCACCTACTGGAGATCAACCCGCGCGTCTCCACCTTCGTATACCAGGAGGACTTCAACCTGCCGTACCTCGGCATCAAGCGGGCGCTCGGCGAGCTCAGCGACCACGACCTGCCGGCTGTCCAGAGCCGCGTGCGCACCTCGCGCCGCACGGTCCGCTACTACGACCAGGTGTTCTGGGACGTCAAGGGTGCCGGGGGGCGACCCTGATGCGCGTCCTCTACCTGCATCAGTACTTCGCCACCCGCGGCCGCAGCACCGCCACGCGCTCCTACGAGCTCGCCCGGCGGCTGGTCGAGCGCGGCCACCAGGTCACCATCGTGAGCCGCGATACGAGGGCGCTCGAGCACGACCGCAGCGAGCGCCCCAAGGGCCGGTTCGTGGCGCGCGAGACGGTGGACGGCATCGACGTCGTGTACATCGCCATGCCGTACTCGAACTTCATGAGCACGCCGGCGCGCATCGCCTCTTTCGCCGGCTTCACGGTCGCCGCAGCCGTCGCCGGCCTGGCCCTGCCGCGGCCGGACGTCGTCTTCGCCACCAGCACGCCGCTCACCATCGGCATCCCCGGCCTGGCCGTCTCGCGGCTCAAGGGCGTGCCGTTCGTCTTCGAGATCCGCGACCTCTGGCCGGCCGTTCCCGTGCAGCTCGGCGCGCTGCGCAGCCGCCTGCTGCTGCAGGCCGCCGAGCGACTGGAGCTGCTGCTCTACCGTGAAGCACGGCGTGTCGTGGTGCTCAGTGAGGGCTCGGCGGAGTCGCTCGTGGAGCGCGGCGTGCCCGCCGGCAAGCTCGTCTTCATCCCCAACGCCAGCGACCTCGACCTCTTCCGCCCAGACGTCACTGACGCGGGGTTCCGCGAACGGCTGGGCCTCGAGGGCCGGTTCGTGGCTCTGTACACCGGCGCCATGGGCCGCGCCAACGGGCTCGCTCAGCTCGTCGACGCGGCCGCCGCGCTGCAGGCGGCCGGGGAAGATGCCGTCGCCTTCGTGTGCATCGGCGACGGCGCCGAACGGCCGCGCCAGCAGGCGCGCGCCGCCGCGCTCGGCCTGCGCAACGTGCGCTTCCTGGACCCCGTGCCCAAGCACGAGCTGGCCGGCATTGTCGGCGCGGCGGACGTCACCCTCACGCTCTTCGCACCCTATCCAGTGCTGCAGACCAACTCGCCGAACAAGTTCTTCGACTCGCTGGCCGCCGGCCGGCCGGCGATCGTCAACCTGGACGGGTGGCTGCGG
Source organism: uncultured Thermoleophilia bacterium (assembly GCA_964538465.1). Classification (GTDB taxonomy): domain Bacteria; phylum Actinomycetota; class Thermoleophilia; order UBA2241; family UBA2241; genus UBA6103. Next base: position 9,847 of record CAZIGT010000034.1, on the reverse strand, counting down.
CGCCTCGTCGAGGAGAACGCCGCCGGCGCCTACGTACCGGCGGGTGACGGCCCAGGCTTGGCCGCGACCCTGGCGGCGCTGGCACGCGAGCCGCTGGCGGTGCAGCATATGAGCCACAACGCGCGCGCCCTCGCCGAGCGCGAGTTCGACCGCGACAAGATGGCCGACCGCCTCGCCAGGGCGCTCGAATCGGCCGTCACCGACCGCGACGGTCCGGACGCTACCCCCGCCGGCGCCGAGTCGCATAGCATCCGGGAAGAGAACGTATGACCGACGCCACAACAGTCTCCGCGCCGCCCACAGAGCACTCACCGCGGCACCTGTACAGGATGCCTCGCCGCAAGCCGCCGGACGTCGGCTGCCTGGTCGACTTCGAGCCCCGGCAGCCGGCCGTGGTGCTCGGGCAGCTCCATGCGGCGCTGTCCATCGAGCGCACGCTCGGCCGCCGCGGCGTTCCGGTGCACGGCATGGCCTTCCACCACACCGACTTCGGCCTCAGCTCGCGCTACCTGAGCAGCCGGCACATGGTGGTCGACGAGCCGATCGAGGCGCGCGACGCGCGCGCCATGGGCATCCTTCGGCGCATCGCGCAGATGAGCGCCCGCCGCGGATACGTGGGGGCGGCCGGCAGCCTGGCCGCGACCGGCGGCAACGGCAGCGGCGCCGACCTCGGCCGCATCGTGCTCATCCCCGAGCGCGACGACCACGTGGCCTTCGTGCTGCGCAACCAGGCCGAGCTCGCCACGTTCGCCGACTTCCCGCTGCCGCCGGACCCGGACGTCACCTACAGCCTGCGCCGCAAGGAGCGGCTGGTGGAGGTCGCCGCGGCCGCCGGCGTGCCGGCTCCGGCGACCGTGCATGCGCACAATGAGGAGGCCATCCGCAGTAGCGGCCTCCGCGCCCCGTTCCTGCTGAAGCCGGTCGAAGGGCAGGACTTCGCCCTGCACTTCGGCGAGAAGGTGATGGTCGCCCAGACCGTGGACGAGGCGGTCGAGATGTGGCGGCGGGCCACCGACGCCGGCTTCGAGACCCTCGTCCAGGAGTTCATCCCGGATTCCTCGGAACGCATCTGGTCGCTGCTCACCTACATCTCGGTGGACGGGCGGCCGCTCGGCTGCGTCGTCGGCCGCAAGATCCGTCAGGGCCCGCTCAAGTTCGGCACCAGTGCCTACTTCGCCGTCGATCACGACGATCGCGTCCTCGACCTCGGACTGCGCCTCCTTCTGCACGCCGGCTATCGCGGCATCGCCCACGTGGAGATGGCGTACGACGCCCGCGACGACACGTTCAAGCTCCTCGAGGTCAACACGCGGCCGCCGGTGTGGTTCGGCCTGGCAGTCAACGACCGCTTCGACATGGCCTGGCTGGCCTACGCCGACCTCACCGGCCAGGTCCCGGTCACGTGCCGCCTGTTCCGCGACGACCTCGGCTGGGCGTATCTCGCGAAGGACATCTATGTCACCTACAAGATGGCCCGCAACGGCGAGGTGAACATCGGCGACGTGCTGCGCGACTACCGTAAGCCCAAGGTGCGCGCCGTGTTCGCCGCCGACGACCCCATGCCTGCACTGGCGTCGCTACGCTACCTGTTCTCGCGGCGGTAGAGTTCGCGGAGCATGAACGGACCCGCAGCACCCACCACATGAACGCCCCCGCAGAGCCCCCGACAGCGCCCACGGTGCCCCCGAGCGGTCCCTGGCCGCCGCCGCGTACGCAAACCCTGTACGCGCGCTACGGCAAACGCGTCTTCGACCTCGGGGTCGGCATCCCGGTCGCCGTGCTTATCTCGCCGGTGCTGGCGGTGTTGGCCGCTCTGGTCCGCGTCACGAGCGGCAAGCCGGTCTTCTTCCGGCAGGAGCGTGTGGGCCGCGGCGGCCGCGTCTTCCGCATATTCAAGTTCCGCACCATGGTCGTGGGAGCCGTCAACCAGGGCAAGGGCTACTACCTGGAGGACAACGACCCGCGTATCACCAGGGCCGGCGCCTTCCTGCGCGCCACCAGCCTTGACGAGCTGCCGCAGGTATTCAACGTGCTCGGCGGCGACATGAGCCTTGTGGGGCCGCGGCCGAACCTGCCATTCATCGTGCGTCGCTACGGTCACCTGTACGACAAGAGCCTCACCGTGAAACCGGGCGTCACGTGCTTTGTGGCCATCCGCGGGCGCAATACGTTGCGCCGCTCGCAGATGATCGCCTTCGACAACGAGTACGTCGACAGGATCGGGCTGTGGACCGACCTGAAGATCATCCTGGCCACAGTGCCCGTGGTTCTCCTGCGGCGCGGCTCTACCAACGACGTGAGTGAGGAGTTCCTGGAGGACGTGGAGCCGGTCGACCCGGATGCGGGGCCGGATCCAGTACCCAGTCCCGGCCCCGCCTCGCTCGCGGGACCACCCGCTGCCCCGATTCCCGGCCCCGCCTCGCCCGCGCGGCCGTCTCCAGGCCTAGTGACCGAACGACCCGGCGGTCCCGCAGCGCCCGCGCGCTGATGGCGCTGCGCATCCTCGATCTGGAGCGCAACGGCGCCGCGTGGGATGCGGCGCTGCACAGCCTGCCGCTGCAGCTGCAGGACGTCTACTTCACCTCCGCCTACCACCTCGTCTGGCAGCGCAATGGCGACGGTGCCGCCCGCGGCGCCGTTTTCGAGAGCGATCACGGCGTCGTGGTGTACCCGTTCCTGTTGCGGCCGCTGGACACGGCGCCGGCCTTCCGCTCCGGCCCGGCCGGCACCTGGCGCGGCCGCTACGACATCACCAGCGCCTACGGCTACGGCGGCCCGCTCGCGACCGTGCGCGGGGAAGAGCCGCCAGGCCTGCCGGACGAGCCTCAGACGGCCGCTCAAGATGCAGGAGCGCCCACTCAGAGCGCCGCGACGACCTCGCCCTGCGATCTCACCGCTCCCATCGCCGACCGTACTCCTTCGATCGACACCGGTGTCTCTCCAGCCCGCAACCGCCTGCTCGCCGCGTTTCGAGCCGAGCTCTCCGCCTGGTGCCGCGCGCAGGGCGTGGTCAGCGAGTTCATCCGCTTCCACCCGCTCCTGCAGACGGAACTCGGCCTGGCGGCCACTCGCGCCGCGACCGCCGAGCCCATCACCCCGGCTGCGGCCAACGCCGACGTGGAATCACCCTCTCCGGCAGCCGCGTGCGCCGGGGATCGCCCGCCCGTCGACGTGGTACCGGCCAATGTCACGGTCTGGTGCCGGCTGTCGACACCCGAGGACCATCGAGCCGCTCTGTCATCGTCGACCCGGCGTAATCTGCGCAAGGCGGAGCGTGCCGGGCTCACCTTCGGCGTCGAGACGAGCGACGAGGCGTGGGCCCGGTTCATCGAGCTGTACACGGACACGATGCGGCGGCGGGAAGCCAGCGACTACTACCTCTTCCCGCCGCGCTACTTCCGCGATTGTCGCGAGCTGCTCGGCGATGCCGCCGCGCTGCTCACGGTGCGCCGGCCGGGCACCCCGGCTGCTTCTATGGTCCGGACCTCGTCTTCTCCGGTCGCTTCAGCCCCCTCCGCCCCTGGAGAGCCGAAGGGCGAGATCGTCGCCGCAGCCTTCTTCCTGCGCTCGCGGCACGCCATCCACTACCACCTCGGCGGCTCAGACGCGGCTGCCCTCGCCGAGCGCCCCAACAACCTGCTCTTCGTGGGCGCCATGGACTGGGGCGCCGAACTGGGCGCCAAGGCGATGCACCTGGGCGGTGGGTTCCGCGCCGGCGGCGAAGACGAGCTCTTCCGCTTCAAGGCCGGCTTCTCGCCGTTGCGAGCACGCTTCCACATGGGCCGCTGCGTGCACGACCACCCCGCCTATGATGAAGCCGTCGCGGCCTGGCACGCTGCCGGCGGGGAAGACCCCGGCGGCTTCTTCCCCGCCTACCGCGCGCCGCTCCCGGCCTAACGATCCTCTCCGCCCGGCGTCGGCCCTCCGCAGCGGGCCATAGGGCGAACGCACCTGCCGGACATGCCTGCCCGCTGGAGCTGTCTTCCGGACGAATCCGCCTTCTGGACCTCCCTGCCAGACAGACCCGCCTGCCAGAGCGTGTCCACCGCAGCGGCGCACGTCGCAAGGCGCGGTCGTTTGGGCTGCCACAGGCGGTCCGATAGGATGCGGCGGACCGGCATATAGGCCGCCGCGCACACCCGGCGCCCGCGGACGACCGGCCGCCACGAAGCAAGGAGACCCTGTGACCGCTGACACGCTCGCCATACTCGGCGGACCGGCTGCCTACCCGAACGGCCTGCGCCAACTCAAGCCGACGCTGCCGTCGTACACCGCCGTCGGCCCCCGTTGGGCGCAGTGCTTCGAGACGGGCGCCCTGACCAAGGGCGATGCCCTGCGCGAGTACGAGGAGCGTCTGGCGAAGCATCTCGGCGTGCGTCACGCCATCGCCGTCTCTTCGTGCACCGCGGGCCTCATGCTCATCTTCGACGGCTTCCGCGGTCGCCGAGCCATACTGCCCAGCTTCACCTTCATGGCCACCGCCATGGCGGCGAGCTGGGCCGGCCTGGACCTGGTCTTCTGCGACGTCCACCCCGAGACGTGGTCCCTCGACCCGGCCGCGGTCGAGGCTGTGATCGAGCGCGAGGGCATCACCGGCGACGAGGGGGTCATCGTGCCGGTGCACGTCTTCGGCACGCCCGCCGACACGGACGCCTTTGACGCTGTCTCGACACGCACCGGCATCCCGGTCGTCTACGATGCGGCGCATGGGTTCGGCGCCTTGCGCCGCGGCGCGCCGGTCGGCCGCGAAGGGCTGGCGCAGGCGTTCAGCACCTCCCCCACCAAGCTCCTCATCACGGGCGAGGGAGGCGTGGTAGCCACCGACGACGATGCCGTGGCCGAGCACGTCACGGTGGGGCGCGAGTACGGCAACCCCGGCGACTACAATGCGATCTTCCCCGGGCTCAATGCCCGTCTCGCCGAGTCCAATGCGCTCCTCGGGATCGCCGGCCTCGACCTGCTCGAAGCCGAGGCGCAGCGCCGCAACCATCTGGCAACGGTCTACCGCCAAGCCTTCGACGAGCTCCCAGGGATCGCCTTCCAGCGCGTCGATCCGCTGGACCGCTGCTCGTACAAGGACCTCTCCATCACCGTCCGCGCAGCCGACTTCGGCCTTTCGCGCGACGAGCTGGTGAGGGTCCTGGGAGCCGAGGGCATCCCGACGCGTGCCTACTACGACCCGCCGGCCCACAGGCTGCTCGCCTTCGCCGACGTGGGCCCGGCCTTCGAAGAGCGGCTGCCGGTGACGGCCAGGCTGGCCGACGAGATCGTCTCGCTGCCGCTCTACGGCTCGCTGACCGACGAAGACGTCGAGCGTATCTGCGGGTGCGTGCGCGGCGCGCACGAGCGCGCGGCGAACGTGCGCGCCGCCCTCGCCGCGCCCTGACCCGTCCGCGCACCACGTGCAGCCCGCCGACCCGTCCGCGCGTCACGCGCTGCCCAGACCGCTCGTCCATTCGCGGGCCTTCCGGGCTCGACAAGGTATGATGCCTCCGACATGGCCGAGCGCGACGAACTCGACATCGACCTCGGCGCCTTCGGGCGCATGCTGGCCCGCAGCTGGTGGATCATAGTCATCCTGGTCGTGGTGGGCGCGTTCGCCGGCGCCCTGATAGCCCGTATCAGCGCCAACGCCTACGACGCCACCAGCGGCGTCTATCTGGGTCAGCCGCTCAACTCCCTCGGCAACGACATCCCGTCGCTGCAGACCAACCCCCGTGCCGCGGCCGAGCTCGGCACGAGCGAGGGTGTCCTCTCCGCAGCCGCCGCCGCAGCCGGCGACCCCTGGACGGAGAGCAAGCTGCGCCGCGCCACCGACGTGGAGATTCCCAGCCAGGTAGGCAAGTCGTCGAGCCAGCCGGTCAACTTCGTCATCGTGCACGTTGCGTGGGGAGATGCTGAGGCGGCGGCGGCTGGCGCCACGGCCGTGGCCGAGTCCCTGGCCACCGAGCTTGCCGGCTACGCGGAGGAGAAAATCGCTCTGCTGGAAGAGCGGGTGGCGGAGGCAGAGGCGGAGATTAAGACACTCGACGCGCGAGCCGAAGCCGCAGAGGCGGCGCTCGCGCGTATCGCGGAGTCCGGCGGCGGCGCCGAAGAGAAGGCACTCGCCGGAGCACCGTACATGACGATCCTCCAGTCGGTCGCCCAGACGCGCAGCGCGGTGGCCACGGAGCTGCAGGCCGACCGTCTGAACCTAGTCACTGCCAAGGACGTCGAGATGCCTTCGGTCACCAACGAGGCGTCAGTGCCCACCGCCAAGTCCGGCATGGACTGGCGTGTCGGCGCCGGGGTGGGCGTACTTGCCGGCTTCGTCATCGGACTCATCGTGGCTGCATACCGAGGCCGGCGACCCAAGTCGGCGAGCGACTGACCGTCGATCGCACCGACCCCGCCGACACCATGACCCGCCGCTCCGCCCCGCGTAGTCAGTGACCGAGAAGCCCGCGTCTCGCCCCGCACCCGGGCCGCCGCCGCCCGCGCTCTCATCACGCTACGCGTGGCCGGCTCCAGACACGCCGGCTGAGACCGCGACGGGGCCGGCCGACGCCTTCGGCCCCGTCACAGTGGCCGGCGCCGGCCTCACCGGCGCCAGCTGGGCCGGCCTCTTCGCTGCCGCGGGCTTCCCCGTGCGCCTGTTCGACGTCCATCGAGACGCCCTCGATCCCGCCCTGGAAGGCGCCCGTGCTGCCGCCGCCTGCCTGGCGGCGAACGGCCTGGCGGACGCGGAAGCCGTCGAACACGGCCTGGAGCTCCTCACGGCCACGACAGAGCCCGCGGCCGCCTTCACCGGCGTCGCCCATGTCCAGGAGTGTGTGCGCGAGGACCTCGAGACCAAGCGCGAGCTGTTCGCGCTCGCCGACCGGCTCGCGCCGCCGGACGCCCTCGTCGCGACCAGCTCGTCGGGGCTGTCGATCAGCGAGATACAGACGGCGGCGGCCAGTCCGCAACGCACGCTGGCCGCCCATCCCTACAACCCCCCGCATCTGGTGCCACTCGTGGAGCTCGCCCCCGGCGCGCTCACCGCCCCGGATACCCTGGAACGCGCCCGCCGCTTCTACGTCGCCGCCGGCAAGGAGCCGGTCGTCCTGGGGCGCGACATACCCGGCTACATCGTCAACCGCATCTCCGCCGCCCTTTGGCGAGAGGCCATCGAGCTTGTGCGCAGCGGCGTGGTCAGCGTCGCCGACCTCGACAAGGCCATCTGCAGCGGACCCGGGCTGCGCTGGGCGGCCATGGGCCCGCACCTCATCTACGACCTCGGCGGCGGCCGCAGCGGTATCCGCGGCCACGTGGAGCATCTGGCCGCGGTCAAGGAGGGCATGCTGCGGGATCTGGCCACCTGGGTCGAGATCCCGCCGGACACGGCGGACGTCCTGGCCGCCGGCCTGCCACAGGAGAAGGCCGACCTGCTGTCCGGCGCCGGAGCGGCCGCCGACGCCGACGAGTACGACGAGCTGTGTCGGTTGCGCGACGAGCTGCTCGCGGCCTTCGTCCGTGAGCGGCGCCGTGTCCTCGGCGGCCCCCCGGCCGGCTGACGGCACTCGTCGGCTGACAGCAGCGTTCAGCCTCCACGGCCACTGCGAAGGCCGGCGTCCGGAGCCGCGTCACCGGACACGACACGCGACACCGCCACCGTCAGGCGGCGGCTTCAGCCGTCCGCGTACACGTCCGGGCGGCGATGGCGCAAGTTCGGTATCGCCGCCCGCACCTGATCGACGAGCGCGAGGTCGAGGTCGGCCATGCACATGCCCACACCGCCCTCGACCTCGGCCAGCACCCGACCCCATGGATCGACGATCAGGCTGTGTCCGTAGCACTCTCTCGTCTCGGCGTGGAAGCCCACCTGGTTCGGCGCCACCACGAAGCACCCCGTCTCGATCGCACGAGCCCGCAGCAGAACATGCCAGTGGGCGGCGCCGGTGTGAGCCGTGAACGCCGACGGCACCAGCAAGACACGCGCGCCGCGCAGGGCCTGTCGCATGTAGAGCTCTGGGAAGCGCAGGTCGTAGCAAATCGACAGCCCCACGCGCACGCCGTCGACCTCTGCCGTCGCGATCCTGTCTCCACTGTCGAAGACGTTCGATTCCCGGTGGACCTCGGTGTCCGAAACAGCATCGAACAGATGGATCTTGCGGTACACCGCCAGTCGCTCGCCCCGCGGACCGAAAAGGACGCTGGTATTGAAGAAGCGACCCGGCCGTTCGGTGAGCTCGAAGAACGAGCCGGCGAGCAGGTAGACACCATGCAGTCCGGCAAGCTCGCGCATGCGCGAGCTGCTGGGGCCGTCTATAGGCTCCCCCGCGGAGAGGATGCCCTGGTGCGTGCCCTTGTAGTTCCAGGTCTCGGGAAGCACTATCAGCCGGGCGCCATCCGCTGCCGCTCGCTCCACGAGACCGGTGGCGGCGGCCATGTTCGCGGCCTTGTCATCTTGCGTGTTGAGCTGCACGCAGGCCACGCGCAGGCTTGCGGCGACCGGTGCGCTCACGACGCGCCGGCCCCATCTGCCCGGCCACCGGCCTCGTCCACCCGGCCGCCGTCGCGTTCCCGCTCCTGCCGCTCGCAGGCGATGAGCGCGATGATCTCGAAGGCGACCGTGGCCGCCAGCGCGGCCGTGATGTGCCCGGGATCGTGCTCAGGGACCACGGAGTTCACGTCGGCGCCGGCGATGCGAAGGCCGCGGCAGCTGCGGAGAAGAGCCAGCGCCTGCATCGAGCTGGGACCTCCGACCTCCGGGGCGCTCACGCCCGGCGCGAAGGCCGGGTCCACGAAGTCCACGTCGAAACTCAGGAACGCCTTGCCGGCGACGCCGGACGTCGCAGCCTCGGCCGTCGCGCTGCTGGACTGCGCCAGGTCGTCCGACGGCACCACGGTGAAGCCCATGGCGCGAGCTTCCTCGAGCTCCGTGGGGCTCGACGTGCCGCCACGGGCGCCGAACAGGAACGACCGGGCGGGATCGATCAGCCCCTCTTCGGCGGCCCGGCGGACGACGGTACCGTGCGCGTAGTGCTCGCCGGCAGAGTCGTCCCAGGTGTCTGTGTGCGCATCGAAGAGGATGAGGGCCAGTGGACCGTGCCGCTTCGCCGCGGCCCGTAGCTCCGCCAGCATGATGCTCGCGTCGCCACCCAGGCAGAGCGGCACCACGTCGGTCGCGTGCAGCTCCCGCAGCCGCTCCGCGACCCTGTCGAAGCTGCGATCGAGGAACCCCGGCACCACATGCGCGTCGCCCGCGTCGACCACCGAGAGGTGGTCGAACGGAGCGACGCGCTGTGCGGGATCGTAGAACGGCCGTACGCCGAGCGACGCCTCGCGGATGGCCGTGGGGCCGAAGCGCGTGCCTGTCCGCCAGCGACTGTCGGCGTCGAACGGCACGCCGATCACAGCCACGTCCACCCCGTCGACGCCGGTCACGTGGGGGAGGCGCAGGAACGTCGGCTCCCCGGCGAACCGGCGTGTCTCGTGGGGTTGCGCGGGTCCGTAGCCCTTCACGACGACCTCCTCGCTCCGGCCGTCCGTTGGCCCCGGATAGGTCATGTCCGGCTGCGGCCAGTATCGCACAGCTTGCGGCCGCGCAGGCACTGCACCGGCGCCGCGGTCAAGACAGGCTGCGGGCAGCCACTTGACCGCCTGTGGTAGAGTGTCTCGCATGATCGTGACTGCCAGCAGCATCGTCTCCGTTCGTCGCTGGTGGCGCGCCCCGCGCGCCTGATCACCCCTCCCCTCAGCGGGCCTGCGCCCGCCTCACCCCAAGCCTCACCGCCCCGCCCGTAGTGCGCCTCGCGGCGCCCTCCCACCGGTCACGACACGCGCACAACAGCAAGGGCACGGGCGCTGTGCACTCCCCGGAGAC
>CAZIGT010000033.1:0-16793 GCA_964538465.1 uncultured Thermoleophilia bacterium | reverse complement strand
TCTTGAATCTCTTCGTACACCACGTGGTCGGACGCTACTCACCCACACGCGCGGAGGTGGCATCTCGGGTCGCTCGATCTTGCCCTCGTAGCACACCAGCACGACGAAATGACGCTCAGGATTCGCACTCTGGATGTTGCCTGCCGGCCAGTCGTAGCGTTTGGCGACGCCCTTGACCTCTACAGTCACCGCATCGCCTGACGCGCGAGCCACAAGGATGTCGACTCCTTTCTTGTTGCCGAGCGTCAGAGACGCAGTGATGCCGAGGCGATGGAGACAGGCGAGAACGTAGTACTCCGACGCCAGATTCGTGTCGTACTTGCTCATGGCAGACCATCCGTTCGTCGGTATTCCATTTCCAGCAGACAGCCCTGAGGGGCGCCGTTCACCGAGTTGTGGAAGGACTGCTGCGCCGCGTGCTAGCTAAGCAGTCGCTCAACCCCTCGAACCGGATGTAGCGGCGGAAGACGTCGAGTAGGTCATCTGCGGCTGGTGCGGTGTAGCGCGGTGACATGCTCAGGTACGCGAAATCGAAGTCACCCTTCGCAGCGAAGCTGTCATGAGGGACGGCACTGAAGAGCACCGGGGGCTCGCGGCGTATCGGCGGAATCCGACCGTCGGTCACACCGCGGCACCGGTCCTCTGCGTTGAAACAGGGTAGCTCGATGACGCCGGACGTCCTGTCGCAGCCCTTGAACAGCACGCCGATCAGATCCGTTGGCAGGTCGTCCTGCAGCCTCGCGGCGGGATGGTAGACGTACGTCACTCGCCTCACCCAGCGACAGGCAATGGCGAACAGGAGAAAGTCGGCTTCGCACACGAGTTCGCCCGCCGCGCTCGCTCTGTGCAGGGGTGGCTTGTGCAACAGGTCAAAGCAGACATGACTCCATCCCGCGGAGCCCATACTGAGATCCGCGTGCGCATCGATGTGTACGACGTCGAACGGAGCAGACAGAGTCCCAGCATCTATCTGTCGGTTCCAGCAGTGGAAGACGGTGTCATGAGTATCGACAAGGCCTCCCGGCAAGGGCCGGTGCTGGTCAAGACCGCACGACGATTCGAGGAACTCCTCCACCTGCTCATGAGACCACGGAGGGTAGTCACTGACATCAGGACGTCCGTCTCCCTGGGGCCAGTGCACGATGCCCGTCTGGAAGAAGTCCAGGTCCATGTCCAGGATCTTCACGTCCGGCGTCGATCAGCAGGCGCGACGCTCGGCCCACCCGGCGAGCATTCCTCGGGCACGAAGTCCATTTCGCAGTTCTTGGTAGTCACAGGCGGAGGACAGACACTCTTGGCGCGGCGCAAGATGTGCGAGAGCCAGCCGAGGTCGGTGTTGGCAATGAAGCCGCGCTTCATCCCAATGCTCCATGGGCGTCGAATCGTCTAGTGAGCATCACGGGTTGGGTGGCGCAATCTTGGCGATTAGCATGTCCAAGGGTGCCAAAGCCTCGTGCTTCAATGCGTCTGCGGGAGCCGCTGCAACGCAGTCAGCCACAAGTCGTTTGGCATCGAACTCGTAGTCACACCATGGTAAGCCTGCCTGTGTGAAGGCATTCGCAACTCTGGATGACCACTTGCCTCTGGCTCTCTGGAACGCAGCCGAATCGAGGATTCCTCCAAACCGGCTGGTGAAGGCCTGTTTGTAGACCTCCAAGCGATACCAGTCCTCAATTTCGCTCTCGGCCCTTTGCCCGAGAACCGTGTACGTTACTTGGGCGGGCCGTGCCAGTCCCTCATGTTCGAGTCTGAGGAAGCACTCTCGGGCCTCCCTGTCGTTGTCGAGCAGGCAGTGCCACTTCATCACTGAGCGGTCCACTGCATACACACTCGCTGCCAGCCTCGAGCAACCCCCCAGTGGCTGCATCGCGAGAAGGCCGTCGTCGAGGGCGGCGGTCATAGCCTCGGAACGCCATTTCAGCAGAGCTTGGAGCGCATTGTGGTCAGTCGTCCCCTCGACAAAGAGGACCGTCTCGGCAGAAAACAGGTTATCTTGCACTCGAACGCCGAGCGCATCTCGAATCTCCCGCAGACTGCGTGCTGGTCTAGCTCTGTTTGCGCGCACTAGGACATTGGCTGACGGTGATGAGCGCTCCAGGAATTGCGGGCTGTGAGTTGTGATGATGACTTGCTGATTCCTTGCGATGTCGTACATTGCGTCGCGCAGTAGGTGCACGGCCTGAGGGTGCAGGTGGGACTCTGGCTCCTCAATTGCCAGTATTGCCTGACGTACCCGGCTCCGGCGAGTGCCACGACGCATCAGGCCGATGGCCGCGAGCGATATGACCCCATCGCCCTTCGTGGCCAACGGCGTCGGAACACCGTCGTCCACGATGACATCGCTAGGTTCGCGGAGGCGCTGATACCTCAGGTCTTGAGATAGCTCGACGCTCACGTTTCGTACCGCTGGAAGGAAGACCTGTAGAGCCTCGGTCATCTCCTCAGACACCTGACGAAGGACGGGCTCCTGCAGCTGAGTGATCGTCTTGACAGCGTCCACATATCGCTCATCGTCTTCAAGAACGGCCAGACGGGTGGCCAGCAGTTCGTCAATTACACGCGTCGCGTGTTGATGAGTACGAACTGCCGGGATGTACTCCAAGCGAGTCCGGGAGCTAATGAACGACGCAATGGGGCCGAACTGTCGGGATAGCTCATGGCCCCATCGTTTCTTGGGCACCCGGAACCGAACGCCACGAGCCCCGAAAGAGAGCTCAATAGGAATCGATCCAGTAATCCGATGACCTGTCTCCTGTGCAATCTCCAGGCAATCCTGCTGTGTGAGTGCGAACGTCAGACGAATCACTGTCTCGCCGGATGGATCGAGGTCCTGGAGATCGCGAGGGTAGTCACGATTCCAGTCGTAGTCAGCCGCTCCCCTGCGATGCATGAGGCGGAGTTGACCGCCTGCGAGTTCGCCTGTACGGGTAAGAAACGGGCGCCCAGATCGGTGCGTTTGGCCAGCTGAGTCGATGGTGTCGACGGCTAGCGCGAGGGCCCTCAGGATATTGCTCTTCCCTTCGTTGTTCGGACCGAGAAGAACGGTCACGCCCGCCCGTACGGGAACCCGGGCTGCCTGCCTAATGCTTCGGTAGTTGCGGACCGAGAATGATTCCAGTCTCACTTGGTGACTCCCGGAACTTGGTACACCTTCAGCACCTCGTCCCCGTAGTGGTTGATCACCTTCACCGCGATCTTGCCGGTTGACGGAGCCTCAAAGGGCCGGCTCCCGGTCGCATAGAGCGTTGACCAAACCGCCTCGTCGTTCGCGGCCCGCAGGGCGCGCTTGTGCTTCTTGTAGGGCTCGTCGGCGCCGGTGAAGTAGGCGTGCCGGACGAAGAAGCTCTCCTCGTTGTAGTCCGTGTCGATGAACCAGCAGACGATCCCGTCGGTGGTGTTGCTGCGGATCTCGCCCGTGGTGGGGTCGTAGACATCGAGGCCGCGGAGCTCCACCTGCAGCTTGCCGTCTGGCAGGGTGCGCAGCTCGAGGTCGGGCTCGCCGAAGACCATGAAGAGGTTGCCGGCGCCGGTGCTCTTGAGGAGTCCCTGGTCGGCGGTCATCCGAGAAACACCTCGCTCGCGTGCCAGTCGAGCAGTTCCCGGTTGGGCCGCTCCACGACAGCCGACGGTAGGGCGATCACCGCCTCGCGGTAGCGCAGGTATTCGCGGCCGTTGTGGAACTCGTCCATGAGCCGGTCACTGACCTTGAACCGGTAGTCGGCCGTGACTGTCACGTAACCCTTGTCGTATAGGCGATGGACATCGGCGCGCAGCAGAATGCCGTTGGTCAGGTTGTGCGGGCCGCCCAAGCCGAATGGCTTGACGTGGGCGGCCTCCAGTACCGGCAGTGAGTGTTCGTGCGTGACCGCGCAAGCGCCGTCGTACGCCGAGACCAGGGCCATGCGGAACGTACCCTGACCCAGTCGCGGCTCCACGAGCACCGCCTTGCCCTTGCGCGCAGCGTCGGCAGCTTCGAGCGCTTCTGCCGGATGCGTTGCTCGCATGCGCTCGAGGCACTCCGCGAAGATGCGCTGACCCTCACCATGAAGAAGGTCGATCCGAGCGCCGCGCACGATGTTGGCATGCCAGTCCCTGGGTTCTCTCACCCACTGGCCGTCCGCGAAGAATGTGGGCTGCGTGATCGTGATGCAGCCAACGATGAAGCCGTCGGGTCGAGCGACGTCCTCGAGGGACTCGCTTGACCGATACTTCCTGATACGGGCCAGCATCGCGCTCAAGTCGGGCGCGCCGTTCAGGTCCCCGAACGAATCCCAAGCGAACCAGGCCGGGGCCCTCTGAAAGCGAGCGAAGAACCCGACGCCGGCGATGGCGTTGTGGGGATGCTTGAGCCTGAAGAAGAAGGGCGCTCCCGGCGGGATAGCGCGGAACTGCGTGTTGCCCGACGGCTGCCAGAAGTTGACCTCGTCGGGATGCGGCTCCCGCGCTCGAAGGTAGCGGAACCAGTCGTAGTCGGTGTTTCCGATGAAGCCGACCGGTGCAACGGACGCCACCATGCTGCGTACCTCTCCGTCTGCCCCACACCTGACGCGAGCGAGGCGCGGCTTCCACGTCCGCTCATACTAGTCAGGTCGGTCGATTGAATAGGATATCAGCCCGAGGGGACAGCTTGAAGGGTCAATCCGAACCTTGACGCACGACTCTGGATAAGCATCGACACTGTCACACTGGGCTGAAGATGACCCCCTCGATGGTCACGGGCCGCTTGGACGGCTCGGCGATGATTCTGGCCTCAGAGTCCACGACGGCTGCATCGAGCCGAGCTTGCGAGGCCTGCCCAGTTGAGCGCGCCTGGCGCCGCCGGGCGCGCTCGCAAGGCCTGCTCAGTCCAGCGCGCCTCGCGCTGCCGCGCGTCTCGCACCGGTCTGCTTCAGCGCACCTGGCGCCGCCGGGCGCGCTCGCGAGCGTGGGCCATGCGCCAGTCCGGCCGATGCTGCGGTTGCGGCGACCTGTCGACCATGCCACTCGGGCCGCCGACGTTGAAGAACGCGGCGTGCAGCACGTGACCACGCCAGGCGAGCGCGGAGCCGATCACGCCGTGGTCCTCGAAGCGTACGTCCCAGCCGAGGCCGGGGCTCTTGTAGCGCCGGCCGGGCAGACTCGCGACCCGTTCGAGGAACGCGTCGGCCACATCCCGACCGCCGGGCTCGCCACCGGACACCAGCGCCTCGAACACGTAGCTGCGCAGCAGCTTGTCGTGAAGCTCCGCGTACTGCGGCGCCCGCGACACGACGTCGAAGCCCACGACCCGAGAGCCGTGCAGAACGAGCAGCCCCTTCTGCTCCTCCTGAAGAGGGAAGGCTGCGACCAGCCGATCCAGATCGATCTTCTTTGACTCGTAGGAGTCGCGCATGGCGCTTGTGCGCGACATGGTCCCCTGCCTCCCATGCAGCGCGTCCACTTCGTCCCACACAGCCCCCTGATCCGCGCGGACGGGCATGCCGCACACCAACGCTTCGTGGACGCTGGATCTCATCACGCTCCGCACCCGCCGTTCCGCGATGTAGTCGCTTTCGGCGGACTCCCGGGACGCGTAGGACCAACGCCCGCGCTCGGTGCAGCTCACCGGCACTTCAAGGGTGGAGAACTTGTCGACGAGGATGGTGGTGTTGAGCACGCGGTTCTGCTTGGCGCCGCGCAGTTCCTCGCCGTCCAGCAGAAGGATGCGCGTATCGCTCTTGTTGACGACCCGCAGCTCGGGTACGGACCCGCCCTCGCTGACCTCGGTGATCTGCGCGCGGCCCTCGGCAAGCGCCTGCCGCAGCGTGATGTAGTAGGGAGGCTGTGTCGGCCGCCCCGTCCCGCTCTCACCGGCGCCGCCCCCGTCCGGGGTCTTGCTGCGTCCCAGTCGGCCGCCGTTCCCGTTCATGAACAGTGGGAAGAGCGCCAGCGGGCCCTCGGTCTGCCGTTCGCCCAGACGCATGCCCTCGATGAGCTGCGCTCCGGTGATCACGTTCTGCTCGCTCTTCATCTTGTGCCTCCATTCCCTGTTCCGTGCTCCGTGCTTTGGCGGTGCTGCGGCCACGTAGCCAGCGATGCTGGACCCAGCGACCGCACAACGCCGGCGCATGTCGTCACAACATCATTGCACTGACGGTCCTTCTCAGCGTGATGCTAGAATAGCATCGCTGTCAAGTCCGTTGGGCAGTCCGTGTGGCAGTCTGTGTGGCAGTCCCCGGGCACGCCCGGCGACCGCCCCTCGGAACAACATGTCCCCGCGCATCGCGTACACTGACGTCGGGTACACGGGGGATTCACGCGAGCGCATGGAGGTGAAGGCACTGATGCGCTATGGGCATCGCGAAGACATTGGTGCAACGATCGCCCGCCTCCGCGAGCAGCAGGGATGGAGCCAACGCCAGCTCGCCAAGTGGGTAGGACTCGATCAGTCAGCCGTGAGCCGCATCGAGGCGGGCAGACGGCGCGTGGCCGCCGAGGAACTCCAGCGCTTCGCGGACGCCTTCCATGTCACTGCCGACGACCTGCTACCGGGGGCGCTTGCGGGAACCCAAGCGCTCATGGTGAGCGCGGAGGAGATGCCGTTACTTTCGCAGCCCTTGCCAGCCGCGCCGGGGGCCGCACTCCGCGCCCCCGCCACGACGCAAGCGCCGGCCGGCGCCGTCATGGACGCCGTACTGGAGGCCACCGCCGCGGGGGTCGTGTCAGAGCCTTCCGCCGCGGCGGTCTCACCGGAGGCTTCCGCCGCCAACTACGCCCGTGAAGCTTGGCACACACGGCAGGCGATGCGCGCACCGGAATCCGGCCTCCCCATCCGAGGGGTCCGCCGGTCGGCGCGCCGCGCAGCTCCGGTGGGCGAGCAGGCGACCTCGCGTACCCAGCCGGATCGCCTGGAGCAGCAGCTCGCGGACGTGGCTCGCGACTGGTTCGAGCTGCGCCGGCTGGCCGGAGACCAGGAGCCGATACTCGCTTGGAGCACCGGCCACTCCGCCGAAGGCCGGCCAGAGCGCTTCGCCTATCCGGTGCAGCCGGTCGAGCGCGGCTCACTGGGCGGCCGTGTCCTCTTCGACCGCGTGGCACGGTTCTGGCGCACTGAGCTGCACGTCGAGCCAGGCGACGGTCCCGTTCCCGACCTAGTGCCCCTGCTTGAGGACGGCCTCGGCATCCAGGTAGTGGTGGCGCGGCCGGCGAGATATACGGCCGGTTCGAACGCTTCGGCCGCGGCGGACGGCTCGGCCGGACGAGTCAGTTCCGAACGGCCGGTCTCGGCCGCGATCGTCGTAGACACCATCCCCTTCATCGTCGTCAACGCAGCCCGCCCGGTGATCCTGCAGCGCTACGCCTTGGCGCACGCTTTTGGTCATGTGGTCCTGGGGCACGGAGACGTGGTGGACGAGCGCATCGAGTGGAACCGCAACAACCCGCGTGAGGCCGCCGCCAACGATTTCGCGGAAGAATTCCTGGCACCGGTGCGCGCCGTCGAGCGCTGGTACGAACGGCGCGGCGATCCACGGCCGGAGCTCGAGACCCTGCTCGAGCTGGGCAATGCGTTCGGCATCAGCGCCTGGTCGGCCCTGTTCCGCTCACGCGCGGCGGGCCGCCTCAACTCGCAGCGCTTCGCCAGAGTCAGGCAACAGATGCATGCGTCGGAGTGGGAGCTCCTGCCGCGGCAAGCGTTCCTGGGCGGCCTGCGCGACACGCTCTCGCACCTGACGCCCGCCGACTGCCTGCCGCCCGGGCGGTACGGGACGCCGGCCGTTCTGCGCGTGCCTCAGGCGATGCGGGCGTGGGCACTCGCGGCGATCGAGCGAGGCCGTCTCAGCGTGGAGGACGCTGCAGCGTACATGCGGATAGACGCGGGCGAGTTGGCCACGCAGCTCGCCCGCCTCGGGCTGGACTAGACGGCCACGCCGCCGGCCTGCGCGCGTGCGCGCATGGCCGCCAGGGCGACGGCGACGCCCAGCCGCGCCGCCCAATCGTCTACCACGCTTGGCGATTGTGACCCTTGCTACGTGACGCCTTCGACCTCTACGTTCGTCTTGCTCCCCGCATTTCGAGGGGCAGGCGATTCGTTGAGCACCGGAGGTCGAGTGCTGCCCGGACACAACAGAGTGGAGTTCTACCGGGCGTCGCTGCTAGGCGTTCACCGACACCTGTCGCGCCGAATCGGCGGATCAGCGATACGCCCGCAATCGAGGCGGCGGCGTGGCCGCTGTCGTTGTCAGACAACGTTAATGACATAATCCGTCATTGACGATGTACAATCACAACATGGATCAGACCTCTCGCACACGAGGATACGCACTGGGACGGGGCATCGCGCTCGCCTCTCGCCTTGCCGATTCCGGCGCCTACATCTTCACGATCGCCGACGCTAAGCGGATGGCCCCGGACGCCGGCGTACCCGAGTCCGCGGTCGCTGCCACTCTGCGCCGGCTCGCGGACGCAGGCTGGATCGTGAGGCTCAAGCGTGGTCTCTATGCGGGCACCGGCAGGCTGCCCGGTGGCGCCGACGTCCATCCGTTCGCCGTGGCTACGGCGATCGTGCAGCCTTCCGCCATCAGCCGCTGGTCGGCGCTCGCCCATCACGGACTCACTACTCAAGTCCCGCTCACGGTGACCGTGACGAGCCCCAAGGCGGTGATGACCCCGAGCATGCGCAAGCGCACTGATGAAGGGCGGGACCCTGCCGTTCGGCATGAATGGACGATCGGGAGCGTCGATATCGACTTCGTGAAAGTGCGCGAGGACCGCTTCTTCGGCGTGGAAGAGACATGGGTGGATCAGCAGTTCCGTGTGCCGGTCTTCGACCCCGAGCGCACGGTCCTGGACCTCTTTGCGCACCCGCGGACGTTCGGCGGGCTTGACGCCGGCATAGCTGTCCTCGATGAGCATGGCGATGACCTCGACCTCGATCGCCTGGTCCGGTACGCGGTGCTCTACGCGGCCAAGTCGGCGAGCGCTCGCCTGGGGTGGTGCGCGGAACATGTGGGGCTGCGCGCGCAGAGCCTCGAGCAGCTGCGCGCCACGACCGGTCCCGGTCTGCAGCTGCTGGATCCCACTCGTCCGGCGCGCGGTCACCGCGATGGGCGCTGGAGCCTCCTCGACAACGTCACGCCACGATCTGACGATTGATGCCCGAGCCGCTCGAGCGCAGGATCAGGGCGGCGGCCACATGCTTCGACGTTCCGCGCGACGTGGTCGAGAAGGACTACGCCATTGG
This sequence comes from uncultured Thermoleophilia bacterium, assembly GCA_964538465.1. GTDB lineage: Bacteria > Actinomycetota > Thermoleophilia > UBA2241 > UBA2241 > UBA6103. Next base: position 7,594 of record CAZIGT010000033.1, on the reverse strand, counting down.
CCATATGCTCGCCGCCACCTACGAACATCCGGTCCTCAAGGAACGACTTGTCTTCAAGGGCGGTACGGCATTGCGGAAGGCGTACTTCCCCGACTACCGGTTCTCGGAAGACCTGGACTTCTCGGCGTTGCCCGGCGGCGAGGATCTTCAGCCGTTGATCGTCGAGGCCGCAAACGGTGCTGAGGCCACGCTGCTGACGCAGGGCGCCTTCGACGTGTCGGTCACACGGTACCCCACGCGCGATCCGCATCCGCAAGGCCAAGAGGCGTTTCGCGTGCACGTGCGGTTCCCGTGGCAGCCCCGTGCTCTGTGCTCACTCAAGCTCGAGATCACGACGGATGAGCCGGTCTTGACTGGCAGACGAGTCTCAGTCGAATGGTTGCCGCCCTTCCCGACGTCGATGGCTGCATTGCGGACCTCCGGACGCCGATCAGGGCGATCGTCGAGGCCGTGCCGGCATGATCGCCCGAGGGCGCGGTCCATGGCCGCTCACACCGCTCTCCCCTGCGAGTCAAACAGCCCCTCGACCTTCGGCGCGCCCGAGGCGATGCCGCTGACGGGCGCCACGAGCGCACGCGTGTAGAAGACCTGCGGGCGGAAGCAGAAGACGACGCTGTCGCCCGGCCGGATGACGGTTCCCTCAGCGGGCGTCAGCCGTCCGTAGAAGTCGATCACCTGGTAGTCGGGAAGGTGCGCCAGAGCCCGATGGCGCAACGCTTCGTCGGGGTCTGAGCCGACCAGCGCCTCGAGGCGACCGGGCGGGGTGTCGACGTCCTGGTAGAGGCCGCCGCCGAAGCAGTAGGCCGAGCTGTCGCTGAGATGCGAGACCTCGGTGACGTAGACCATGGCCGGCCGCTCGGGCAGGTCCGCCACGGCGTGCAGGGGGGTCGTGCCGGTGAAGCCGTGGCCGGGCTCGACCTGGGTCGCGCCGGCATCCGCCAGCAACCGCAGCACTGCTGTGGAGGTGTGGCCGGGGGCGTTCACCTCCAAAGGACCGTACCCGAGTCTTTGCAGCTTCTCCGCCACCCGGGCCAACGTGGTGAGGTTGGGTGTGGGTTCCACCTTCCGGCTCAGTGGATCGAACGCGAGCGCCGGGTAGCTCGTGACACCGGCGAACCGGCAGCCGTCCACCGCCGCCAGCGAGTCGCCCAGCCACTCCATGTCCTCGGCGTCGAAGCCACCGGCGTCTGACTCGAACATGACGTCGCCCTCGCCGTAGATGCGGGCCAGGACCGGCTGCTCGCGGCCGAGTGCCCTGGCCGCCGCGCCCGCCTCCTGGGCCTTGCGCAGGTCGAAGACGGTCCAATAGTCGGGCTCCATGGCCGCCGCCCGCGCCGCCTGATGGGTCGGCACCTGGACGAGATGCCCTATGTGGCCCAGGTGCGCGCCGGCGCGGTCGATGGCTTCGGCGCAGCCCATGTCCACGGCGGCGAAGCGCTGCACGCCGGCGCGCCGCAGCGTCTGGATGGCGACCGGATTGCGCCCGAACTGCTTGGTCATGCCCAGGACGGTCAGGCCCAGACGCGCGGCTTCCGCGCAGAGGATGCGGGCGTTCTCGTACAGCGCGTCGAGATCGATCGCGTAGGCGCCGGCCGGCACCTCCCCGCGCTTCTGCAGCTCGACCGCCGCCCGCGCCAGGTCGGGATTCCGCTCTACAAGCTGGTCGATGAACATGGCGCTCCTTCGCCCTCCCGTCAACCACAGATGCCGCTCAAGGGCCGCGCCGCCCCGTGGCCGCGCTAGGCTTTCGCGCGATGAACCCGGCCGGCCCCATCGTCATGGAGCGATGAGCCTCACGGTTGGGAAGTAGGTCGCGTAGCGGCGAGCGTCGCGCGTGAGCAGCGGAAGCGATTCGACGGCGGCGTGCGCGCCGATGAAGAAGTCGGGCAGCGGCGTGGTGCGGGAGCCCCCGGCCCGGCGGTAGCGCAGAAACGACTTGCCGGCCAGGAACGCGGCTTCCCACGGCACGGGCAGGCGCGTGACCCACTGCTGCGGCAAGGCGTCTTCGAGGTCTTCGATGCGGTCGAAGCCGATAGAGACTTCGGCGTAGATCACCGGGTTCACGGCGAGAACGGCCCGGTCCGCCACTTGCTCGAGCATGTCCGCGGACCAGTCCGCCCATTCCGGGTCGTCCGTGAGTACGTCCAGCAGGACGCAACTGTCGACCAGGACGGTGCCCGTGAGACCGCTCACGTCGGGCGCACGGCCGCGTGTCCCGGACGCGGGGCCGTGCGTCCCGGGTGCGGGCGCGCGCCCGCGTACGCGGCGTGTTCCCCCGTCGCGGGCGTGTGCGCCGCGTGCTCGTCCGTCGCGGCCGTGTGTCTTGGGCTCAGGCGCGCGGCCGCCTGCGCTGGGTGCGGGCGCAGCGTGCTCGTCCGTCACGGCCGCGGCCTCACGTGTCGCCACGCGTGAGGCGCATGATCTCGTCGGTGGTCATCCGTACCGTCGCGCGGCCGCGCATCTGGCGTACCAGGGCGCGGCCTCTCGCTGGTTCTGGCCCAGCCCTGTGCAGGTAGACGCGCTCGCCCTCCAGCACGAACTCCACCTCGGTGTGCGGTAGCAGCCCCGAAATCTCGCGGATGTCCTGGGGTATGGTGACCTGTCCTTTGCTCGTGATCCGCATGGGACCTCCCCAACACGTGCGCGGTCGGTGGCCGATGGTGGGCACTCGACGATGGCCCGCGCTCGACGAAGGCGCGCACCGGACGAAGGTGCGCACCGGGCGACGGCGCGCACCGCCGGCGCGGTAATACCGACAACGGTATTACCGCCCCTCCACCCCGTCAAGCCGGTAGGCCGTGTCCGAGAGTCCCGTTGCCGTCGATCCTCTCAGGGCGCACCTCTGCCCATCAAGGGCCGAACGCGACCGAGCGGTAGACAATCGTCAGAGCAGTCGGCTTCCGACCAGTTGGACGCGGCTGCTACTGGGTCGTCAGCCGCGCCGCGCGACGCCGCGCGCGGACGCGGGAGGTCGAACGGCGCGGCCGCTACCGGATCGTCAGCCGCGCGGAGCTGGGATCGGCCTGCTGATTACCGAAACGGTCCACGGCCGTGAGCTTCATCATGTAGACGCCGGGCGGCAGCGTGGGACGGTAGCGCACGTTCACGGTCGCGTTGCCAGCGCGCCAGCCGCTCTCGATCCTCTTCACCCGCTTGCTGCCCTTATAGATGGCGATCGTGGCCCAGACCTGGTCGGGACCGCCGGAGCGGTTCGTCAGCTTGACCGCGATGGTGCCGCTGCGGCCGCGACGCAACGTTGTCGCCCTGGCCGTGGCGACCGGCGGCGAAGGATCGTACCTCAGAATGCTGCCACCGCTGGCGGCGATCCAGCCAAGCTTGCCATCAAGGAATGTCATGCCACCAGCCGTCTGACCCAGAGCCGAGTGCTGACGCCGCCACGTAGCCCCGCCGTTGATGGTCGCCAGCACAGTGCCGTCCGCGACCAGCACCCATCCATGCCTGACATCGACGAACGCTACGTCGACCAGATGTTCCTCGACACCAGACTTCTGAGCGCTCCACGTCTGGCCGCCGTTGTGCGTGACCAGAATGGTGCCCTTAGCGCCGACCGCCCAGCCGGTGTTCACATCCACGAAGTCCACGCCCAGAAGTGCCTCGGTGGTGCCGGATGTCTGGACTGCCCACGTAACGCCACCAGTGGCCGTCCTCGCAATGGTCCCCCCGCCGCCAACGACCCAGCCGGTGGCCGCATCGGCGAACGTCACGGCGGAGAGCGACTTGAGAGATCCGTCGTCCCCCCTTATCCAGTTGCCGTCATCGGCGGTGATGGCGATCATGCCCACACCGGTGTAGTAGTCCCTGCCCACCGCCACAAAGCGGCCGGATCCGGCACAGGTGATGTCCGTGAAGCTCGTGAACTGGAAGTCCAGCGGATTCTGCTCCACCCAGGTGGCCCCGCCGTCGGTGGTGCCCATGAGCAGGGAATCGTCGCCAACAAGCCAGCCCGTCTTGGTGCCGGAGAAGGCGACCGCCAGCGGCGTGCGCGCCCACGACGTGGGCTGATCAAGGTACTGCACTGACCAGTGCCCCCCCCCGTCGCTGGTCGTGAGTACCACGACCGGCCAGTCGCTCGCCCGCTGCCCGCGGTTCTGGACCAGCCCGCGCGCTGCCGCGCTGCCCACCGTCGATTCGCCTACCCCGGTGTCAGCTCCGCGACCCAAGTGGATGTGCGACCGCTCCACGGTGCCGACCGCCCACCCATGCTGCGCGTCGCTGAAACAGACGTCCTTGAGGTTCCCCGTGGCGCCGCTGCTACGCATCTGCCAGCGCGTGCCGCCGTCGTCGGCGGTGAGCAGCATTCCCGCTCCGCCCACGGCCCTGGCGCAAGAGGCATCCGTGGCGGCGACTCCGCTGATGGAAGTGGACACGCCCGAGGTCTGTTCGTGCCACGCCCCGCCGCCGGTGGTCGTGTGCAGGATCAGGCCGCCGCCGCCCACGGCCCAGCCGTTGAGCTGGTCGACGAAGCAGACGTCTCGCAGGGTGTAGTAGTTGTCCAGGTTGTTCCAGCTGGTCTGCGGCACCCAGTTCTTGCCGCCGTCTGTGGTGGCGATGAGCGTGTAGTCGCCCACCACCCAGCCGTGCTCGGCGTCCGTGAAGCAGACTCCGTTGAGCTGATCGATGTCCCGGGTGCCGGCGCTCTGCTGACTCCAGTGCGCGCCCCCGTCTGTGGTGACGAGCACCTGCCCGTACCAGCCCACGGCCCAGCCGCGCTTGGCGTCCACGAAGTCCACGTCATGCAGGATGGTCCGTTCCCCCGGGTCCATCCACTTCCAGTGCGCGCCGCCGTCGCGGGTATAGACCGCGTGTCCGTGACAACCCACGGCCCAGCCGCGGCGCTTGTCGACGAAGTCGATGCCGTTGAGGGTATGCCGGGCATCGAGCTCACGAGCGCGCCACGTGACCCCGCCGTTCGTTGTGGAGACGATGGTGCAGAGATCGCCGCAGGCGTAGCCGGTCTTGCGGTCCAGGAAGACGATGTCCTCGAGATCGTTGGCGGTGCCGGAGTTCTGCGGCTTCCAGGTGGCGCCGCCGTTGCTGGTGACCAGGATGGTGCCCGCGTCTCCCACGGCCCAGCCGTGCTTGGCGTCGACGAAGCAGGTGCCGTTGAGGTCGTTGCCCTGTGGGAGCGGGTTCTGCCAGCGCCAGCCCACGGCGTTCGCCGGAGCCGGCGCGAGGAGGGCTGACAGGACGAGGGCCGACAGGGTTGCGACCGCGAGAGCCGCCGCGGCCGCGGCGGCCGTCATACCCACGACGGCCGTCATAGGAGTGTGGGCCGTCGCGACCTGGAGAGCAGACTGGAAGCCGTGCCGCGGCAGGCGGCGTGGCCGGCGGAGAGCGCGCGACTGGGCGAGTGCGTGCGAGTGGCCGATTGTGCGTGGACGGGCCAGAGCGCGCGAACGGCCGAGCGGCTGTGATTGGTGCGGCAAGGCAGACATCCCAGAACCCCCTCCCCCACTCCTCGCCCCCACGAGGAGATGCTTTGGCTTCAGCCTGAGAGGAGGCCAGTATACTGCCGGTCCCGCACGCAGGGGCGTTGCGCCCGTCAGGCGAGCTGCGCGCGTGCGCGGATGGCGACCAGAGCGGCGGCGACGTCCAGCCGCGCCGCCCACTCGTCGAGATACGCCTCGTCCAGCGACCCCGCCTGCAGCTCGTAGACGTGCAGAGCATCGGCGAGCTGCTTCTCGCTTCCTCCCGCCTGCGCCGACCAGCGGAGCTTCACAAGAATGGTGTCCTCCGGTGCCGAGACGCTGAGCTCCCCGCCAAGGGCCGCAACACGGATACGGCGGGCGAACCGCCGCTGATCGAACGGGTCGTCGGTCAGCAGCCAGAAGTCGGCGTTGTCCCCAGACGCTGAGTCGGTGAGGTTGAACATGGTCCGACGGCCTACCACCTCTGCCACGGCGTGCTCGTCGAGGTAGAGGTCTGGCGCGGACAGCGCCCGCGCCACACGCGCCGCGTCCTTCGCTGAGATGTCGATGACCAGATCGATGTCGTGGGTCGCGCGCGGCTCGCCCTGCAGGCTCGAAGCCAGCGACCCCGTCAGCATGTACGGGATGCCGGCCTGGTCCAACGCCCCGACGATCCGGGTCAGGAGGGCCTGTTGTGACACCGCGCCAACCGCTCGAGGTAGATCTGCTGAAGCTCGGCCTCGCTAGCCTCGGGAAAGCGCTGCCGCAGGCCGGCGCGGAACAGCTCCCGTGAGAGTTCGGTGAGCTCGAAGGCTTTGAAGAGGCGCTGCTCCGGCGTCTGCCGGCGAAGCGCCTCCAGATAGCGCCGACGGTTGGGCCGCGGCTTTGGGTCTGCGAACACGGTCTCCGGGTCTGTGAGACGAAGCGAAGCGTCCATACGGCAAGGATAGCACCGCGCCGGAACGGCCGGCCGTGTCGGTGACGGCGCATCGGCCGCCTGCGCGCGAACGCGATGCCTTGCGAGCGTGCCCGGGGCGCGGGCGCCGCGGTCGCCGCTTGGCCCTATCGCCGGAAGGCGACCGACCGCCGCGGTCAGCTATGCTTGCGGCCACGGCCCACGGGCGGCGCGCGCCCACAGCAGGCCAGCGCGCCCGCTGCAGGCAAGCGCGCCTGCTACTGGCAGGAGAGCCGGCTACAGGCGCGCACATGAGCACCCCACCCCAGCCACCGGGAGGCACCTGTGAACGCAGACAGCCAGACGCCAGACAGATCGGCCCAGGAGGCCGGCAGGACGGCGCGGTCCGCATCGGCCGGCCACCTGCTCACCGCGGACGATGAGCTCTGCACCCGGTGCGGCATCTGCGCGGAGGTCTGCCCGCGCCGGATGATCGTCATAGACGACGACGGGCCGCGCGCGACCGCGCCCCAGAGCTGCGCGGCCTGCGGGCACTGCGTGGCCGTCTGCCCGGAGGCCGCCCTGACCCACGCGCGGGCGCCGCTGGCCGGCCAGACGCCGCTCCAGTCCTTCCCGGTGCTCGACCCGGCCACCGCCGCCACCTTCCTGCGCTCGCGCCGCTCGATCCGCACCTACAAGCCGGACCCGGTGCCGCGCGAGAAGCTGCTGGAGCTCCTGGAGCTGGCCCGCTTCGCGCCCACCGGCGGCAACTCCCAGGGCCTCTCCTATCTGGTGGTCACCGATCGGGCGGTCCTCGACAAGGCAACCGCCCTCACCGTCGACTGGCTGGACACGCTCTCGACCTCCGGCCTGCCTTCGACCATCTCCTTCGCCGACACCGTCGAGCAGTACCGGACGACGGGCGCCGACGTCATCCTGCGCGGCGCCCCCTGCCTTGTGGTCGCCACCGCTCCGCGCGCGTTCATGCTGCGCCAGGACAACGCGCGCTTCTGCCTTGAGTACGCGGAGCTCTACGCCACGACCCTGGGTCTGGGCACTTGCTGGGCGGGCTTCTTCCAGATGTGCGCCGCCGCCGAGGGCGCGCCGCTGCCGGCGCTGCTGGGGCTGCCGGAGGAGACGGCCGTCGCCGGGGCGCTCATGGTCGGCTACCCCAAGTACAGGTACCAGCGGCTGGTCGACCGCGACCCGCTGCAGGTGAGCTGGCTGTAGCCGCGGCGCGGCATGAGCCAGCGCGGCTCCCGCGTGCGAC
>CAZIGT010000032.1:9980-17116 GCA_964538465.1 uncultured Thermoleophilia bacterium | reverse complement strand
AGATCTCGGAGGGCGACGGCGAGCCGGTCGAGAAGGTCTTGCGCACGGCTATGGGGTCCGTGTACGTGAGCAAGGACCCGGAGGAGCGCCGAACGGCCATCGAGGACCTGGCCGCGTCTTCGGGACTCAGCCAGGCGCAATGCGCGCGGCTGGTCAGACGAGCCGTCCACATGCGCACCGGCTATTCGTACGATCTCGCCGTCATCTGCAGAGGCGTGAGCAAGAAGAAGGCCACGGAGCTGCGCGAGCTGAGGCCCACGCTTCCGGGCGTGGAGGTCGAGAAGGGCTTCGTGCGCCGCTATCCGGAGGGCACCCTCGCTGCGCACATCCTGGGAAGCGTGGGCGAGATCACCGCAGAGCAGCTCAAGCAGGCCAAGTGGACGCGGCGTTCTTCCGGCGACCTTATCGGCCAGGGAGGCGTCGAGTACCAGTACGACGAGTTCCTGCGCGGTACGGACGGCGAGGGCAAGGTCGAGGTGGATTCGCTCGGCCGGCCGAAGCGGACGGTGGCAGGCGGCACCATGGCGCGCACCGGAGAGAGTCTGGTGCTCACCATAGACAGCAAGATACAGAAGGCCGCCGAGCAAGCACTCGTCAAGGGCATCCAGATCGCCAAGAGCCAGTCGTACTGGAACGCCAACGGCGGTGCTGCGCTGGTCATGGATGCCAGCAACGGGGAGATCCTCGCCATGGCCAGCTACCCGACGTTCGAGCCGAGCGTGTGGCAGAGCGGTTCCGAGGAAGACTTCGAGTACTACTACTCGAAGGCCGCCAACAACCCGTTCTTCAACCGCGTGGTGCAGGGCGTCTATGCCCCGGGTTCCACCTTCAAGCCGATGACGGCCGCTGCTGCCCTGGAAGTCGGCATCATCTCGAAGTACTCGACCTTCTACTGCAAGGGCTCGTATAAGAAGGACAAGCAGAAGTTCGACTGCTGGATAACGCCCTCCGGCCACGGCGGTCTCAACCTCGTCCAAGCGCTCGCGCAGTCGTGCGACGTCTATTTCTACAACGTTGGGTACGGATTCTACGGGCGTGGCGGCACCACTGAGCTTCAGGACTGGTCACGGCGCTTCGGCCTGGGGAAGCTCACGGGTGTCGACCTCCCCGGCGAGAACAAGGGGCTCATGCCGGACTATCACTGGGTGAAGGAGCACTTCAAGACGGGATGGAGCAGCGTCTGGCGGTCCGGCGACTCCATCCAGCTGGCCATCGGCCAAGGCTATCTGCTCACGACCCCGATACAGATGGCCGTGGCCTACGCCGCTATCGCCAACGGAGGTGACATCGTCACCCCGCACGTGGGCTTGCGCGTGGTGGATTCGAACGGCGACACGGTCCAGAAGATCGTCCAGCCCGCCGCACGCGAATCGGGGGCCACCAGCCAGACGCTCCAGGCGCTGCGTGAGGGCCTGCGAGCCGCCGTCACCTCGCCCACGGGCACGTCGTTCGGCGTGTTCGGCAGCTACCCGGTCGCCGTGTGCGGCAAGACAGGTACGGCCGAAGTGGGGGGCAAGGACCCATATGCTTGGTACTGCAGCTACGCGCCGGCCGACCCGGAGCCGGGGCAGAAGCAGTATGTGGTCGTGGTGATGATCGAGCAGGGCGGCCACGGCGGCAGCACTGCCGCCCCCGCCGCCCGCGGCATCTACGACGCCCTGTTCGACATCAAGTCGAGCGGCAGCATCACCACCGGGAACACGGACTGACGCTGTGGGCATCCGCGACATCCTGCGCCGGTTCGACCTGATCCTGCTGGGAGCCACGTTCGCGCTGCTCGCCTACGGCGTGACCATCATCTACCTGGCGACGAAGGAAGATGACATCCCTACGCCGAGCTACTGGGCGGTGCGCCAGCTCATCTTCGCCGGCCTCGGGTTGGCGGTGATGGCGGTGATCACCTTCGTCGCCTACGAGCGGTACCGGCGCTGGCAGTGGCCGCTGTACGTCTTCATGGTCGCCACCATCGCTGCCGTGTACGTCCTCGGTCCCATCACGCGCGGCTCGCGCCGCTGGATCCCCCTGGGCTTCTTCGACTTCCAACCGTCCGAGCTCGCGATCTTCCTCATGTGCATCTGCCTGGGGGCGTTCCTCGTGGACCGTCTCGAATCGCTGGGATCCTGGCGTCTCACGCTCCTGGCGCTGGCGTACGCCTTCGCGCCGGCCGTCCTCGTCTTCATGCAGCCGGACCTCGGCACGGCCACGGTGATCGTCATGATGGGCATGGGCGTCCTGTTCTTCTTCGGCACCCGCTGGACCCATTTTGTCGCCATAGGCGTGGCTGCGATCGCGGCGGTGGCCGTCGTCCTCACGGTGCTGCCGCTGGGCGGCCTCAACCAGGGCCACGACTACCAGAGCGACCGGCTCACAGTGTTCCTGGACAAGAGCAGCGACCCGGCCGACGCGGGCTACAACGTCTATCAGGCGATGATCGCCGTGGGGTCGGGGGGGTTCGCCGGTCGCGGGAACCTCGCCACCCAGACGCAGTTGGCGTTCCTTCCCGAGCACCACACGGACTTCATCTTCGCCGTTGCCGGCGAGCGCTGGGGCTTCGTGGGGGCGGTCGGCCTGCTCCTCCTCTTCGGAGTGTTCATCTGGCGGGCGCTGCGCACGGCAGCCATCGCCCGCGACATGTACGGGAGCGTGATCGCAGGAGGGATCGCGGTCGTGTTCCTCTACCAGGTCCTGGTGAACATGGGCATGTCGCTCGGCATCATGCCGGTGACGGGCATCCCGCTGCCGTTCGTCAGCTACGGTGGCGCGGCGCTCATCACCAACCTGATGCTCGTTGGCCTGCTGGAGAGCGTTCACTTGCGTGGCAGCGAGGCACTCGCCAGCCGGGGGACGGTGTCCCTGGAGTGAGCGCGCCGACCGCACCGGGGAGCGCCGCTCACTGTATGCTTGCTGTTGCGCACGGGCTTAGCGGCCATGCGCATCTCCGCAACGAAGGGACGGCATGGCTGTCGCCAAGACTTCTTCCGCACTGAGCATCAGGCGCATCGTGAACGCCGCGCGCGACGAGCAGAAGCGCGCGGGCAAGGCCGGCCGCCTGCTCGTAGCCGGTCGCGGCGCCGGCCTGCGCGAGCTGGCGGATGCCGTCACTGATGGTCGTGCCGACTTGAACCGCGGCGGCGCCGGCCTGGTGCACATCGGCAAGGCCGGCGGCGCCGACGTCACCGTTCGCGAGCTGGCATCGCCCTCAGCGCGCCTCGGCGCGGCCGACGACGACGTCGTTCTGCTGGCTGCCGAGGGCCTGACCCGCGAGGAGCTCGGCGCCGCCGTCCGCGAGGCACACGGCTCCGGCGCCGGCCTCGTCGTGGCGGTGCCCACGAGTCAGGTCGCAGACGCGGCCAAGAACGCGTTCGACGCGGGCGCCTTCGCCACGGAGGTCGAGGTCTTCGAGCCGACGCGCCCGCTCGCGGACGCCCGGCTCGCGGATGCCGTCGTAGCGGCGGCCGGGGAGCGGGCGCCGGCCCTGGCGCGCAGCTTGGAGTGGCTGCGCCACGCCGCCGTCGCACGCATCATCCGTCGAACAGCGTTCGAGAACGCGCTCGTCGGCGCGCTGGTGATCGTGCCGGGCGCGGACATGCCGGTCATGACGCTCAACCAGGTGCGCATGGTGCTGCGCATCGGCGCCGCGTACGGCAACGACGTGGAGCCGCAGCGGGCGCCGGAGATACTGGCCGTTGTGGGCGCCGGTTTCGGCCTGCGCGCGGTGGCGCACCAGGGCCTGAAGCTCGTGCCCGCCGCCGGCTGGGCGCTCAAGGGCGCTGTGGGGTACACCGGCACCCTGGCCCTGGGCCGCGCCGCCGTTCTGTACTACGAGAGCGGCGCCGCAGGCATGCTGGGCGGCGCGAGCGTAGAGCTGCCGCCGTCGTTGGAGCGTCGCCTGCCGGCGCCGATCGCCGGCCGGCTGCGTGGCCGCCTGGGCACCGGGTCGGCGGCCGCGCCCACAGACGTCTGTATCGAGGCTCCGGAAGAGCCTCGCGAAAGGAATAGTCCCCATGTCGATCCAACTCAGGGCGGTCTATCCCCAGGCGGGTGACCTGGAGAGCAGGCTGGCACCGCTACTGCAGCGCGTGCGACGACCGGGACGCTATGTCGGCAGCGAGTTCAACATCCGCCGGCACACCGGGTCCCGGCCGCTCATGGTGCTGTCGTATCCCGATGTGTACGAGATAGGCATCTCGAATCCGGCCCTCCAGATCCTCTACTCACAACTCAACGAGACGGGCGCAGTGGCGGCCGAACGCGCCTACTGCCCGTGGCCGGACATGGCCGACCTCATGCGGGACGCGGACCTGCCGCTCTGGACTCTCGAGACCGGCAGACAGGTGCGTGAGGCCGCGGTGTGGGGCTTCACCCTGCCACACGAGCTCACGTTCACCAACGTGCTCGAGATGCTCGACCTTGCTGGCGTGCCATTGCGACGCGAGGAGCGTGGGGAGGGAGATCCGATCATCCTCGGCGGTGGCCCGGCTACGGCGAATCCCCTGCCCCTGGCGCCGTTCTTCGATGCGTACTTCATCGGCGAGGCAGAGGCGCATCTGGATGCCATGGCCCAGGCGGCTGCCGCAGGGAGCCGAGGCCGGCGGCTGGACCTGCTCGCGGCCATACCCGGCATGTGGCTTCCCGGCAGAGGAGCCGCCGGCGAACGTGCGCGCCGTCAGGTGTTCGCCGGGTTCTCCGTGACGCCGCCCGTGCTGCGACCGCTGGTCCCCGTTCTGGAGGCCATCCACGACCGCGCGGTGGTCGAGGTCATGCGCGGCTGCACCTCTGGCTGCCGCTTCTGCCAGGCGGGCACGTGGTACAGGCCCGTGCGCGAGCGGCCGGTCGACATGGTCGTGGAGGCGGCCGACACGCTGCTGCGCGAGACAGGCTGCGACGAGGTGTCGCTGATCTCGCTGAGCAGCTGCGACTACTCGGGCATTGCCGAGGCGGTCCCGCGCATCCGCGAGTTGCGCCCAGGCGTACGGGTGTCACTGCCGTCCCTGAGGGTGGATTCGGCGGCGGTGACGCTCGCCGCACTCGGAGCGGAGCAGAGGGGGTCGGTGACGCTGGCGCCGGAGGCGGCCACACCGGGGCTCCGCGCCGCGATCAACAAGCGTGTGGACGATCTTCAGCTGGAAGAAGCCACTGAGGCCGTGTTCCGCAGCGGTCTCACCGGCCTCAAGTTGTACTTCATGATGGGGCTGCCCGGCGAGACTGATGCAGATGTCGCCGCGATCGCGGAGGTCGCGAAGCGGGTCGCGGAACAGGCTCGCGCCATCGCCGGCGGGCGTGCGCGCCTGTCCGTGAGTGTTTCCACTTTCGTCCCGAAGGCGGCCACGCCGTTCGCGGCGGAGCCGTATGTGGGCTCGGCGGTCGTCCGTCGTCGCCAGGACGCGCTGCGGGCGGCGTGGCCGCGCGGCGTGCGCCTCGCGACGCACGAAGTGGCCACGTCGCTGCTCGAGGCTGTTCTGGCGCGAGGCGGCGCCGAGACCGGCGAGCTGGTGCTCGCTGCCTGGCGCCGCGGCGCGCGCTTCGACGGCTGGTCGGAGCGCTTCGACATGCGGCGATGGGAGGACGCCGCGAGCGAGATCGGGGTCGATCTCGAGGAGGCGGCGCAGGCAATACCGGCCGCGGCCTCGGTGGACGCGCTCGTGAGCGAGGGATTCCTGGTCGAGGAGATGCGCCGATCACGAGCACACGAGACGACCGCGGACTGTCGCAGAGGCGGCTGCCTGGAATGTGGGGTGTGCGGAGGCGAAGTACGCATGGATCTGCTCGCCGGCGAAGTCATGGCAGGCAGTGCGGACCCGCGGCGACGGAGCGGCGTGGGCGACCATGACTGACGCGAGGAGACAGAGGCGGCGCGAAGAAGATGAGGCGCGACGGGGGATCGGAGCGTTTATGGTCGAGCGCCCTGTCGAGCGGTATCTACTGGAGTTCGCGCGCGGCGGGCCGGCACGGTATCTGTCGCATCTGGACACCGCACGAGCCCTGCAGCGGACCTTCGCGCGCGCCGGCCTGGCGCCGGCCCTCACACGAGGTCTGCGGCCGAAGCCGCGACTGTCGCTGGGTCTGCCGCTCCCGGTCGGCGCGGCCGCGGTCGGCGAGCTGGCGGTGGTCGATTTGCCGCGGGATGACGGCGAGACCGAGTGCATCGCAGAAATGGTGGCCCGATTGCAGGCTGCTTCATCACCGGGGCTGGAGATAGTGAGCCTGGAGAGATGCTCGGGCGGATTCAGGTTGAGGCCGACGCTGGCGGTCTACGAGTGGCGCACGGACGTTGCGTGCGAGCTTGTGGACGCGGCCGTGCGGCGCTTCGCGGCTGGCGCCGATGCGAGTGTGGCGCGCAGTTCTCCCAAGGGAAGCCGTAGGGTCGACCTGCATCGATATGTGACCCATATAGAAGTGAGGCCTTGGGAGGGCGGTGCTTGCCTGCGCTTCGCGGTGCGGCATCGCGCCGATGGGGCCGCCCGGCCGGCGGAAGTGCTGGCGCATGTGCTGCGCGGCAGCGAAGCAGGCGAGGCAGACGGCAGCCCGTGGGCGGTGCTGGCCACGGCGCTCTTCGCGGAGCGGGGCGACGACCTCGTCGAGGGCGCCTCGCATACTGCCGACGATCACGCGGTCGCGCAGCGCTCGGTCCGCGTGATCGACGCGGAGCTCATCCGCCTTGGAGTCGTGTACGACGGGCTCGCGCCACGCGGGCTCGCACAAGAGTGGTTGGAGACACATGCTGTTCAAGAGGAAGAAGAAGGAAGCGCCGGCGACGCCGGCACAGCCGCCTGAGGCAGTACCCCAGGGACCGGCCGTCCCGGAGCGGCCGTCCGAGACGGCGCCGCCGCCGCCGGCAGCAGACGCTGCTCCGTCGCGCCCTGATACGACGGCGGGCGGCGACGACCGCGCGGGCAAGGCCGGCGGCGAAGGCACCTCGCGTCGGCGGCGTGGCCGCGGGCGGAGCCGCAGCAGCGCCGGGTCCTCCCCGGACGGCCCGGCGGTAACCGACAACGGCGTTCAGAGCGTAACTGCGGCACGTCGCGCCTCAGCTGCCGGGCGCGAAGGGAAGCCTGCCGCCGCCTCGGCGGCTACAGAAGTGACCGCAATCACCGGCGAGCCCGTCGAAGGGACTGCGAAGCGGACGGGACGCAGAC
>CAZIGT010000032.1:0-9970 GCA_964538465.1 uncultured Thermoleophilia bacterium | reverse complement strand
GCAGCGGCGGCGGCGGGGGCCGCCGCCGGCCGGCCGCGGCGTCGGCAGAGGCGCAGGCGGAGTCGCGTCCCCTCGAGGGACCTGCGGGCTCAGCCGCACCGGCGGACGCCGGAGCGCCGGTTCCTTCGGCCGCGTCAGAGGGTCCGGCCGCCGAGAGCGGCAACGGCGCGAAGCGCAGGCCGCGTTCACGCGGGGGTCGGAAGAAGAGCGCGGCCACGACCGCTGGCGCCGAGGCGATCGCAGCGGAGAGGCCGGCGCCCGCGCCATCGGAAGCTGAAGGTCTGGCTGCTCCGCGCTCCGGCAGGCGACGCTCCGGAAAGTGCGCGGCGCCAACGCCGGAAACCCCCGTCGACCGTACCGGCGAGTCAGGCCGCGAAGGAGTCCCGTCGCGCAACCGCCGAAGGGGTCGCACTTCACCGCGGCCCACACCTCCGGCGGTGGCCGAACGGATCGTCCTCGCGAGCGAGTCCCCGGGCGAGCTGCGCATCGCCGTGGTGGAAGACGACCGGCTGGCGGCCGTGTACCTGGAGCGGACGGACCGCCCATCTATGCTGGGGAACATCTACCGGGCGCGTGTGCAGAACGTGCTGAAAGGCATGGACGCGGCCTTCATCGACTTCGGCCTCGAGAAGAACGGCTTCCTGCACGTCGACGAGGTCACCGTCGACGACGAGGGCCCGCGTCGGGGTCGCCGTATCTCGCAGCTCCTGCAGGCTGGCCAGGAGCTCACCGTGCAGGTCACCAAGGACCCCATGAAGGGCAAGGGGGCACGGCTCACCACCCGCATCTCGCTGCCCGGCCGGTACCTGGTCTACGTGCCCGGGGGCAGCGGCGTGGGCGTGTCCCGCCGTCTGCCGCAGGATGAGCGGGACCGCTTGCGCGATGTGTGCAAGGAGTTGCGTCCGCGCAACGCCGGCCTCATCGTCCGCACCGTTGCCGAAGGCAAGGGGCTGGACGAGCTGCGACGCGATCTGCAGTACCTCTCCCGGCTCTGGTCGCGCATCAAGGCTAAGGCCGAGAAAACGGCGGCGCCGGCGCTCGTCCACCAGGAAGTGGACGTCGCGCTGTCGGCGGCTCGGGATCTCGTCGACGAGAGCTGCAAACGATTCATCGTCGACTCGCCGAAAGTGCGCAAGCGCGTGGAGGCCTACCTCAGCCGGGTCGCCCCGGAGCTGCTCGACCGCGTGGAGACGTACGACGGGGAAGAGGCGCTCTTCGAGGAGTACGGCGTGGAAGACGCCATCGACGGCACCCTCGCGCGTCGCGCACCGCTGCCGAGCGGCGGCAACCTGGTGATCGATCACACGGAAGCCCTCACCGTCGTCGACGTGAACAGCGGAAAGTACACGGGCGGCGCCGGCCTCGAGGAGACCATCACCAAGACCAACCTCGAGGCCGCCGAGGAGGTCGTGCGCCAGCTGCGCCTGCGGGACATCGGGGGCATCATCGTCATCGACTTCATCGACATGGCCAGACGCGAGAACCGCGAGGCTGTGCTGGCGAAGCTCGAGAACGCCCTGGCTCGTGACAAGACGAAGAGCTACGTGGTGGAGATCTCGCCGCTCGGCCTCGTCGAGATGACCCGCCAGAGCACCACGGACGGCACGCGCGGCCTCATGACAGTGGCATGCCCGACGTGCCACTCCACCGGGCGCGTCCTGTCCGCCGAGAGCATGGCCAGGGATGTGGAACGCATGCTCCGTCGCCTGGCCCCGAACACGCCGGGCGAGGCTCTGCTGGTGGAGGTGCAGCGGGCGGTCGCCGACTGCCTGCAGGAGGGCGACCGCCTGCGTCGCCTTGAGCGGAGCATCGGGAAGAGGCTGGTGTTCGAAGGCTCGACGCAGCTTCCGGGAGACAGCTTCCGCATCGTCGTCGGGGGGTCGCTCGCGGAGGTCAGCGCGCAGCGTCTCCCGGTCTCAGAGGGCGAGGAGATCAAGGTGGAGCTGCGCCACACTCTGCCGTTCAGCCCGCGCGATGCGGTGGCGGTCATCGACGGCTATCAACTGGTCGTGCGCGGCGGCCGTCAGTATCTGGGCACGGTCCGGCGCGTCCGCGTGGAGACGGCCCTGCGCTCCGGCGGCACCGCGACTCTGGTGGGCGGCAAGGGGTGAGCGGGGCGCACGAACCTCGTTTGACACCCCGAAGGGCATCCTCTACGATTGCTGGCCGTTGCCCTGAGGGAGGCTTCATGACCGACGAGACCCAGACCTACGCCGTAGTACGGCTGGGTGGTAGACAGTACAAGGTGAGGGAAGGCGACCAGCTGCTGGTCGACCGGCTGCCGGTGGAACCCGGCGAGACCGTGAAGGTCGCGCCTCTGCTCGTCCGCGCCGCCGGGAAGAAGGTGGACGCCGCGGCGCCCAAGGGCGCGGAGGTCACGGCACGGATCGTCGATCATGAGCTGGGCGAGAAGATCCGTGTGTTCACGTACAAGCCCAAGAGCACGTTCAAGAAGATGCGTGGGCATCGCAGCCGCCTTTCCCGCATCACGATCGAGTCGATCGCCCTGAAGGAGAAGAAGAGTGGCTCATAAGAAGGGCGCCGGCACCAGCCGCAACGGACGCGATTCGGCCGCCAAGCGGCTCGGGGTCAAGGCGTTCGCCGGTCAGGTCGTACCTGCTGGCTCCATCCTGGTGCGTCAGCGCGGTACGCGATTCCGCGCCGGCGAGGGTACCGGGCTGGGCACAGATCACACCGTATACGCGCGCGTCAGCGGCCGCGTGGTCTTCCGCACGAGCGGCGATCGCCGCTTCATCTCGGTCGTACCCGAATAGCGTGATGGGGGCCGCCGCCGGCGCCAGCCGGTCGGCGACCCCTCCTATCCCATGCTCGCCGACCGCGCCAAGATATGCGTCCGCGGGGGCCGCGGCGGCAACGGCTGCGTTAGCTTCCGGCGGGAGAAGTATGTCCCTCGCGGCGGACCGGACGGGGGCGACGGCGGTCGAGGCGGAGACGTCATCCTCGTCGCCGGCGATCAGGTCCGCGACCTCAGTGCCTTTCTGCACAAGATCCACCACGTAGCCCGCTCCGGTGCGCACGGCGGTGGCGCGCGCCGCCAGGGCGCCGACGGCGTCGCTGCGCGCATCGAGGTGCCGCCGGGCACCGAGGTCCGCACGCTGGATGGCGAGCTGCTCGCGGACCTCGTCCGCCCGGGGGCGTCCGTCCTGGTGGCATGCGGGGGAGAGGGCGGCCGCGGCAACGCCTGCTTCGTGTCGTCGACCCGTCGCGCACCTCGGTTCGCCGAGCGCGGGCTGCCCGGCGAGGAGCGCTGGCTGCTTCTGCGCATGAAGCTGCTGGCGGACGTAGGGCTTGTTGGCCTGCCGAACGCCGGCAAGTCGTCGCTCCTGGCTGCCCTCACCCGCGCCCGCCCGAAGGTGGCGGCGTATCCGTTCACCACCATCGAGCCCAACCTCGGCATGCTCACGCTCCCGGACGGTCGCGCCGTGGTGCTGGCGGACATCCCGGGGCTGATCGAGGGGGCCAGCAAGGGCGTGGGGCTCGGCGACGAGTTCCTTGCGCACGTGGAGCGCACGCGGGTTCTGGTCTACGTGATCGACGCGGCGGAAGGGGAGGCCGCAGCGGTGGGAGCGCTGCGCACGGTACGCGACGAGTTGGCAGCCTTCGAGCCCGAGCTGACCACGCGTCCGCGGGCCGTCGTCCTCTCCAAGGCAGACCAGTGCTCCGAGGACGCCGTGGGCCGCGTGCGGAACGCCGTCCGCGACGCCGTGACCGGGGGTCTCGACGGCGGCTCGGTACCCGTATGCGTCGTGTCGAGTACCGAGCGCGAGGGGCTCGAAGACGTCGTGCAGGCCCTCGCCAGCCTCATTCCACCTGTCGTAGAGCAGGAGGCGCCGGAGTCGCGCCCGGTCGTCCTGAGGCCCGGCGGCGATCGTGCGGCGGACTTCGTCGTCGAACGGGAGGGGCAGGGCTGGCGTGTGCGTGGGGCGGTTCTCGAGCGTCTCGTCGCCAAAGCTGACCTCGACAACGACGAGGCGGTCGCCTACCTGCAGCAGGTCATGGAGAAGGCTGGCGTGTCGTCGGCGCTGCGGAAGGCCGGGGCTAGTCCGGGAGATACCGTCCTCATAGGCGCGGACCAGTTCGACTTCAGTTGACGTTCACGGGCGTCGCTTTGCGGGCATGGTAGGGTTTGCCGAAATCGAGCGAACCTGCCCCGAGCGCGAAGGCCGCTTCACCGGCTGGGCGCCTGCCGGCACAGGTTCTCCGCGCGAACACAGGACGGCAGGGTGACGGTCCAGGACATCTGCGCGCAAGCACGAGACGCGGCACAGGAGCTGGCCGTGCTCACTCGGCTGCGCAAGGACGAAGCGCTGGAGAGCATCGCTGAGGCCCTCCTGCGCCGCAGCGAAGAGATCCTGCGCGACAACGCCGACGACATGACGGCGGCCCGCGCCGCGCGCCTGCCGGATGAGGTCGTCGATCGCCTCTATATGGATGAGGAGCGCCTCGAGGAGATAGGCCGCGACCTCCTGCGCCTAGCGGCGCTCGAAGACCCTGTCGGGTTCGTGGAGCGTGGCTGGCGTCTTGCCAACGGCCTGGAGGTCCGTGAGCGGCGAGTGCCATTCGGGGTGGTAGCTGTCATCCACGAGTGGCGACCGCGCATCACGGTGGACGCGGCCGCCGTGGCTCTCAAGGCCGGCAATGCGGTCATCCTGCGTGGGGCTGCATCCGGCAAGCACACGAACCGCATCCTGGCCGAGGTCGTCGAAGGGGCCATAATCGAGGCGGGGCTTCCGGCGCGGTCGGTCTCACATCTCTCCACCGACAGCGACGAGTTGCGGGAGTTGCTGCGAGCGCCTGGTGGTCTCGACCTCGTGGTGCCGCTGGGCGGAGCCGATCTGCGCGACTACGTGCGTGCCCACGCGTCGGCTCCTACGCTCTATTCGTCCGGCGGCAACTGCCATGTGTACATCGACGCCACAGCAGACCCCGAGAAGGCGCTGCGCGTGGTAGTGAACGCGAAGTGCCAGCGTGCCAGCGAGGGCGGCTCCGCCGAGACGCTCCTGGTCCACGGGTCCGCCGCTCGCACCTGCCTGCCGCCGATCCTGAAGGAACTGGCACATCGCGGCGTGGAGCTCGTCGGCGATCGTACGGCAGCGGAACTGGCCCCCGACCTGCCCATGAAGCGCGCCAACCGCGGCCACTACGAGCAGGAGTTCCTCGGCGCGAAGATCGCCGTCCGGGTGGTCGCGTCCCTCGACGAGGCTGTGGCGCACATCGCCGAGTTCGGACGCGGTCACTCGGAGGCCATCATCACGGAGGACAACGCCGTGGCGCGCGAGTTCACGTCGCGGGTCGATGCTGCCTGCGTGTACGTCAATGCGTCCACGCGCTTCACGGACGGTGCCGTGTTCGGTTTCGCCGTCGACCTCGGCGCGTGCACGCAGAAGCTCCACGAGCGCGGTCCCATAGGGCCGCGTACGCTCACGTGCTCCAAGTACGTGATCTGGGGCGATGGTCACGTCCGCGGCTGAAGGACACGCCGAGCGCCGCATAGGTATCCTCGGCGGCAGCTTCAATCCTCCACACACAGGACACCTCGTCCTGGCCTCACAGGCGTACTGGGAGTTGGACCTCGAGCGGGTCATCTTCGTGCCCGCCGGGTCGCCGCCCCACAAGGAGATCGACGACCATGTGCCGGCCGCCACCCGCCTGGCGCTCACGGAAGCAGCCATCGCCGGAGACGCGCGTTTCGGCGTGAGCGACATCGAGATCTCTCGCGGACTCCGCTACACGGTCGACACCCTCTATGCACTGAAGGGGTCGTGGCCGGACGCCGAGTTGTGGTTCCTCGTCGGCTCGGACTCGCTGCTGGCCGTGGAAACATGGAAGGAACCGCGGCGTCTGCTGACGCTCTGCCGGCTTGCGGTCGCGCTCCGTCCCGGCGACGACGCGAGGGCGGTAGACGAAGCGGCCGCAGCGTGCGGGACCGCCCGCGTTCTCGCCCGCCCGCCGCGCGGCAGCGCGTCGACGGCTGTGCGCGGGCGCCGGCGCGCCGGGGGCCCGGTCGCCGGGCGCGTGCCGTCCGCCGTAGAACGGCTGCTCGGTGAGCTCGGCCTCTATCGTGGGGCGGCACTCACTAAGGCATAGGCAGCGGCAGGATTCGATCTTCCGCGGGCGAACGGCCATGATATGACGACGAGCGAAGCCGAGGAGTACATGCGCAGCCACGTCTCTTCACGTCTGTTCCAGCACTGCGCCAACGTGGCCGCCTACGCAGCCGAGTTGGCGCACCGCTGGGGAGCGCCGGCCGAGGAAGCCGAGCTGGCAGGCTGGCTGCACGACTGCTGCAAGGAGCTCGACGGCGAAGGTCTTCTGGCCAGCGCCACACGCTTGCACGTCTCCGTGGACCCGGTGGCGCGGCTACGGCCTGTGCAGCTCCTGCATGCGCCGGTGGCCGCCGCCGAGCTGGGGAGGCGCGGCCTTCCCGAGGGATGCTGCGAGGCTGTGCGTCGCCACACTGTGGGCGGCGCGGGCATGAGCACACTCGACCGCTGCGTCTATGTGGCAGACGCAGCCGAGGCTGGTCGTGACTACCCGGGCGTCGACGAGCTGCGTGCGCTTGCGCAGGAGTCGCTGCTGGCCGCCGTTGCCTGGAGCGCTCGACGCACGCTCGTCCGGCTCATCGAGCGACGCCGACCGATCCACCCCGACACTCTGGCGCTCTATAACGAGTGCTACGACTCCTGAGGACCATATGCCGGCTGGATACAGGACACGCAATCGTCAGGCCAGGAGACGCGCCAAGCGACAGCGCTGGGAGCTCATAGCCCTGTACGTACTGGCGCCTATCGTGGCCGTTGGAGCCGTCGTGGGCGCGTACTTCATGGCACGGGCGCTCACCGCAGACGACACGCCCGACCCCGACCTGGGTCGGATGGTGCTAATCACCGTCGGCGCTCCGTCTGAGGGCGCCACCGCCGGTCTGGCCCTACGTGACACCGCCGCGCGCAACTACCGCTTCTACACCATTCCCAGGAGCCTGCTGCTCGAGGGCCCGGAGCACGAGTACTTCATGGCGGGAAGCGAGATGGGTCGCTCCACGCTGCGTCGGGACCTCGGTGCGCTCCTCGGTGTCCCCGTGCGACAGGAGTTGCGCCTCACCTACCGCCAGCTCGAGCGGCTCGCAGGAGAGGGTGCGCTCGTCGTGGAGCTCGATGAGGCCGCCAAGCTGCGTCTCGCGGGAGTATGGCGCACCTACGAAGGTACCATCGAGGTGGCGCAAGGCGACATCCGGCGCCTCCTGGCCGCCAGTGGTCGCAGCGGGGAGGACGAAGACGCCATGGCCAGAGCCGTGTACGCGGCCGTGTTCCACGCGGCCGCGTTGCGCCCGGCGAGGGAGCGCCGCGCGCTCGTCGCCGACCTGGCGGCCGGCGCCGGCGACGAGGACCAGCAGCTCGCCGCACGCCGGGCTCTCTCCGGCCTTCTTGCGCGAGAGGCGCGGGTGGAGCGCATCCCGTCGCGCGGCGTGGTCTCCGAAGGGCAGTTCGCGTTCCGACCGGACCGGTCGCAGATCATGACCGATATCACGCGGCTGGCTCCGGGCTTCGGGCCGCGGTACACCATCATCATCCGCAACGGCACAGGGGAGTTGGGGATCGGCGCGCTGGTCCGCGAGCGCCTCGAAGTATTGGAGGCCCAGCTGCCCGCGCCCACGAACGCCGACGAGTTCGACTACAAGCGGACGCAGATCCTTGCGGGCTCCAAGGCGCTGGCTCTGGCGGAGGACGTGCGTGCTATACTCGCCCGCGGCGTGGTGCTCAGCGGGTCAGACCTGCCGGACACCACGCTCGTTGTCATCATCGGTGCCGACCTGAAAGCGAAGGACCTGCAGTAAGCGGCACGGCGGAGTTCCAGCGAAGCGTCCATCTCGCGCAGGCGGCGGTCCGTGCGGCGCTGGCCAAGAAGGGCCGGGACGTCGTGGTACTCGACATGTCCGCGGCGGTCACGTACACGGACTTGTTCGTCCTGATCACGGGCAACACGACGCGCCAGACCCACGCCATCGCCGAGGGCGTACAGAGGAGCCTCCGCGAGGGGGGCATACGTCCCGCCCGCGTCGAGGGCGAGCGTGCCGGCGAGTGGATCCTGATCGACTATCTGGATGCCATCGTGCACATCTTCACACCCGAAGCGCGATCGTTCTACCGCATGGAACACCTGTGGAGCGACGTTCCACAGCTGAAGGTGGATGACGACACTGTGGAGAGGGAGTGGCAGTTCCGGGACGAAGAGGATCTGGAGACGGAGATGGGGGTAGAGACGGCATGAAGCCCTGCAGGTGTCTCGCCATCGCGTTGGTGCTGGCAGCTCTGGTGGCCGTTGTGGAGTGCGACCAGGCGGCGGGGCGTGCGAAGCCGCTCTCGGGCAAGGAGCGGCAGTTGGTCAGGCTCATCAACACGGTGCGCGTCAAGCATGGGCGATCGGAGCTGAAGATCTCGTATCCACTTGCGCGGGCAGCCGAGCGGCATTCACGCGACATGATCCGCCGCGGTTACTTCGGGCACTCGTCGCTGATCGGCCGTGGAAGGCGTGTGGGGGAGATCATCGGGTGGGGCGCCAGCCTGTACGGCACTCCCAGGGCGATGATGCGCGCGTGGATGCGCAGTTCCATTCATCGCAGCATCCTTCTTTCGCCGAAGTGGCGGCGTATGGGCGTGGGCCGTGGCGTCGGCGCCTTCCGGGGTCTGTCCGGGGCGGCTGTGTACACGGTGGACTTCAACTGCGTGAAGTAGCGGCAGGGGTCTCGTAGCCGCTCGTTCCGGGGCCTACCGGCCCAGCCAACTGTTCTTGTGTCTGCTCGCGGCCGGCGCTATGATACGAACATATGTTCGCTTCCGCGCCGGCCATATTGCACGTGGACATGGATGCCTTCTTCGCGTCGGTGGAGCAGGCGCGGCGGCCGGAGCTGCGCGGCCGGCCCGTGATCGTCGGGGGCCCGCCCGGCACCCGCAGCGTGGTCTCCACCGCCTCCTATGAGGCGCGGGCGTACGGCGTGCGTACGGCCATGCCGACGGCCCAGGCACAGCGTCTCTGCCCGCAGGCGGTCTTCGTGTGCGGCGACATGGCTACCTATGCGGCCACTCACGAGCGTCTGGTGGAGCTCTTCCGGCGCTTCAGCGACCGCGTCCAGGTGGTCTCCATCGACGAGGCATACCTCGACGTCGGCGGCTGCCGGCGCCTGCTCGGGCCGCCGCGCACCATCGCCTGCCGTATCCAGGAGCTGGTGTACGACCAGGAGGGCATCACCTGCTCCATAGGCATCGGCCCCAGCAAGCTTCTCGCCCGCCTGGCCTCGGACTTGCGGAAGCCGGCCGGCATCACCGAGCTCACCGAGGCAGATGTGCGCGGACGCCTGCGCGATCTGCCGGTGCGCGACCTGCTCGGAGTGGGCGCGGTCACCGAAGAGAAGCTCACCGCGCTCGGCATCACCACCGTGGCCCTGTTGCAGGACGCGCCGCTGCCGCTGCTCACAGCCACGTTCGGCAGCGGCGCTCACGTCCTGAAGCAGCTCGCGTTCGGGCAGAGCCTCGCCTCACCGGTGCGCTCGAAGCGGGATCTGCCCAAGTCCGTGGGTAGGGAGGTCACCTTCCAGCAGGACACGGCGGACCGTCAGTTGCTCCAGGCCACCCTGCTGCGCCTGGTCGACCAGACCATGACACGGCTGCGCGTCAAAGGGCTGGCGGCGCGCACCGTCACCCTCAAGCTGCGCTACAGCACCTTCCACACCATCAGCAGACGGGCCACGCTGCCATACGCCACCATAGCCACGCAGCCGGTCTACGAGGCGGCCGCCGGCCTGCTCGACCAGGTCGAGCTGGGCGGCCGCCTCGTGCGCCTGCTGGGCGTGAGTGTCGGCGACCTGCACGCCAAGGCGTTCCAGCTCACGCTCGACGACAGCTGGAAGGAGACCTCGCTCGACGAGGCAGTCGACCGCGTGCGCGCCAAGTAC
>CAZIGT010000031.1:0-17293 GCA_964538465.1 uncultured Thermoleophilia bacterium | reverse complement strand
CTTGCTGACGTCGCCGCCGGTGCGCATGCCGCCGTCGGCGATGACGTTGCAGTAGCGGCCGGTCTCGAGGAGATGCTGGACGCGCGCGCCGGAGGCGTCGGCGATGGCGGTGGCTTGCGGCACACCGATGCCGAGCACCCCGCGCGTGGTGCAGGCGTGACCGGGGCCTACGCCGACCAGTACCCCCACGGCACCGGCCCGCATCAGATAGAGCGCCGTCGAGTACGAGGCGCAGCCGCCGACGACCACCGGCACCGGTACGTCGGCGATGAACGCCTTCAGGTTGAGCGGCGAGCCCTTCTCCGAGACGTGCTCGGCGCTGACGACCGTACCTTGGATGACGAGGATGTCCAGGCCGGCGTCGAGCGCCGTCTTGTAGTACTGCTGCACACGCTGCGGCGTGAGCGATGCGGCGGCGACCACGCCACCGTCCTTGATCTCCCTGACGCGCCGCGCGACCAGTTCTTCCTTGATGGGCTCCGCGTAGATCTCCTGCATGCGCCGAGTGGCCTCTTCCTTGGGCAGCGAGGCGATGAGGTCGAGCTGGGCGTCGGCGTCCTCGTAGCGCGTCTGCACGCCTTCGAGGTTCAGTACAGCCAGGCCGCCGAGCTTGCCGATGCGCACGGCCATCGCTGGATCGACGACTCCGTCCATGGCGCTGGCGAGCAGCGGAAGGGCAAATGTGAACTCGCCGAGCTTGAATGTGATGTCCACGTCGTCGACGTCTCTGGTGCGCCGACTGGGCACGATGGCGATGTCATCGAATCCGTACGCGCGGCGACCCTTCTTGCCACGACCGATCTCAACTTCCATGACGACCTCCCCTACATACAAAAACGACCCCGGCACGTACGTGCCCGGGTCGTCGACCGATGCGCATGCGACTTGTTGACTCTTACGCTCCCTCTCGGCTTTTCAGGATGCTAGCAAAGCGGAGACGGCGACGCAACAGACGGAGCCTCGCGTGCGGCGCTGTTCCGGCACACTCGCATCGGAGCCGGGAGCGATCAGCAAGACAGGATCGAGACCGGCGGGCCGGCGCGCGGGTTCGGGTCACGGCCCGCTGATCACGCTCATGGTCAGGACGGCGCGGTAGGTGCCGGCGTAGGCGGCGGACGGGATGCTGAGACTCATGGCGTCCGTCGCCGAGAACTGGTAGGTCCCCATGCCTTCGCCGGTGGCCGAGGAGGCGAGGACCAGCGTGCCGGTCCCGTCGACGTAGCCGTCATAGGAGGACACGGCCGGCATGCCCGACACAGTGCCCACGGCCTCAGCCGCGAGCCCCGGGAAGTGAAGGCTGCCGATGGGCAGGGAGTGACCGTCCGGCACGAACGCGCCGCCGTCCCACTCCCAGAATCGCGACGCCTGTACCGTCAGCCGCCAACCGGCGCCGGTGCCGCGCGAGTCGGTGACCGTGAAGGGATCGAGCATGGCCGTGGTCTGCTGGGCCACCCCGCTCATCTGGACGGTCGTGAAGTCGGAGACGGCGAAGGAGTCCACCGACAAGGGGCCACCGCTGAGTACGACCTCGGTGTCGGAGGGCATGCCGCTGTTGACCGTTGTGTCGATGCGCACGTTGCAGGTCTTGGGGTCCTCGGTGTTGCCGAGGTTGTCTACCGAATAGTAGGTGATCGTGTGGATGCCGTCGTTCGAGTGGTCCGCGGGCGCGTCGACCACGACGCTGCCGCCTGTCTGCCATTCGCCGCTGTCCACCTTGTACTTGGTGTACTGCAGGCCGCTGCCGGCATCGCTGGCCGTGAAAGTCACCAGCACGTACACCTTCGCCCAGAAGGCGGGAGCGTCGTCGGTGGTGACGGGCGCCGACAGGTCGTATCCGATCTGGTCGCTCGTCTCCAGCACGACGCCTTCGGCGCTGACGTACTGGCCCTCCACCGTGATCTGGCCCTCCGCGCCCTCGAGCGTGAACGGCGTCGACGACGCATAGGGAAGCCACGATCCCCAGGTGCCGCCTGCCAGGCGGAAGCGCATGGACTCAGCGCGCTCCACAGACGAATCGATGGTGGCCGACGTCGACAACGTCCAGGCCGTGCCGCCGTCGATGCTCATGCTGCCCGACGGCGGCCGCATGTCCAGCTGGATGATGGTGCCGGAGTCGCCGCTGACGTAGCCGCGGGTGGCCGAGACGAAGTCGACACCGTAGAGGTAGTTGCTCGTGCCGCTGTCGCGCTTCACCCAGGTCTCGCCGCCGTCCGTGGTGCCGAGCAGGGCGCCGTGGTAGGGAGATGCAGCGTCCGGCGAGCCGACCGCCCAGCCGGTGCTCACGCTGCTGAAGGAAACGCCGTCGAGGGCGAAGCCGTTGTCGGAGTACTTCTGCGTCCAGGTCGCGCCGTCGTCCGCGGACTTGAGGATAGTACCGGCGTCGCCGACGGCCCAGGCATGGGTCGAGTCGGCGTATTGCACGTCGTACAGCGTCACCGCCGCCGGGGTGGTGACCGCCGTCCACGTCGTACCGCCGTTCGCCGTCCGCAGGATGGTGCCGGTGGTGCTTCCCCACATGTCGCCGACGACGACACCGTGGTCGGCGTCGCGGAAGCTCACGGACAGCAGGACGTCGGTCTTGCCCGAACTCTGGGGCGTCCAGTTCACGCCGCCGTTCGTCGACTTCAGGATCTTGCCCTCGTCGCCGACGGCCCAGCCGGTGTTGGCATCGACGAAGTCCACGCCGAGTAGGAAGCCGTCGTACCCGGAGGAGCGCGATTGCCAGTTGGCGCCGCCGTCGGTGGTGGTGAGCACGACGCCGCCGTCGCCGACGGCCCACGCGGTGGTGCTGCTGATCGCGTCGATGTCCGTAAGGTCGTAGCCGGTGCCGGAGGTCTGGTCGCTCCAATGGGCGCCGCCGTCGTTGGTCTTGAGGATCGTACCGGCGGCGCCCACGGCCCAGCCGATATCGTCGGTGGCGAACTTGACGTTGTTCAGGTACCAGGCGGTGCCGGAGTCCTGCGGCACGATCGCAGCGGCCGGTCCCGCTACCGCCACGAAGAGGGCCAGCGTCGCCAGGCCGAGCGTCAGCCCGGAGAGGGCGGCGCGAAGGCGCGGCCACGGGAGGCGACGCCGCGCCGCTTTTCGACCGCGCGCGCGCGTACGCGAAGACAGGCGGAACGCCACAGCGGAGCTCTCCCGGGCAGGGGGCATCGCGGCAGGAGCAGAGGGTCGGAGTGTGCTGGAAGGCCTGGGCTCGAGCCTCACGACACGATCACCTGACCGCCCGCACGACGGACTGAATGGGGATGCGCATTCCTCATGTCGTCTGTATCGGTCCGGAGTTTCCCGGCCCGAATAGGGAAGTTGCCCCCATTCGAGGCTGAATCTGAACAATGAGGCCGGCACTCGGGGAATCCTTGACAAAACCGTCAGGAGTCCCCGTGCGCCGGCCTCCTAGGCGCAAGTCTTACCCTCAACTTGAGGGTTATGATACCTCCCGGACCGCGGGGCCTTTCAGGAGGCCTCCTGCTCGTCTCTGCGTCGACGCCGGCCGACCAGCAGCGCCAGCCAGATGGAGATGATGAAGATGAGCAGGACGATGCCCCCGATGATGGCCGCGTAGATGATCCAGTCCATGCCGCCAGCGCCGGGGACGCCGCCGACGAGGCGGTTCTCGAGGTCCTTCATGACTGTGTCGCCCACAGTGACCGTGCCGCGCCACTCGGCCACCCGCTTGTCGTCGTCGTACAGGATCTTCACGTAGGCGGGGTAGTCACCCGGTTCGGGAGCCTGGGTCCACTTGACCGGATACTCGATGGAGGTACCCGGCACGAACGTGCCCAGATTGATGTCTCCCCCGAAGGACCCGTCCGTGAGCTCGATGGTGCCGTGACCCTGGGTGAGCAGCTGACCGGTGCTCTCGATCTGGATGCCGAGATACATGGCGTCGGGCCGGGCCACCGGGACCACGTTGTCGATCGCAAGGGTCGGCTCGGCCGTTCCCGGAACGACGACCTGGACGGCGATCACGCGCCGCGGCTGTACCACCACCACGGCCCCGGCCTCCTGACCGCCGGCGACTGTCTTGCCTTCATCCTTGGTGGGCACCATCGCGACCAGCCCACCCACGTGATCGCCCGGTGCCGCATCGGCGGGGACGTTCACGGTGAATTTGGCGATCACCCTGGCGTTGACGGCGAGCTGCACCTGCTTCTGGTCCAGGTCGATCCACGCGCCCATCGCGTCGACCTTCTCGTCCACGGTCTCGTAGGAGACGCCACCGTAGGGGCCGGTGCTGGCGTCGACGCCTGCCAGCTGGAGGGTCAACGCCTTGTTCGAGGTGTTGGTAAGCAGCACCTCGCATTCGATGCTGCGGCCCGGCTTCGAGTCGATGAGGTAGTAGCCGGTCTGCTGATACGGAGACCCTGGAGGCAGTTCGGCCCCGAACGGCAGCTCGTCGGCCCGTGCCGGGACGGCGCCCATCGCCACGGTGCCGACGCACAGAGCGGCCAGGAACAGCAACGTCCCCGCCAGGATGTGTTGTGATCCGCGTCCACGAAGCCTGCTGCTCAGACGCAGCGGTATCTGGATAGTCACGATGGGTCTCCTCGGGTCTCGCCGGTGCTCTCTTGGGTCTTGGCCTGTAGCCTCTATCGACAACACCCCGACGCCGCTTGATAGGGCGCCGTATCAAGCTGGTCGCCTCGTCGGGCGCCCTGTTCTCCATGCCTTCGCAGCCCTATTCCCCCAGCGTGTCGCCCCGCAGATCTCGCGGCAAGGAAAAGGCCCGGGGTCGCGCCGCGCGACCCCGGGCCCGTCTCGTTGACTCAGTTCAGTCTAGCCTCACGGGCCGGTGGCAACGGTGAGGGTGACGGTGCTGGTGTAGGTGCCGGCGTACACGTCAGCCGGGATCGACAGCGTGAGGCAGTCGTCGGCATACGTGAAGTCGTAGAGACCGAGGCCCTTGTCCACATCAGCGCTACCGACGCTCACGGCCGAGCCGGTGTCGACCGCGTACGTCTCGTCGCCGGCCAGGGTCGGCACGAGGCTGGCGTTCAGAGGATCGACAGCCGCGACCGTCGGCTTGGCGATGACCAGGCTGTTCAGCGCGAGGGTCTTGGCGGGTGTGTACTCACTGCAGGTGAACTGGCTGGCCTGCATGGTCACGTTCCAACCCGCGCCGGTACCGCGCATGTCCTGCACCTGGAACTTGCTGTCGATGCCGCCGAAGTCGGCGACGGTCGAGGTGGCCACACCCTCGAGCGTGACGCCGGCGAAGTCGGTGACTTCCGGAGCGTCGATGCTCAACACGCCACCGGTCAGAACGACCTGCGTGCTGTCGTCGCCGGTCGGAGCGGCCGCGGCCACCCCGGTCAAGCCGGCGAATGCCGTGAGCGCGCAGGCGCACACAAGCACCACGCGAGCCGTCCTGCTCCCCTTCATCTTCATGTCTCCTACTCCTTTCCGCGAGGGTCCCTTGAGGCCCCCGATGGCTCCGAAGGGTCAACCTTCTAGAACGTTCGCCCAGAGTATCGGCCCCGGGATTCCCGGACTGGATGAGGAGGATTGCTCAATTTCGCCGAGCAGGTCATGGTCAGCGAATAGCGCTGATTTGCAGGTAAAAAGACCGTCTGCGATGGAATCGCCGACCGATGGGGCGCTGGACGGTACCCAGGAAGCTGGAGCACTATCCCGACATTCTGGGGTAGGACAGTCCCCTTTGACCTCGGAACATCGCTGTCGCAGCGGCCTGGCCGGGCCGTCGCCCGGGACGCAGCAAGACGGTCCGCCGTGGCCGTCGGCGGGACCTTCAGATCGGCCGTGGACCTCGAACGGATGTCGCAGCACGCGGGCGCGCGACGGCGCACGTGGGAGTCCGGAGACGGCAGCGGAGGAGGGGTCTAGGGACTCCCTTCAGAAGCCGGGTCTGTCGTCGCCGCCTGAATACTGAACACTCCGCGCCGTTCGGAGACTGAACACTCCTGAGAGAGACGACCGACGTCGAACCCTTGGGCGAGTAGACGCGCAAGGGAGGAAGGGGTGTATCAGCCGCACGACCCGTCCACCGGCTTACCGGTCTGAGCGAGCCGCCTCGCCACGAGCGCGCTGAGAGCGACTCGCAGCTCGACCCGTTCAAGGAGGAAATCGCCGCCCACCGGGAGTTGTACTTGCGCTTGTGCTTGAAGACGCGCCGCACGGCGCGCGATCACCGCGGCATCCGCCGGCTGCCATCTCGACGAACGGCGCTCCGAGTCAGCGCACGATCAGCTGCGCTTGTCCGGTCCGCTGCTGGTGGTTCCCGGCGCGGTCCACAGCGAGTACAGAGTAGCTGTAGACGCCGCGCGCCGGCGGCACCCAGCTCCTTGCGCGCCACACACCGCTCTTCCGGGCCGACGTCCTGAGGTTCGCGACCACGCGGCCGCGATGGTCGCGCACCACGAGTCTGGCACGGATGCTCGCGGCCCCGGTGCGGTCCACGACCTTGTAGCGGAGCAGCATGGACTCCCCGACTCGCCCGGCGGCGGACGCGGCGAAGGTGCGCGGCCTGGACGTGTCGATGCGCACGACGACACGCGCCACGCGGCTCCGCTTGCCGTCCTCGTCCGTGCAGCGCGCTTCGATCGTGGTCTTCCCCTCGTCGTCGATGGACAGGGAGCGCAACTCGCCCACCCCCGGCGCCGCTACCCACTTCCTGTCGTTGATGCTGATCTGGACGTTACGGACGTCCAGCGCCCAGTACGTGTACGCCCGGAGCTCGATCGCCACGGGCCTAGCGGACCAGGCACGGCTCGGGCCGTGGATCACCACCTGGGGGCTGGGCACCCTGTAGCAGTAGATGGCGCCGTCGTCGCCGACCGCCCAGGCGTGCGCGTCGTCCACGAAGTCCACGCCGTTGAACGGGCCGCCGGAGTGGTCCACGTTCCACGTGGCGCCGCCGGTACTGGTCCAGAGAATGCCGGCACGGCCAACGATGAACGCATTGGCGGGATCGACGCCGGCGACGTCGCTCCACCAATCGCCGCCCATGTTCTGGTTGACCCAGTGCGCACCGCCGTCCGTGGTGGCGCGCACGTCGTCGCCGTTGCCGACCGCCCAGCCGTGCAGCGCGTCGACGAAGTCCACGCCCATGAGCTGGATGCGCTTGGCCGTCCCTGGGTCCTGCGCGTGCCAGCTGTTCCCGCCGTCGGCGGTGTGGAGTACGACGGCCTCTGAGAAGGTGCCGCCGTAGCCCACCACCCAGCCGTGGAGCGGGTCGCTGAAATCGACGTCGAAGTACGATCCTCCACCTGCGCTATAGTTGACCCGCCAGGTCGCCCCACCGTCGGTGCTCACGATGATGAATCCGGGCGGCTTCTGCCCAGCCTCGAACCCGGCCCCCCAGACCGTGCTCGCGCTCGTCGCGCAGATCCCCCAGATGGCGCCGAGTGACGCGCCGCTCTTGTGCACCTGCCAGCTGGCACCGCCGTCGCTGGTCGACTGCGTGGTGCCCGTGGCGCCGGCGGCGAACCCGTGCAGAGCATCGACGAACGAGACGCACAGCAGGTCGGCCTTGGTCCCGCTCTGGCTCTTCCACGTGGCGCCGCCGTCCGTGGTCGCGCGCACCACGCCGCCGTCGCCCACCGCCCAGCCGTGCCGTGTGTCGCTGAAGTCCACCGCCAGGAGCTGCGCCGTGGTCCCCGAATCCTGACGGTACCAGGCGCCGTGGTCGGCGATGCCGTACTTCAGTATCGTACCGTCCGTACCGGCCGCCCAGATCCTGTCCGCATCCAGGCAGTCCGAGCATGTGATGTCATAGGCGGAGGGCAGGGGGTGACTCACCCATGATGCGCCGCCGTCCGTGGTCTGCAGCGCCACGCCGCCGGTTCCAAGCGCCCACCCCCACAGCCCACTGGACGCCACTGAGATCGTCGTGAAGCCGCCCGCTCTGCCCGGGTCCTGCGTCTTCCACGAACGACCACCGTCGTTCGTGTACCAGATGGGGCTGGCTGTGCCACTGTCATCGACGCCTACCATCCACCCGTGGCGCGCATCCGCGAAGCAGATGTCGCGTACGGACATGGGAAGCCGACGATCGCCGCTGACCAAGGACCACGTAGCACCACCGTCGCTCGTCATCTGCACCATGCCACCAGTACCGCCCATCCAGCCCATCCGTGCGTCGGCGAACGACACACAGCGCGCATACATGCCCGAGGGGACAGCGGCGGTCTGTGCCGCTGTCCAGTGTGCGCCGCCGTCGGTCGTGCGTGCGACGACTGGCCCCGTGCGGGTGGCGTTGGCGCCTACCGCCCAGCCTTGCTGGGCGTCACGGAAGAAGACGTCCTCGAAGTAGCCGGCCACCTGAGGGTCTTGCAGGCTCCACGTCGCGCCGCCATCGTTGGTGGCAAGGAAGGGTTGCCCCAGGGTGCTCGTGATCCACCCGTGTTGAGCGTCGACGAAATCCACCGCCATGTAGCCGCCGCCCGGCGCGGCGACCGGCGACCAATGCGCGCCGCCGTCCTGCGTCATGAGCACCTGCGTCGCGGTGACGGCGCACCCGACCTCGTCGGTACCGAACGAGATGTCGACGATGTCGTCTTTGACCCCTGAATCCTGCGTATGCCAACCCAGCGCCCCGGCTTCCTGCGTCAGCAGGGCACCGGCGAAAGTAGCCAGGATGACGACGAGTACGAACACCCCGACAAGCGCGGCATAGGCCGCGTGTCGGATTCCCATGAGCGCGCTGGACATCCGAACCCCCCGAGATCCCACCGAGGCCTACGCCTCCTTTCCCCATGTATTGTACGTGGACCGAGCCGAATCTGAGCAGACGGACCGAGGCCCAGCGCGACCTCCGTCAGGTTGGCGTGCCAGCGCGCGTGCACCGGCATGAGAATGCTCCCGAAGCCTGTGTGAGCCCGGGTCCTGCGTCGTAGGATGACGCTGTCCCCGGGCCACGGGCTTCGGGAGAACGCGGTCCGGCAGGCCGGTGGAGTCCATTGGGCTTGTGAGCCCGTTGGTGTATCCGGCCACCCCTGCGACTCGCCCGCGTGCGCCACATGAGTGCGGATCTGTACGTGTCGTTCTTGCTCGCCGCCTCCCGTTGATTGTGGCAGTGCCGCTGGGAGGTGGCAGATTGGCAGATCGATCGGGCTCGACATACACCGCGATCTCTGCCAGGTGGTGATTGCCGACGGCGGTCAGGCGCGTTCGGCAGGACAAGTCACGACGAGCGCCGCATCGCTTCGCCGTCATGATGGGTCAACCCGTTTCTGAAATGACTTCTGGGACGGCTCAGCCGCCACTGCCCGGCAGCAGATGCAGCTCGATGGCTTTGATGACGGCCTCTGAACGGCTGCGGACGCCGAGCTTGCGGTAGATCGCCGAGGTGTGGTTCTGCACCGTCTTCGGCGACAGGAACAGCGACGCGGCGATCTGGGCGGGGCTCTGCGGTGTGGCCAGCAGACGCAGCACCTCGTGCTCCCGGTCGCTGAGCTCCAGCCGCTTCTTCTCATAGGTGCCGGGCGCGTAGTCCAGCTCCCTGAGGCCCGGCGCCAGATTGGCGGCCGCGGCGGCGCTCATGGCGATGCCGCCGCTGCGGACGGTCTCGATGGCGGAGAAGAGCTCCTCCGTCGAAGCCTCCTTGGCGACATAGCCGCGCGCGCCGGCACTCATCGCGCTGAACAGCGCGTCGCTGTCGTCGCGAGCACTCAAGATGATGACCGGCAAGTCCCTGCGGGTCCTGACCAGCCGGCGCAGCGCCTGCAGGCCGTCCAGCCCCGGCATGGAGATGTCCATGAGGACAACGCAACCTTCAGGAAGCGACGCCGCCAGATCCAGCGCTTCCTCGCCGCTCCCCGCCTCCCCGGCGACTTCGTATCCAGCGCCCTCCAGGAGCTGTCGCAGCCCCTGCCGGAAGAGGTTGTGGTCGTCGGCGAGAGCGACGAAGCCCGCCCTGCTCGTGTCCTCGACCATCTCAGCGACTCGCGATCAGCAACGACGCCGTGTCCACATAGGCGTCGAGGTCGACGGGCTTCGGAAGGAACCAGGCGCGGCGATCGCGCAGCGTGGCCACCTCGGCCGCCGCGCGCTCGTCACCGCTCACTATGAGCACCGGCGTCTGGGACGGCAGACGGCGCGCCAGGTCGACACCCGTGATGCCGGGCAGGATGCAGTCGAGGAGTGCGCAGTCCCAGTCGAGCGGCATACGCAACACATCTTCCGCGCATCCCGCAGCCGTTACCAGCGCACCCTGTTCACATAGCGCCTCGCGCTCGGCGCGGCGGAGATCCCGGTCGTCCTCGCCCACCAGCACGCGGCGCCCCTTGAGGAGCTCCCGGGCGGGCGTGGGCAGCGACACACGGAACTCGGCGCCGCCGCCCCTGCGGGACGCGGCGCTGATGTCTCCCCCGGCACCGCCCACGGTCTTGCGGACCAGCCACAGCCCCAGGCCCGTGCCACCCTGCTTGGTGGTGAAGAACGGGGCGAACACGTCCCCCCGCGGCAAGCCTGGGCCGCGATCGGCGACCGTCACGGTCACGCGACCCGGCTCGGTGCTCACGGAAACCACCACATCCTGCATCCCGTTCCCAGCCTCGAGGGCGTTCGTCAGGAGGTTCCCGAAGACGGTGCTCAGCTCGCTCGCAGTCAGAGCCACGCGATGCTCGCCCCCGTTCGTGTTCAGGCGTATGCCGGCTTCCGTGAAACGGCGCAGCGCGTCGTCCACCACAGCGCGTACGACCGGTTCGACCGGCGTGAGCGTTACACCTCTCTCGCGCGCGTTCGCAGGCGACACGGCGGCCAGGATGGTCTTCAGGCGGTCGAGCGCCAGACAGATCTGGCTCTTCACCACCTCCGCCTGGTCGAGCGCCTCTGAGGGCTGCTCAGCGCCGGCCGTTGACTGCGACAGTCGGCGCTCCAGCAGATCGGCGTACAGCTTCGCGGTCGACAGGGGGGCCTTGAGCTCGTGGGCCATGGACGCGGCCACGCGGCCCACGTCGGCGAAGCTGCGCTCTTCCGCGAGGCGGCGCTCCGCCGCCACGGCCTTGCTCAAGTCTGAGAACGACATGACGGCAGCGCCGTCATCGAGAGGACTCACGCTGTAGCCGAAGGTACGGTCGCCGCCCGGGCTTGGGACGACGACCTGGCACCGCAGACGCTCGGCACCGGAGTGTCGTGCCTCTTCGAGGACGCCGCAGAGGATGCCGAGAGGACCGGGTTCGGCCATCACGTCGACGGCGAGGCGCCCCATCGGCGAAGCGCCATCCTCGCCGACCAGCCTGGCGGCAGCCGGGTTGAACACGACGACCATGCCATGGCCGTCGACGGCCAGCGTCGCGGTGGCAGTCCGCTGCAGCACCGACTGACAGATATCAGACATCATCCTCTCCGTACCCCCGCTACAGGGCGCAGTGCGCCTACACACACATCGGAACAGCCAGGTGACAACTTGACCATCTTCGTCGTTGGACCCGCATCAATCCCTCACAGCAGGTTCATGCATGCATACCGCGAGCCTGCTGCGGACGACCCGGAACAGGACCGCGCGACCGGGTCGCCGCGCCCCGGTCGGAGCATCACCGACGGTGGCGACCAAAGGAGGGTGAATCGGTCCTGATCACGACGAGAGTATCGGCATCGACCGCACGGCCTTGAGCCGTCGCCGATCGCCCGCTGCGCCAGTCTCCGGTGAGACGCCGCCGCGTCACTCCACCGGCACGCTCTCCAGTTCTTGGACCTCGGTGGCGGCGTAGATGCGCCTGACCTCTTCCAGATCGAAGACGCCGGCGCCCGACCGCTGCGTGTTGGCCGCCGCACAGGCCAGCCCCCAGCGCAGGCATTCGACGGGGTCGACGCGCTGGTAGCGATGGGCGATGAAGCCGGCGAGGAACGCATCCCCCGAGCCCACCGTGGCCACGATCGTCTTGAACCTGGGCACCGTGGCCTTGTAGACGTGGTAGTGCTTGCCTCTGCGCCAGCGTGCGTAGCAGCCCTCGCGCGACTTGATGATGGCGTTTTGGGCGCCGAGGGCCCAGATGCGACCGGTGGCGTCGACGAGGTCTTCCTCGCTGTTGAC
This sequence comes from uncultured Thermoleophilia bacterium, assembly GCA_964538465.1. Classification (GTDB taxonomy): domain Bacteria; phylum Actinomycetota; class Thermoleophilia; order UBA2241; family UBA2241; genus UBA6103. The sequence goes on along the minus strand of CAZIGT010000031.1, from coordinate 5,295 downwards.
CTCGTGCCCCACCAGATCCTCGGCCTCGCGGATGTTGGGCACCACCAGCCACGGCTTGGCCTTCACGCCGCGGCGCAGCGGCTCGCCATATGTGTCGAGCGCCACGTAGCAACGGCGCGGCGTGAGCATGCGGATGACGCGGCCATAGTAGTCCTCCGGGACCTTGCGCGGCAGCGAGCCGGCGAGCACCACGTAGCGCGCACCCTTGGCCAGGTGATCGATCTCGGCGGTCAACGCGTCCAGCTCCGACGGCGTGACCACGGGGCCATACTCGATGATCTCCGTCTGGCTCATGGTCGTGGGATCGATGACGGCCGTGGACGTACGGGATTCGTCTGCGATGCGCACGAAGTCGTCGAGGATGCCTTCCCGTCCAAGACCTTCGACGATCTGCTGGCCGGCACGTCCGCCCTGCAGGCCGGTGACGATGACCGGCTGACCCAGCGCCTTGACCGCCCGCGCCACGTTGACGCCCTTGCCGCCAGGCAGGGCGAGGCTCTCGCTCGCGCGATGGCGGTAGCCGGTCTGGAAGTTGGGTACGGTGAGCGTCCTGTCGATGGCCGCGTTGGGCGTGACGGTGATGATCATGGCCCCCGCTCCGATCCGCCGGCCGGGCGCCGCCAGGCTGCCCGGGCCAGAGCTCTCACAGGTCTTGGACGAGCCGGCCCGGGCGCAGGAAGGACCGCGCAGCCAGCCTGAGAGCGCGGGGATTATAGCACGCGCACACGCACGTATCGGAGAGCGTACGGTGCCTTGACACTCCCGTGCGGCGGGAGTAGGTTCGCCCGTGGCCTATGGCTTCAATCCTCGTTAGGTGAGGCTCCAGCGTATTCAGAGGCCGCTGCCCGGAAACGTCCAGAGACGCCAACGGGTAGAACAGGCATTGCCGGTCCAAGGCTTTGCCCAAAGCGGCTGAGGCACGCCCAGACAGCGGCGGGGCGCGTCCTCTACGGTACGTTGTGCTAAAGCTCGGACGAGAGAGGATCGCCCAGCTTCAGCGTGCGTGCGCGCAGAGCCTCTCCCGTGGGGAGAGGCTTTCTTGTGCCGCCGGTCGGGAGAATGCGAACGCAGAGAGGGGGCGAGCCATGTTCTTCGTCAGCAGGCTGCTGGGCCAGCCGGTGCGCGACGCGCAGAACAAGCCAGTGGGCTCGCTCGCCGACTTCGTCGTCGACTGCCGCCAGACGTATCCCCGGGTCACCGCGTTGGTACTGAAGCGCCGCAGCCGCCGCGTGCTGGTGTCCTGGCGGCAAGTGGCGAGCATCGAGGAGTCTGGCTGCATCCTCGCCGTCTCCGGCCAGCAGCTCGCCGATCGGGAACCCAAGCCTCGCGAGCTCATGCTCGCGGAGAGCTTCCTGGACAAGCAGCTCGTGGATCGCGACGGCCGCAAGCTCATCCGCGTCAACGACATCCAGCTGGCGCGCACCGGGGACGACCTCTATGTGGTGGGCGTCGACGTCTCGAGCGGCGCGCTGCTGCGGCGCCTTGGTCTCGCCAAGGTCGGCGAGCGTCTGGCCAAGCGGCCGCGCGCGCACCTCATCGACTGGGCGAACATCGATCTGGCCGGGAGCGGGGCGGGCGCCGTGCAGCTAACGGTGCCGCGCGGCGACCTTTCGCTCGTACACCCGGCGGACATCGCCGACATAGTCCACGAGCTGTCGCCCGCGGAGCGGGCAGCGGTGTTCGAGGCCCTCGACGACGATGTCGCCGCCGACGCCATGGAGGAGATGCACCCCTCCTTCCAGGCGGCCACGCTGCTCGACATGGCCGACGCCGAGGCCGCCCGGCTGCTCTCCAACATGTCCCCGGACGACGCCGCCGACCTACTGGCCGACCTGCCGCCCGAGCGCCGCGAGGCTCTCATCGGCCTCATGGAGAAAGAAGACGCCGAGGACGTCGCAGAGCTCCTGGCGTACCCCGAGCACTCCGCCGGCGGCATCATGACGCCGGACTACGCCTGGGTTCCGCCGGACGCCACCGCCGCCGACGCCCTCGACATGCTGCGGGCCCAGTCCCAGGACGTAGAGACCGTCTACTACATCTACGTCCTCGACAAGTCCAAGCACCTCAAGGGCGTCCTCAGCCTGCGCGACCTGCTCACGGCGCCGGCCGAGCGCAAGGTCCGCGACTTCATGACTGCCGAGCCGGTGACCACACGACTGGACGGCACGGAAGAAGAGATCACCGGCCTCATCGCCAAGTACAACCTGCTGGCCCTGCCCGTCGTCGACGAGCAGAACGTGCTCCACGGCATCATCACCGTAGACGACGCCATCGACCTAGTGCTTCCCTTAGCCTGGAAGAAGCGGCTGCCGCGGATCTTCCATTGAGCTGACCCATGAGACTGACGGCCGCCAAGACAGGAGTAGGAGCGGCCGTCCGCCGGATCGGCCGCACGCGGCTCATGCTGCTCCTCGCAGCGCTGGGCCCGGGCATCATCGCCGCGAACGCCGACAACGACGCCGGCGCCATCACCACGTGGTCGGTGATCGGTTCGCGCTACGGCTACGCCATGACCTGGCTGCTGGTGGTCATCACGCCCATCCTGTTCATGGCACAGGAGATGAACGCCCGCATCGGCGTGGTCACCGGCAAGGGCCTAGCGGCCCTCATCCGCGAACGCTTCAGCCTCAAGGTCACAGCGTTCGCCATGCTGGCCACCATGGTCGCCAACTTCGGCACCTCCCTCTCCGAGTATTCCGGCGTGGCGGCCGCTTCCCAGCTCCTGCACGTGCCGTCGTGGGTCGGCGTACCCACGGTCGCGCTGGGCGTCTGGTTCCTCGTGACCAAGGGCAACTACCGCAAGGTCGAGCGCGTCTTCCTTGCCCTGGGCGTCATCTACGTCACGTGGATAGTCGCCGGACTCATGGCCCATCCAGATTGGAAGGCGATCGGTGAATCCGTGATCTCACCCCGCGTCGAGTCCGACGGCGTCTGGCTGCTGATGGCCACGGCCGCGATCGGCACCACCATCACGCCGTGGGGCCAGTTCTTCATCCAGGCGGCGGTCGTGGACAAGAAGGTCCCGCTGGCCCACCTCAAGTACACGCGCTTCGAGATCGGGGTGGGCGCCTTCATCACGACGGGGGTGGACTTCTTCATCATGGTCGCCTGCGTCGAGACGCTGTTCCGCAAGGGCATCATCGTGCAGACGGCGGCGGAAGCGGCGCAGGCGCTGGAGCCGCTGGTCGGACAGGCGGCCAAGTATCTGTTCGCCGTAGGGCTCCTCAACGTGAGCATCCTGGCCTCCGGCATCCTGCCGCTGGCCACGGCCTACGTAGTCTGCGAGGCGTTCGGCTTCGAGAGCGGCCTAGACCGGTCGTGGAGCGAGGCGCCGGCGTTCAATGGCTTGCTGACCGCCTACGTCATGCTGCCGGCGATAGTGGCGCTCGTTCCCGGCATACCCCTGGTGGACATCATCCTGAGCGCCCAGACCATCAACGGCATCCTGCTGCCCATCATCCTGTTCTTCGTGCTGAAGGTGATCAACGACCGCCAAGTGATGGGCGATCACGTGAACGGACGGTTCTACAACGTGATCGCCTGGAGCTTCGCGGCGCTGCTTGTCTGCCTGAGCGTGGCGCTCGTGCTCAGCGCCCTCCCGCTGCCGTTCCTGTGACCGCATCGAGCGCCGCACTCGTCGCGGCTCCCGGCGGGCGCGGCCCCATCCGGGGAGCGCGGGAGGCGGAAGACACGGGCGGCCGCACGACGGCCGCGGCCCCGGCCGGGGCCGCCGGGGCCGCCCAGCCAGCGCCGAATGGCCGGCTGCCCGCTGAGCGGGTCCACCGCGCCGGCTGCTCCTACAGGCCGCGCCGCAGCCTCTACAGCTTGCCCAGCAGCGACGCGATCGTGTGACGGTAGCGTGACGAGCGGATGGGCTCCCACACCTCCGGGAACGTGCGCACCAGCCGCTCGAGCTCGTTCTGCTTGTACGCCAGGTAGTTGGCCACGCCCGGCGCCACGATCAGGTCCACGCCCTGCTCGCGCGCGCGCTTGCCGGCCTTGCGGCCCCAGCCCTGACCTGAGAGGAAGTCGCGCAGGATGGCGCTGGTGACCACAGCGTCCTGCAGGTCGCCGAGATGGTCCTGCAGCGACTTCACGCTGTGCACCACGAGCTTGCCGCCCGGGCCCAGCACTTCGGCGAAGAACTCGAGCGTGTAGCGCAGGTACTTGCCGGCTATGCGCAGACGGTGCAGGCGGGCGAGCGGCACGTTCGCCCCGGTGACCCACTCGTCGAAGGCCAGGACGTTGCCCAGCTCGAGCAGCACGACCGGCGGCAGGGCGATGCCGACGCGGCGTGCGCACGGCGCGCCGTCGGCATCGAAGTCGGTGGGAGCGCCGGCGCCAGGGCGGTCGAGGAACTCGGCGAACGAGTCGACGAACTCACGGTAGGCTCGCCCGTCCAGCCACTGCAGCATCTCGCGCCGGCGGCGCTCGCGCTCGGTGCGCCAGGCGTCGAAGAGCGGGTCGAGCTCGTCGCGGCGCTTCTCGGGTAGCCCATCGAGGTAGTGCTCGGCCTTCTCGTGGAACACGTCGAGGTCGCGCACCGCCCCCAGCAGACGGCCAGTGCGCTTGAGGTTCTTCAGATGAGGTCGGTACGCCGCCGTGTCGATGTACGGCTCGAAGACGGTGAGCGCGGCGCGCATGCGCCGCGTGGCCACCCGCATGTCGTGCAGCTCCTCGTAGTCCTTGCCGGCGCGCGTGCCGGGTTCGTGCTCGAGCATGCGCAGGAAGTGGAAGAGCACGGTCTTGCGCGCCGCCTCGGCCATGGGGTCGTCCACGGCGATGCCGGGATACTTGCGCTTGCGCTCGGAAGCTAGAGCGGCCGCGGGCGGCGCCGCGATCTCGGCGGCCTCCTCCGCATGTCCGTCTGAGCCTGCGCCTTCGACGGCCGCCTCCCCCGCCGCAGCCTCACCTGCCGCCGCCTCATGGACAGTCCCGGCGGCGGGTCCCGCCTCCGAGACCAGCGCCAAGGCGCGCGCGAACTTCGAGCGCGTCTCCGGCCGCAGCTTCCACTCGTCACGCAGGCACGCCGCCAGTAGGTCGAGGTCCTCCTCGGTGGCGGCCGGGCGCAGCTCGGCCTCGATCTCGTAGTAGCGGTGCGCACCGGCGCCGGTCCGCACCGTCACGGCATCCAGGCTCACTTCGGCGACGAGCCGCCCGTCCCGGCTGGCGTCACGGGCGTGCCGCCGCTGCTCGAGCGCGAGCACCGGCGTGAGCGTTCCGTCGCCGACGATCCCCAGCAGCCGGGCGCGCAGCGGGCCGGGCGGCAGCGCGGCGACGTCGAGGGCGTCGCCG
>CAZIGT010000030.1:0-17663 GCA_964538465.1 uncultured Thermoleophilia bacterium | reverse complement strand
GGAGGCCCTTGCGGCGCGTGAGGTCGCGCGCCTTGCGCGCGGCGTTGCGGGCACGCGCCGCGTTGATGGTCTTCTCGACGATGGCCCGCGCCTCGCTGGGGTTCTCCTCCAGGAACTCGGCGAGCCGCGCGTTGACCGTGGTCTCCACCAGAGTGCGGATCTCCGTGTTGCCCAGCTTGGTCTTGGTCTGGCCCTCGAACTGCGGGTTGCGCAGCTTCACGGAGATGAGTGCTGTGAGTCCCTCGCGCACGTCTTCGCCGGACAGGTTGTCGTCCTTCTCCTTCAGCAGGTTCTTCTGCCGCGCGTAGTCGTTGATGGTGCGCGTGAGGGCAGCGCGGAAGCCTGACAGGTGGCTGCCGCCCTCGGTGGTGTTGATGTTGTTGGCGAACGTGAAGATGGACTCGTTGTAGGTGGAGTTCCACTGCATGGCCACTTCCACTTGGCCGTCTTCCGTCTCGTTCTGCAGGAAGATGATGCTGCGGTGCAGCGAGTCCTTGTCGCGGTTGATGTAGGCGACGAAATCCTTGATGCCCCCGGCGTACTGGTAGACGATGCTCTCGCCGTCTGCCCGGTCGTCTACCAGCTCGATCTTGAGGTTCTGGGTGAGGAAGGCCGTCTCGCGCAGACGCTGGGAGAGCACGCGGTAGTCGAAGTCGACCTCCTCGAAGATCTCCGCATCCGGCATGAACGACGTGGTGGTGCCGGTTGGATCGCCCTTCTTGAGCTTCTCGCAGCGCGCCAGGTCCGCCACCGGCACGCCGCGCTCGAAGCGCTGGTGCCAGCGGTACCCGTCGCGGTAGATGTCAAGCTCGAGCCACTCGCTGAGCGCGTTGACGACAGAGACGCCCACGCCGTGGAGGCCGCCGGACACCTTGTAGCCGGCGCCGCCGAACTTGCCGCCGGCATGCAGCATGGTGAGCACGACCTCCGAGGCCGGCTTCCCGTACTTCTCCATGATGCCCACGGGGATGCCGCGGCCGTCGTCGACCACCGTGATGGAGTTGTCAGGGTTGATGGTGACCTTGATGGCCGTGGCATACCCCGCCAGGGCCTCGTCGACGGAGTTGTCGACGACCTCGTACACCAGATGGTGTAGGCCGCGTGGCCCGGTCGAGCCGATGTACATGCCCGGCCGTTCGCGGACGGGCTCGAGGCCCTCCAGGACCTGGATGTCTTGCGCGTCGTAGCTGGGCTGCGCAGGCTTGCTCACGTTTCCTCGCAGGCGTGACCGATGACCGATGAAAGGGGGTGGAAGACACGCGCGGTACGGGAGCCGCCCGCTTGACGTGCGGCGTCTGGATACGGCGTGGTTCGCACGGTGCAAGTATATCAGACCGGAGCCTCTGGACCAAGCACTCCGGGGTGACAAATCACCAGCAAATCGGCGGTTTCCGTGGTTGACGACTGCGCCGGTCGGCAGGGTCGTGCCGGGAATCCCCGCGATTCTCTACGATGCCGTGCGCAGGGCGCGGGGGCGCCGGCGACGGGAGAGGGGTGGCGGCACCTCGCGCGCAGGACACGGTGGGGCCATGCCGGCGTGGGGTGGTAGGCCGGCCGCAGCCCGCCTACCGCCCCGATCCGCGCGGCACGAAGCGCAGTCGCTCTACCGGCGTATCGGGATCCAGAGCACGCAGGCGTTCCAGAATCTCCGGCCCCAGGTACGTCAGTTCCTGCGCCCACACGGCACTCTCGCACTCGACGAGAAGAGTGCCGCGGGTGAGCCGTGCCGGGTTCGTCGCCGCCGCGATCTGCTCGCCGGCGGCGGCGTGCCAGGCTCGGTACGCACGCACTTCGTCCGTGTCGGCGAGCTTCTCCAGCCGGCGTGCGAGGATGTCGGCCAGCCGCGGCACGTCGCGCGCCTCCTGCCCGGCCCGCCGCTTGCGCCTGCCGGACATCAGCCGCACCCCTCCGCGGTCCCCGGCTCGAGTTGCGGCTCGTCCGGACCGAGCCGGATGATGTGAGCCTCCGACAGCTCGGCCGGCGTGAAGTACATGGTCGTCGTGGTGGTCATGATGGCCTGGCCCGTCCCCGCGAGCGTGCCTACCAGTAGACGGCGGCGGCCGTCGTCCAGCTCGCTCATCACGTCGTCGAGGAAGAGCGGCCCCTGTTCCCCGGTCTGGGCGGCGGCGACCTCCCGCTCGGCGAGGAGCAGGGCGAGCACGGCCGCCCGCTGCTCGCCCTGCGAGCCGAAGAGCCGCAGGTCACGCCGGGCGCCGTGGGGCAGCTTCTCGTAGATCTCGATGTCGTCGCGATGGGGACCGAGGACGCTCAGCCCGGACTGTACCTCCCGGCTGCGGCGGAGCACCAAGGCCTCCCGGTAGGCCGCCTCGTCGTCGCCGATCTCCTCGAGCGCCGTGCGCAGGGCGAGACCGTATTCCCCGCCGCCCGGGGCCAGTCCGGCCGCGTATCGGCCGAACGGCCCCGACAGCGCTTGGACGAGGTCTCTGCGGCGGCGCTCCAGCTCGATCCCGGCGCTTGCGAGCTGAGCATCCCACGGGTCGAGCGCCCGTTCTGCTCCTCCTGCCCGTACACGTACAAGCTGCGCATTGCGCTGCCGCACGGCCATCTGGACGTTCGCGGCGGCGGCGTTGTACGCCGCGTCCAGGCTGCCGCCGAACCCGTCGACGTGCGCTCGACGGCGAGCCGGGCCGCCTTTCACGAGCAGCAGGCTCTCCGGCACGAAGATGAACGCCGGTCCCAGGCGGCGCAACTCCTGGAGCGAGCCGACCTCCACGCCGTCTATCGTGCTGCGGCGCCCCTGTCCCGGCGAGTACGCCATCGCCACTTGCACGCCGCTGCCCAGCGTGAGCTCCACGCGAGCATACTCCTCGCCCCAACGGACCAGCTTGTCGTCGCGCCTGGCGCGCGGCGACGAAGCCCGCAGCGCCCAGTGGACCGCTTCCACGAGGTTGGTCTTGCCGCTGGCGTTGGCGCCGGCGATCACGTTCAGGCCGGGAGAGAACGTGAAGCGAGCATCCGCGTACGAGCGGAAGCCGATCAGGCGGGCGTCCGCTACGTGCATGACGCGCCCGGGCGCCCGGGATTGAAGAGGTCGGGCCACCCAGGCAGCCCGACCGATGGATCGCGGCCGCGCCCCCTGCTCATGCGGCAGTCACGCGGTACGTCGTGCCCGCCACCTCCACGAGATCGTCCGCCCGCACGTCGTGTCCGCGTCGAGTCTCTATCTCGCCGTTCACGCGCACGAGGCCCGTCTGCACGAGCATCTTCGCCTCGCCTCCGGTGGGAGCAGCCCCGCAGAGCTTGACGAACGCACCCAAGGCGATGGGGCCGTGGACAGGGATGTCGATGGGCGCGCCAGGACTCATCCCGCAGCGATCCGGGTGCTGGTGCTCATCGTGCGGCGATCATCCACGACCTCTTCGGACCGGTGGGCTCCGAGAGCAGCGGGCGGAACCCGGCCTCAGCCACTCAGGCGGATGGGCATGATCAGATAGAGGAAGTCCTCCGCTTCTCCGCCCGCGGACAGCAAGCCCGGGCGGAGCGGAGTGATCAGTTGCAGGGTGATTCTGTCTGCGTTCACGCTCTCGACGCCATCGATGAGGAAGAGATGGTTGAAGCCGATCTCGAACTCGTCTCCGGAGAAGTCCACAGGCAGCGATTCCTGGGCCTGCCCGATGTCTTGCGTGACGGCACGGACGGTGAGCTGGGCCGGCTGCTCACCGCCGGCCGCGTCCGTGCCGGCCGGCGTGAACTTGAGGCGGAGCGGCGCGTTCTTCTGCGCAAGCAGGCCTACACGCCGCACCACACCCAGGAATGGTTCACGCTCCAGCTCAACAACGTGCTCAAATGTATCCGGCAGGAGCTGCCGATAGTTCGGGAACTGCCCTTCGATGAGGCGCGTGGCGATCACCAGGTCGCCGAGGCCGAAGAGCGCCTGGTTCTCGCTGACGACCACGGCGATCGTATCGCTGTCGATGCCGCCGGCCAGGCGAGCCACCTCATTCAACGCCTTGACGGGGACGATCGCCTGTACCTCCGCCTCGGGGCCGCTCTCCAGCGTCGTCTGCTTCACGGCCAGCCGGTAGCTGTCCGTGGCGACCATGCGCAGGTTGGTACCGTCGATCGACACCAGCACCCCCGTGAGGATCGGCCTGTTGTCGTCCCGCGACGCAGCCCGCGCGACCTTGCCGAGCGTCTCGAGGAACGGCCCGCGCGCCACGGAGAAGCTGTGCGACAGGTCGAATGTCGACGTCTGGGGGAAGTCGCTCGCCGCCCACGAGTTCAGTTCGAACCGCGCCGCGCCACCTGTGACCACGACCCGGCCACCGGCGTCCTCGTTGTGACCGAGCTCTACCGCGACCTCGTCTACCGGAAGGTTCCGCACAACGTCGCTGAACAGGCGTGCCGGGACCACCACGTCGCCCGGCCGCTCCACTTGCGCGGTCACTGCCGCCTTCATCGAGATCTCGAGATCCGTGGAGTACATCTCCACGCGGCCTTCGTGGGCCCTCAGTAGGACTCCCGACAGAACAGGCAGTGTGCCGCGCGACGAGACACCGCGGGCAAGGATGACGAGCCGGTCGAAGAGTGCCTCGCGATCACACGTGAACTTCATCCCCGCTCCTTATCATTACTAAGAGGTAGAAACTGCGTGTCGTCATCACCACAAGCGCTGTGGAAGTGTGGAGAAACGACGATGATGCTGCATCCGTTCGAACCATGCTTTCGTAGACGGCCTGTGGAGGCGGTGTGGATGGTCGTCCCGTTCGCCCCAAGAAGACCCCTTGCAGGACGAAGCATAGCTTCTGTGCGCAGTCCTTGTGAATCCATCCACGGTCGCTCCGCAGGTGGTGCACAGGGCGCTGTGGAGGCCTATGACTGCGCCCGCAAACGTCCCGTGATGCTCTGGATGAGCTCGTGGAGCTGACGGTCGTGTCCGTCCTTAAGAAGGCGGTCGACCTTGTTGATGGCGTAGAGGACAGTGGTGTGATGTCTGCCGCCGAAACGGTCCCCGATTTGCGGGAGAGATGCTTCGGTGAGGTCGCGCGCGAGATACATGGCGATCTGGCGGGCGTACGCGACGTCTTGGGTGCGGCGGTCGCCGCGCAGGTCGCTGACGTGCGTGCCGAACTGGCGCGCCACCTCCGCCTGGATGGCATCGATTGTCACCGGCGCGGCGTACGCCTTGGGCAGTAGGTCCTTCAAGGCCTCCTTGGCGAGCTCGAGAGTGACCGGCGCGTGACGCACTCCAGCATAGCTGACCACTCGCGTGAGGGCGCCGTAGAGCTCGCGGATGTTCGCCGTGACGCGGCTGGCGATGTACTCCAGCACCTCCGGCTCCGCGATCTTCAGCTTGTCCCACTTGACCTGCCTGCGGAGGATGGCGATGCGGGTCTCGAGGTCTGGCCGGCCTATGTCCACGACCACGCCCTGGCCGAAGCGCGTGCGCAGGCGCTCCTCGAGCGCCTCCAGCTCGCGCGGCGGCCTGTCTGACGTGATGACGATCTGCTTGCCGGCCTCGTAGAGCGAGTTGAACGTGTGGAAGAACTCGACCTGGGTCTGCTGCTTCTCGGCGAGGAACTGGACGTCGTCGACCAGCAGGATGTCGTTGTCCCGGTACGCCTGCTTGAAGCCGTCGATACGGCCCTTGTCGGTGACCGCGTTGATGAAGTCGTCGGTGAACCGCTCGACGGTGACGTACTTGAACTGCAGCCGGCGGTTCCTGGCGATGGCCGCGTGCGCTATCGCCTGGATGAGATGGGTCTTGCCGAGGCCCGTGTCGGCGTAGACGAACACGGGGTTGTAGGCGCCGGCCGGCGACTCAGCGACGCTGTGGGCGACCGCAGTGGCGTACTCGTTGTGGGGGCCCACGACCCAGCGGTCGAAGATGTAGCGTGCGTTGAGGTCGGCGGGCACCCGCGCCATGGGCGCGGCCTCATCGCCGGCCTCTTCGTCGAGGGCCTCACGGGCCGCGGTCGCCACGTCTGGAGCACCGACGCCCGACTCTTCCGCCGCCGGCACGACCATTGCGGCGGCCCGGTCGTCGACCACGACTTCCACCTTGACCGGCGCCCCCAGGACCTCGGTCAGCGCTTCCGTGATCATCGAGAGGAAGCGCTTCTCCACCCAGTCCTTGGCGAACTCGTTGGGCACACCCAGAACGAAGGCGCTGTCGCTGAGATCGACCGGCACCGAGCGGACGAACCAGAGCCGGTACGTGGGTTCGTTGAGGCGCGCCTTGAGATGGGTCCGAGCCTCGTCCCAGATGAGTGTCAACTGCTCGTCGATGACGTTGCCCCATGACGTGATGGACCCAAGGAGCGCGGCGGGAAAGCGTGTGGTTCGGCCCGGCGAAGCACAGTGCCCGGGCCGGTCAGAGGATGGAGTCGAGAGCAGAGACGCCCTCGCCGGTCAGGGCCCGTTTCCCGTCGCCGCGCGAGTGTATCAACCCCATCTTCTCCAGTACACCGAGTTCCCGGTATGCGGTCGCCGCCGCGACGCCCAGCTCACGGCCTATGGCCGGGGGACCGGGGTCGCCCAACTCCATGAGCAGGACGAGGCCGCGCTTCTGGCGAGTGGTGAGCTTGGGGGCGGCCGCGACCGGTGCCGGCGGCGGGGCTGCGGCCGCCGGACGGTTCGGCAGATTGATGGTGAGCACCGTGCCGCCGCCGAGGTTGTCGTCAATGTCGAGGACCCCCTGCATGAAGGCAAGCGACTCGCGGGCGATCGGCAGGCCGGAACCCACACCCCGTATGTACTGCCGCTGGCTGTCGGTGGCAGTGGTGAAGCCGGGCTCCACGGCCCGGCCCTTGTCCTCGATGCCCGGGCCGTGGTCGGAGATGCGCACGACCTGGCCGCCCTCGAGGATCGTGACCACCACGTCGCGGAACGAGGCGTGGATGAGATTCTCGATGAGTTCCCTGATCACCATGTACGGTACCTGACCGCCCTGCTCGCGACAGGCCCGGTACGTCTCGGTGGCCAGAGCGTCCATGAGCGCCGGCAGAGCCTCTCGCTCAACGGAGACGACCCGCGGCGGGCTTGTCAGGGTGTCGTAGATCGCGATGCGAGGCGCGGCCGAGCCCGCCGGCGCTCCATCCCCCGAGAGCGGCGAGGCCGGTTCGCCCCGCGCCGCCGCGATATCCGTCCCCAAACCGCCGCCGCCCGCGACCCCCGTACCGCCGCTCCCATGGGAGAGGCCGGCTTTGGGACCCGCGGTCACATCGCGGGTCGAAGAGATGCCGTCGGCCGTGTCGAGGACCGGGCTGGATCCACCCGACCTGTCGGCCGCCGCCGGCTGAGACCGCATCGTGGCGTCGCTCAGCAGCCTGTCGAGGAACGAATCCATGCTCATGGGGCGCCGAGTATAACAGAGGGGCACAGGAGCGGCGGCCTTTTCGTCAACCCTCATGAAAAGCGGCTTTGCAGGTAAAAGATCCGGGTTATCCACATGGTTTTCGACATCTGTGGAATCCGCCGGGTCGCCGGTCTTCCGATTGCCGCAAAATGCGGGGCTTGTGGAAGAGGTGGTTTCACGGTGACTATCACGGTGCGCTCGGGCGCACCGCTGCCGACGCCAGATCTGGCAACAGCGCGCGCCGGACCGTCCGCCGGGACAAGCCGCGTTTCCTGCTGCAAAACGGGCGTTTTCTCCGCCTCCTACGAGCCCCGTTGAATGTCAACCCAACTCATCCTCGGGGAGGAGCTTTCCACGCCCCTCGCGAGTCTGTGTGCGCGACAAAACCAGTCTATCCACAGTCTCCACAGGCGAGTCGCCGTACCGTTCGCCGGGTGTGAAACGGCGGCCGGGGCCAAGTCCCGACCTCGCCGCGGTCTCCGCCCCCGCTTCTCATCCGCACGCATGAGTCCGTCTCCGGGTATACTTGGCGGACCGCGGAGCTCCCGCACGAGGGGCTGAGAAGGCGCTTCCTGGCGCCGACGCGTGGAACCTGACCACCGCGAGGTGGCGGCGCATGGCGCTGCTGGGTAATGCCAGCGAAGGGAGATGATCAGAGTGGCGAGTCAAGTCCCTGCTTCACCGCGTCCCATGCTGCGGCACGGCCATGAGGTGCTGGCCGGCTTCAATCCGGGCACGTGGGATGTCCAGGCCATTGCCGAGACGGCGGTGGCCATAGGGCTTGCGGCGGCGCTCGGGCAACTGCGGTTGTTCACCATGCCGCAGGGCGGCTCGGTGACTCTGGAGATGCTGCCGCTGCTGTTCCTCGCCTTCCGTCGGGGTGTGGGCCCGGCCGTGGTGGCCGGCGGCCTGTACGGCTTCCTTCAGCTCCTGCTGCCGGGGGCGGTGCTGTTCCACCCGGCACAGGTCGCCCTGGACTATCCTCTGGCGTTCGCGACCGTAGGCCTCGCCGGGCTGGTGCGCGGTACGACGCTGCCGCGCGTGCTCCTCGGTGTGGGCATCGGTTGCGCTGGGCGCTTCGTGTGCCACTTCCTGTCCGGCCTGATCTTCTTCGCGTCGTACGCTCCAGAGTGGGCCGGGCCGTGGCTCTGGTCGGTGGTCTACAACGTGACCTACCTGGTGCCCCAGGCGATCATCAGCGCGGCGGTGCTCTGGCCGCTTCTCAAGGCCTACGATGCGGCCTTCCCGGCCCGACCCGGCACTCCCGGAGGGCCGCCGAAGCCACCCGGGAGGCCAGCAGCGCACAACGAGGGACCGGGCGAGTGATCACGGCTGTTGTCTTCCTGAACGGCGAATATGGCGACGAGGCATTCGACAGGCGCCTGGCAGCTGGCGCCCGGTTCCTGCTGGCGGCCGACGGCGGCGCGGCGAGACTGGTCGCGCTGGGCCTTCGGCCGCACGCCGTGGTGGGCGATCTGGACTCTCTGTCGGAGGAGATCGCCCGCAGACTGGGCGCAGACGGCGTGGAGTTCGTCCGGTTCCCCACCCACAAGGACCGCACCGACGCCGAGCTCGCCGTCGACCATGCGGTGGGGCTCGGCGCGGAACGCGTGGTGCTCACCGGCGCTCTCGGCGGGATGCTCGATCACGAGCTCGGGCACGTGGCCATCCTGCGACGCCTGGTGCGGGCCGGCACGGCAGCCGAGCTGGCGGCGCCGATGGTGTGGGGCACAGTCCTCGGCGCGCCGGTCGCCGTGCGTCTCGCCGGCGCGCAAGGCTGCCGCTTCTCCCTCCTATCGCTGACCCCGGAGTCCCGCGTCACTCTCGAGGGCTTCGAGTACGGGCTTGCGGCGGATCCGGTGTCGGCCGAAACCTGCCTGGGGTTGGGCAATCACGTGGTGGCCGACGCGCCTCTGGTGAGATTGCATTCAGGCGAGGCGCTCGTGCTGGTCCAGGGGGATGGGTCGCGGGTGGCGGTCATGCCGGAAGGCGGGCCGCCGGAGGATGGCCCGCTCGCGGATGCGCCGCCGGACGAGCGGCCGACTCTGCCTTGAGCGCCGGCCCAGACTCGACGGCCGCGCCGGCGCGGGGCCGCGGCCGCCTATTCCGCCCGGCGGAAAAGTGGGGCTGGGCGGCGTGGACTGTGGTGATCGTGTTCGTATCGGTGGTGCCCGCCGAATGGCTCTTCGGGCCGGCGCCGCGGCAAGCCTGGTCGGCCCTGGCGAGCGCCGCCCATTTCTTGGAGTACCTGGTGCTGACGCTCTTGCTCCTGTGGTTCGCGGCCGCGAGACGCCGGGACACGGCTGCGGCCGCCGGTGGCGCCGCGAGTGGGAGCCGGGGGGGGCGAGAGCCCGCGAGGGAAGCCGTCGCGGGGAAGACACCGGCCGGCCGGACGAACGCGCCGGGAGCGGGTGTGCCGGTCGTGTTGGCGGTCGCAGCGTCGCTGGCGATCGCGGTCGTCGTGGAGCTCGTCCAGTGGCCGTTGCCGTACCGGTCGTTCGACCCTATCGACCTGCTCACGGACGCCGCGGGCGCGGGAGTCGCGGCGGCCTGCTTCGTCGCCGTCGGGCGCCTCCGCGCGCACCGCTAGCTCTGGACACTCCCGAACGCCGCAGCGGCTAGTGCAGGGGGTCTCCGTCCTGCGCCAAGGCGCGGTCGATGATCGATGCGGCGACCCGGTCAGACGGGACCGAGTAGGAGTCCTTCTCGAGCCGGTCACGCAGGGTGAGAAGCAGGCCCTGCCGCCAGGGCGTCTCGCGGCCCTGCTGAACGGCCCCACCTTGCCTGTTCGTCTCTCGTTGACTCACGAGTCCTCCTCTCGCTGGCCACAGTACCTATCGGAGCAATCCGGCGGGTGGTTTACTAGGATGCGTAGACAACCGAGACTGCACATCTTGGCCCCGACCGCTCAAGTCGTCGGGGAGCCGACCGACAAAGGGGAGACTCGTTGGGCGAGCTGACGACCATCACTGAAGCGCTCGAGCATGTGCTCGATGTCGCACCGGCGCCGGAGCTGGAGTGGGTATCGCTCACCGACGCCCTGGGGCGTACGGCGGGGCAAGACGTGACGTCCCGAGACGACGTGCCGGGCTACGCCAACTCCGCGATGGACGGCTTCGCCGTGCGCAGCGACGACCTCGATCGAGCGTGCTCCGGCGGCCTCACGGTCGTGGCTGACATCCCGGCGGGAAGTGTCTACGACAAGCCTCTCGGCGCCGGCGAGGCCGCGCGCATCATGACCGGGGGGCCGCTGCCCTCCGGAGCCGACACCGTGGTGCAGGTGGAGCACACGCGCATGGACGGCCCCTTGGTGGTGATCACTAAGGCCCCTGTGCCGGGAGCCAATGTCCGCCCCGCTGGCGAGGATCTACGCCGTGGCGGTGTCGTCCTGCATACCGGGCACGTGCTGGGCGCGGCCGACCTGGGCCTTCTGGCCGCGGCCGGAGTGTCCCGGGTTCCTGTAGCCCGCCGGCCGCGGGTGGCCATCATCGCCACCGGCAGCGAGCTGGTACCCCCTGACGAACCGGTGCGCCCGGGCCTCATCCGCAACTCGAACTCGTTCACCGCCTACGGCCAGACCATCGAGGCAGGAGCCGAGCCCGTGATGCTCGGAGTGGCTCGCGACGACCGGGACGTGACCCGCGACATGATGGCCAAGGCGCTGGAGGAGGATGTGGTCATCACCTCCGGCGGCGTGTCCGTCGGGGACTACGACTTCGTCAAGGCTGTTCAGGACGAGCTCGGCGTGGAGCGCCGCTTCTGGGGCGTGAGGGTCAAGCCGGGCAAGCCGCTGGCCTTCGGGGTGCGGGGACACACGCTGGCGTTCGGAGTGCCCGGCAACCCCGTGTCGGCCATGACGAGCTTCGAGGTCTTCGCGCGACCCGCCATCCTCTCCATGCTGGGCCGCAGGGACATCTGGCGGCCGTGGCTGTTCGCCGAGACCTTGGAGCCGCTCAAGCCGTGCAAGGACCGCCCCGAGCTGCGGCGCTGCCGATTCGAGGGGGGAGCGCCGTCTGTCGCCCGGTCAGGAGATCCCGCTCGCGTCACGCTGACGGGAGCACAGGGCTCTGGCTTGCTCAGCTCGATGGCGCTTGCCGACGGGCTCCTTCTACTGCCCGCGGATTTTCCTGGGGCACAGCCTGGGGACGCCGTTCCCGTGATGCTCCTGGAGGGCAGCGCCACCGAACGGCCGCCATTCCCGTCCTGAGGGCATGGGTGGCGGAGGCGTCTCCGCGCCGCATCAGCGGAACACGAACCCCTGCAGCTTGCCCCAAACGATCAGGCGGCTCTTGGCGCTGTAGGGGGGGTGGCACGTTGTGAGCACCAGGTCGTAGCCGCGGTCGTAGAGGACGGTCACGTTCGAGGGCTTCACGACCGTCTTCCTTGCAACCACGTACCGGAGTCGCGCGTAGGGTGTCGTCACCACGATCGTGTCGCCCCGCCGCAGCTCGTCGACGTGCAGGAACGGGGCGCCGTACGTGGTCCGATGCCCGGCGACGGCGAACGGCTGACCCGCCCCGGGCAAGGGCGTGAGTCCGTAGTGCACGGGGGCCATGCGAAGGAGGTCCTGGTCTGTGTCACGGGCCAGCGAGAGCGGTTTCCGCGCGCCCTCCAGGACAGGCTTGTCCAGGCCGATGCGATGGATGGTCAAGCGGCCCACGGGGCGGCCCACGCGGAGTCGCTCGCCGAACGCCTCGGCGAGCCGCTGCAGCCGCGCCTCCCGATTCCTGAGCCTCTGGGCCGCCTCGATCTCGGCAGAGAACTCCTCGTGGAAGCTCTGCGACTCGGCGATGAGCTGACGGTCGAGAGTACCCTGATGGACCCAGGCGTACGCACCGGACCAGAATGGGTAGGCGAGCACTATGCCGCCGACCACCACCAGCACGCTCGAGGCGCGGCGGATGAGGCGACGCCGGCGCGCGGACCTGCCGGGCTCTTCCTGGTGCGGCGAGTCCTGGGTGGGCTGCGTGCTCCGCTGTCTCGTCATACCGCTTTCTCCATGGCGGACCCTGGAGGGTCTCACCGGGGCCTTCGAAACCCCATGGTACACTGGCGGCCCGCCCGCTCAGGAGGTAGCCGTGCGCACCTGCAGCGATGTCCACAACTTCCTCGTCGAACGGGGCGTGGCGCACGAGATCGTCCACCTGCCCGCGCCGTCGACCACCGCGCAACAGGCAGCCGACCTGCTCGGCGTGGCCCTCCGCGAGATCGTCAAGTCGCTGCTCTTCCTGCTGGACGGGCGAGCCACGCTCGTGCTGGTGCCCGGCGATCGCAGCGCCGACGTGGAGCAGTTGAAAGCCGTCGCCCAGTGCTCCAAGGCCGCGCTGGCGCCCGCCGGCCGGGTGTTGGATGTTACCGGGTATCATGTCGGCGCGGTCCCACCATGCGGCCTGGCGACGAGCGTTCCTGTCGTCGCCGACGAGTCGGTGTTCGCGCCGCCGGTCGTCTACTGCGGCGGCGGCACCCGGACGACCATGCTCAAGGTCCGGAGCGACGACCTGCGCCGGCTCGTGCAGGCGCAGGAGGCCACGATCAGCATCGCGCCCCCAGACGGGTGAGCGCATGGGGCCGCTCACGGTCGGGCGAGCGGTCCCCGCCGGCAAGACACGAAAGACACGACGGGTGGAGCACAGATGAACACAGCGGATGCCAAGACCCTCGATCGAACGTCATCTGCGGCGGAGTCCCGAGCCCTCCGGATCCTGAGCGATACGGATCTGGAGATGCTGGACGCAGCCGCCATGCAGGTCCTGGAGACGGTCGGTGTAGCCATGCCGTCGGCCAGGGCGCGCGCCGCGCTGAGCACGGCAGGCGCGCGCATAGATGGCGAGAGGGTCGTCATGGACGCCGACCTCGTCCACGGGCTGGTCGCGCGCGCGCCGGCTCGGCTCACGATGGGCGCGCGCGCCGGCCGCACCCTCGTCACCGGCGCCGGTTCACTCCTCACGACCGACGGCTGCTGCACCGAGATCTACGACCTGGAGACGGGCGAGAAGCGGCCGACCCGCGCAGATGACGTCGCCGCTATCTCCCGGCTGGTCGACGCCCTTGACCCCATCGACTTCTGCTGGCCGGCCGTGAGTGCCCAGGACGTGCCCGCGGAGCGCCGTGGCCTACGCGAGCTGTACCTGGCGCTGGCCAACACGGGCAAGCACGTGCAGACCGTCACGGTCGTGGAGCCGCACCTCGCCCTGGTCGCCGCCGAGATGGCACGCGTGGTGGCCGGCGGCGAAGACGCGGTGCGTGCCGCGCCGCCCATCTCCGCCCTTCTCGGCACCATCACGCCGCTGGGCAACGACGAGGGCACCCTCGAGACCGGCCTCGTTTTCGCGGAGGCCGGCCTGCCGATCGGGTTCGTCACCATGCCGATGGGCGGCTCCACCACGCCGATCACGCTGGCCGGCTCGCTCGCGGTCGGCATCGCGGAGGCGCTCAGCGCGGTGGCGGCCATCCAGGCGGCCGTGCCCGGAGCGCCGTGCTTCATCTGCTTCATCCCATCAGTGATGGACCTCAAGACCGGCGACTTCACGGGCGGCGCCCCGGAAGACACCATCATGGGCGCCGCCGTCGGCGACATAGGTCGCTACTACGGTCTGCCGACTCAGTGCGGGGTCAACTCCGCCGGGGCCAAGGCGCCCGGCTGGCAGAGCGCCGTCGACGACATGGCGACGACCATGCTGTCGCTGCTCGAGGGCGTCGACATGCTCACGGGTGTCGGCATGGTTTGTGGGGGTCGCTTCTTCTCCCTCGAGGAGATGGTTCTGGCTACGGAGATGACGGCGGTCGTCCGCGGCTTCGCCGCCGCATCCGGGCTGCGCGCAACTCCAGACGGCTCTACAGCCGCGCCCCATGGCCTGCCGCAGGAAGCCCTCGAAGACGCCGTCGGCTGGGCCCGTCGGCGGGCGCGCGACCTTCTGGCGACACATGTGCCGCCGCCCCTCCCCGACGACGTGGATGCGCAGCTGCTGCGGCTCATCGACGCCCCGCTGGACCGCAGGGGTTGAGCGAGAGCGGCCGAAGGCCGTAAGGTCCGCCAAATGTCCGCATCATCTCGGCATAGCGTCGGTGGGAAGAGGCCTTGCGTCTGGCTCATAGCCCTCGTCGGTGCTTGTATGCCGCTGCTGGCAGTGGCTGCCGCCGCGTGTGGTCCCGGCGAGGCGGAGCCGGAGAACGCGACCCAGGCGATGACGGAGATCCTCGGCCGGGCTCCCAAGGGGCAGGCGGCCAGAATCGCCAAGGCCGGTGAGATGATCGCCGCGAACACGGAAGGCTATCCGCCGCTGAGCTACCGCGACGAAGACGGCAAGCTAGTCGGCTTCGACGTCGAGGTGGCCAAGGCGGTGGCGGACCGGCTGGGCCTCAAGGTGCGATTCACCCAGCCGGAATGGGAGGCAGTGCCGGCTGGACTCTCGGGCGGGCGCTTTGACGTCTCCATCGGCTCGCTGTCCTCCCAGCAGGGTCTCGAGGGCGACGTGGCCTACAGCAAGCCGTACTACTACACGACCGGCCAACTCGTGGTGCGCGTGGGTACGACCAAGCTTAAGGGCGTGGATGCGCTCGCGGGCAAGAGCGTGGGCGCCGGCATCCACACCGTCTTCTACCGCTGGCTTCAGGCGAACTCGTCGGCGAAGGTGACCGCGTTCACGGGCGACGCGGAGGCACTGGCCGCCCTCGAAGCAGGCAAGGTCGAGGCGGTGCTCACGAGCGGCCTCGCGGCCGCTCAGGCTGTGGAGAGCGGCAGGGGCGTGGAGCTCTCGGGCGCCCCCCTGTTCGCCGAACCCATGGAGTTCGTCGTGAGGAGCGGTGAGAGGGACTGGCTCGCCGTGTTGAACGCCACCATCGCCGAGCTGCGCCGGGACAAGACGCTCGGCGTGCTGTCCACCGACTGGCTCGGTATGGACTTCACGAAGCCGACGCCGTCGGCCTCCACCTCGGCCACGGAGTAGCCGGCGGCGCGCGCAGCCGGCGCGCCGCGCGCCGCAGCCCGGCCTGCTGCCCTTCTCAGGCGCTCAGCGGCTTGACGATCTTCGTCGTGCAGGTGCTCGACCAGCCGACCGCAATAGCCGTGTACTCGGCGTCGAACTCCACCTCGTCGCCGAGCGCAAGCGGCGGGTCGGCATCCGTGACGTCGACGACCGTGTGATCCGAGCTGGCGCCCACCATCGTCACGCCGGGATGCGCCGGCTTGAGGAACGACACGTCGAGGTCGATCTCGCCCATGGCTAGGATCGCGCGCCTGCGGACGCCCAGGTCTGGCCATTCGTGGGTGCGCATGAAGGCGTCGGGGCCGATGGGGCCGTCGGGGGCCGACGGCTTGTCCTTGAGCTCGATGACTTCGGCGTAGACCTTGAAGGTGTCCCGGTGCGGAGACGGCAGCCGGATGCCGCTCACCAGGTCCGTGCCGAAGATGATGCCTTCGCCCACGCGCAGCTGCGTGACGCGCTCGGGGATCTCGTTCCTCATGGCGAACTGCAGGTTGTTCGTATGTCCGCCGGACACTATGCCGAAGCGTAGGCCGAGCTGCCTCTCGAGACTCTCGACCAAGTCGGCGAAGGCACGCTGGTTCTCGACGGTCGGCATGACACCGCAGAGGCAGTTCAGGCTGGCGGCCACGCCCGCGAGCTCGAGCCCCGGCAGGTCGAGGACCAGTCGGCAGACGTCGGCCGCGTCCTCAGGCATGACGCCCTCACGCCGGTCGCCGGACTCGATGATGACCACGACGCCGTGCGTGCGGTCCTGACGGACAGCCGCCTCCGAAAGCGCCCTGAGGACCAGAGGCTCCGAGTTGAGGCTGTACTGGCTGAGGGCGATCACGTCGTCCACCTCGCTCAGCGCCGGCAGGCGCAGCATGAGGATGGGACATTCGATCCCGGCCTCGCGGATACGTCGTACGTTGTCCACCCGCGACTCGGCGATCATCTCCACCCCCCCGGCGAGGATGGCCCGCACGATCTCGGGTTCGCCGCACACGCTCTTGGTGACGGCTGCGACGCTGATACCGTGCCCAGCGCACATCTCGACGATCGCCTTCGCGTTGGCTCTGATCTTGTCGCAATCAGCCACGATGCGCATTGCTGGTGGATCCTTTCGAGCGGATGAGGCCGGCGCCCGTAACGCCGCGCCGGCCGGGCCTGCACGTACGCAAGCGTACACGCGGCCGCGTCCCTGGTGCGACCCGCGGCCGCTTCCGTCGCCACTCTCTGCCTGTATGCTTCTGAGGCCGCAGCCGGGTGGGGGACCCCCGGGATGCAGCCCAGCCGGGAGGGGGTATCAGTGAAGCGCAACACACGGGCCGGCGCCACGCGGAACGCCGGCCTCAGGCTCTCTGTCTTCTCGGAGACGGATCTCGATGACATCCATCTGGCGACGCTCGAGGTGCTCGAGCGCACCGGCCTGCAGGTCGAGCACGACGAGGCGTTCGACATCTTCAGCGACGGCGGCTGCACGGTCGATCGCGACCGCGGGCTGGTCAAGATCCCTCCCTATGTTGTGGAAGACGCCATACGGTCGGCGCCCGCCAAGATAGTGCTCTGCGGGCGAGATCCCGGCTTCGACACCGTCCTCGAGGGCGGGCGCGTCGCTTTCACGAACTTCAGCGAGGGCGTCCAGGTGGTCGACCAGATCAGCGGCGAGCTGCGCGACTCCACCAAGCAGGATGTGGCCGACCTGGCGCGCATCAACGACTATCTCAACGATTTCGACACCTTCGAGATGGCCGTCAGCGCGCGCGACGTCCCCGAGGCGACGATGGCCGTCCACAACGCCGAGGCGGCGCTGTTGAACACGCGCAAGTGCGTGGGTACGGGGCCTCTCTCCACCTTCGAGGCGGAGGCGATCATAGAGTTGGCTGCGGCAGTGGCCGGCGGCCGCGACAAGCTGCGCGAGCGGCCGCTCGTCTACCTTGGCGTCTGCCCGGTCAGCCCGCTGAAGCTGCCGAGGGACGTCACCGAGGTGGTCATCAGCTCGGCCCGGGCCGGGCTGCCGGACAACGTGCTGTCCATGGCCATGGCCGGCGCCTCCGCGCCGGTGACCCTGGCCGGCACGCTGGTCACGCACAACGCCGAGGTGCTCGGCGGCATCGTGCTGGCCCAGCTCACGGAGCGTGGCGCGCCGTGCATCTACGGCTCCTCAACAACGGCCATCGACCTGCGGCTCGCAGCGGCGTCCGTGGGGTCGCCGGAGCTCGGCCTCATCAGCGCCGCCGTCGCCGAGCTCGCCAAACGGTACTGCCTGCCGTGCTTCGTGGCCGGGTTGTAGGCGGACAGCAAGCTGAGTGACGTCCAGGCCGGTCACGAGAAGACCCTCACCGGACTCATGGCAGCGTTGGCAGGGGCCAACCTGATCT
>CAZIGT010000029.1:0-17987 GCA_964538465.1 uncultured Thermoleophilia bacterium | reverse complement strand
CGAAGCCGCGCTCATGGTCTGGCGCCTACGCCTGGACCGCGGCGGCCGCGTGAGAGCGGCCGCCGGGCCGTGAGAGGGGTCGCCGGGCGGCAGCGGCCGCGCCCCCCTGGGGCGGACCCGGCCGCTCCTTCCGCGCCTGCGGCAGCAACGCCCCCAGGCGCGTCCGAAGACGCCATCTTCACCCGCGACTTCCTGTTCATCTGGATTGCCAGCTTCGCTGGCTTCCTCAGCTTCTACATGATCCAGCAGCCCGCGCTGCCGCTGTACGTGGAGTCCATCGGCGGCACGGCACGCGCGATCGGCTGGGTCGGAGGGGCCTTCTCGGTGACCACCCTCATCTTCCGTCCCCTCGTGGGTCGCGCCGTCGACTCCATGGGCCGGCGCGTCCTGGTCATCGTGGGCGGCACCGCGTTCGCGATCTGCGCGCCGCTCTACATCGTGGTCCCCGGAGTGGCCGCACTCATCGTGCTGCGCCTGGTGCACGGCGCCTGCATGGCGTGCTTCACCACTTCGTCCACCACCTACGCGGCCGATCTGGCACCGGCCGGGCGCCGCGCCGAGCTGGTCGGCTACTTCGGCATCGGCGGCAGCATCGCCCTGGGCGTGGGGCCGCTGGCCGGCTCACTGCTGCTGGCGGCGGGATCCGGCTTCAGCGCGGTGTTCCTCACAGCCGCCGGGGTGGCCCTGGTGGTCGTGGCTGTCATGCTTCCCGCCCACGAGAGCCCTCATCAGAAGGTCCAGCACGCCTCGTGGCCCTGGCGCACCTTCATCAACACGCACGCGCTCCTGCCGGCGTCACTCATGCTCACGGTCGCCTTCACATACGGCGTGCTGTCCGTGTTCATGGCGGTCTTCGTGGTGGACCGCGGGCTCAGCACCAAGGCCGTCGCCTGGTACTGGGCCATCTACGCCGTGGTCGTCGTTCTCGTGCGGCTGTTCAGCGGCCGGCTGGCGGATCGCTACGGCCGGCCGGCCGCCATCATCCCGGGGCTTCTCATGGCATCCGCGTCTCTCTTCGTGCTCACCGCGCTCCACGGCTACGTCCTGCTCGTACTGAGCGCGCTGCTGTTCGCCGCGGCTTTCGGCCTCGTGTACCCCGCCCTGATGGCACTGACCATAGACCGCGTGGGTGCCGGCAGCCGGGGAACGGCCATGGCGACCTTCTCCGTGAGCTTCGACGCCGGCATAGGCGTGGGCGCCATCATCGGCGGACAGTTCGCGGGAGCACTCGGCTATGCGACCATGTACGCCATAGCCGGTGCCGCCCCACTGCTGGGTCTCATTGCCTTCCTGTGGCGGCTGCGGCAACGGAGCCAGCGCCGGCGAGAGCCGGCGTCCGGCGAGGAGACATCTCGATGATGGAGAGGGTGATCGCCATCGATGTCGGCGCGGGAACGGCCGACATCGTGATCTGGGAAGACGGCGTGCCGCTCGAGAACTCGGTGAAGCTCGTCGTGCCATCGCAGACCCGGGTGGTGGCCGCGCGGATCGCGGCCGCCACTCGCAGCGGCGCGGCCGTGCTGTTCACAGGACCCACGATGGGCGGCGGCGCAGACACCCGGGCGATGAAGGCCCACATCACCGCCGGCCTGCCGTTCCTGGCCACCGAGGACGCGGCGCGGAGCTTCGCTGACGACCTCGACCGGGTGAGAGCTCGAGGCGTGACGATCGTCGGCGACGACGAGGCGGCAGAGATCGCCGCACGCGGCGTGGCACCGGGCGGGCGCGAGATCGTCGCGGTGCGGTCCGGTGACATCGATGCCGCCGCCCTGCTTGACGCGTTGCGGCGACTCCGCGTCGACACCCGGTTCACCGGCGCCGCGGTAGCCGTCCAGGACCACGGGTTCTGCCACAGCGGCTCCAACCGGGTGTTCCGCTTCTCCCTCTGGGAGCGCGCTGTGCGCGAGAAGTGCGCGCTCCACGACCTCTTCTACTGGATGAGCGCGGAAGAGACCGAGGAGAGCATCCGAGCCACAGGGGAACCCGAGGAGGACATCCCGCTTGCTGGGAAGCTCGAGGAGGGTGCCCCGCATGCTGAGAAGCCCGGAAAGGGCATCCCGCCCGTCCTTACTCGCATGCGCGCGGCGGCCGGCTGTGCGGCCCGCTTGCTTGACGACGGAACCGTCGGCGACGTGCCGCTGCCCGCGCGACGCGGAATCGCCGCTGCCGGCGGACCGTCTCCGGCGAGACATGAAGCCGGCGCGGCCGCCGGCCGCCGTGTACTCGCCGGTGATACCGGACCGGCGGCCCTGCTCGGCGCCCTCACGGACCTGAGTGCGCCTGCCGCGGCGAACGAGGCGACTGTGCTGGTGAACGTGGGCAACGGGCACACGATCGTCGCTGTCGCCCGCGACGGCCGCCTGGCCGGCGTGTACGAGCACCACACCGGCCTGCTGGATGCGACCAAGCTCGAGGCCCAGATCCGGCAGTTCCTGACCGGGGAGCTCACCGGCGAGCAGGTCCGCGTCGACGGCGGGCACGGCGCCGTGCTCGCCGGTCCGGTCGAAGTGACGGGGCCATTGCTGGCGACCGGACCGAACCGCGCCCTTCTCCGCGACACAGCCCTCCCGGTGTGCTACGCGGCGCCCTGGGGCGACATGATGATCGCCGGCTCCGTAGGCTTGCTGGAGGCCTTCCGCACGCTCCGGGACTGACGCGCACCGCGCATCTCGGGCACCTCGAGTGGCACTGAATGTTCCACGATGCGGAGACGGAACGACCTCCGGGACCGTATCGGGATGACAAAGGTCCCCTATTCCTGCTATCATGCCGTGACGCGACATACTGACGGCGCCGCGGACCTCGCGGAACATCATCTTCCGCACCCCCTCATTCCCTCCTCCGTTTGCGCTGGTCGTATGGCGTCGAAAAGCCAGTGCGGGCCGCGACGAGGCCGTTCTTCTTCTCCCTTTCCACCCCTTGTTGCCGCCGCATGCGGCTGCATCTGCAGGCGACGAAGGGTTGCTTATGAGACGAGGACAGAAGACGACGATACTCAGCCTGGCCGCGGCGCTGATCATGACGGCCACGGCCTCCGCTGCGATGGCCGCCGAGGCGACCACGACGGCTCCCACCACGGCCGGCACCACGGGTGTGTCGGCTCTCGCCACCGGCCCGGCCGCCGGCGCCACGGCAACCACGGCCGCGACGGCAGTCACCGCGACGACCGGCACCTCCGCCACCACGACCGCCGACACCGCCACGGGCACGTTCGACGCCAAGCGCTGGGCCAGGGCCTGGGCCCGCCGCATGCATCGCGCCGCCCGCCATGCGCGCAAGCACGCGCGGGCTCTAGGCATACGCCTGCCCGCATCGCTGCGCGCGTTCCTCAAGCGCTCGGTCTCGCCCGGTGCGGCGCGAAGCGCCACCGAGCTGGACTGGAAGAGCTACGGGAGCGAGTGCAAGAACGCCACGCTGGCGCTGCGCCGCTATGTCAAGAAGACCTGGCGCCGCATAGCCCACCCCAAGCGCATCATCAATGCGAGGACGTGGCTGCCTTTGCTGCGACACGAGAAGTGGCCCAAGGCGCAGATCCCCACCGCGCTCAAGGTGATCCGCCGCGAGAGCGGTGGTCAGCCGTGGGCGATCGGCGGCGGGAGCTTCTACGGGCTGTTCCAGATCTACGAAGGCTTCAACACCGGCGGCTGGGACCTGTGTGACCCCGTGGTGAACGTACGGCTGGCGCTGCAGCTCTACCACCGCAGCGGCTGGCAGCCGTGGTCGGCTACCGCCTATTGACGGCCGCGACGGCCAGCGTGCCTAGAGCGACAGCCGCGTGCCGACACCGGCCGCGGCGGCGCGTGCGCAGATGAGGCGCCCGCACACCACGTCCGTGACAGCGACGCCGAGGTTGAGACAGAAGACCCGCTGACTGGGCGAGGTACGGCCGGGCGCATGCCCGGCGATCACCTCGCCCAGATCGGCGATGGTCTCCGGGATCTCGTGCAGCCGCGGCGTGTGCGCCTGGATGGAGCGCGCCTGGACCACATCGTCGGCGATGAATTGGTCGCACTCGGCCATGGCCGCCGGCGTCCAGGCGGCGTCGAAGTCGAGCGCCACAGCAAGGGCGCCGGGCTCCAGGAGTCCGGTGCCCAGCACGGGGGGCAC
Organism: uncultured Thermoleophilia bacterium; assembly: GCA_964538465.1. GTDB lineage: Bacteria > Actinomycetota > Thermoleophilia > UBA2241 > UBA2241 > UBA6103. The sequence goes on along the minus strand of CAZIGT010000029.1, from coordinate 13,880 downwards.
GCCCTTGGCCATGGTGATCGCGGAAACCACGATCCCGGCTCCGGCACAGACCTGCTCCGGTGAGTCGCACACGGTGAGGTCCACGGCGGCCCCGGTGCCGTCTTCGACCAGCATGTCGTGCACGTCGTCGGCGAAGGCCACGGCGGCCCTGGGGATGGCGTCGTAGCAGTGGATCTCGCGCAACTCCGGCATGACCACAGCCAGCGCGCGCACGCTTGTGCGCGCCTGCGCGCCGCACCCGATCACGCCGACTCGAGCCGTGCCCGGGGCAGCCAGATACCGGGCGGCGACGGCCGCCCCGGCGCCGGTGCGCAGGGCCGTGACGATGCCGCCGTTGAGGATGGCTTCCGGCACGCCGGTCTTGGGATCGGCCAGCACGATCACGGCATTCGTGACCGCCAGGCCGCGGGGACCGTTGTCCGGGAAGACGTTGACCAGCTTGGCGCCCAAGGCGCCGCCCGGAGAGTCAGGCGCGCCGGGCTCCAGCCACGCCGGCATGGTCTCGACGAAGGCGTCGCGGGCGCCGACCATGGTGACCTTCGGCGGCATGACCGCCCGCCCGGAGCCTTTGAGACGAAGGGCACGCTCCACGGCATCGATGATCTCGGCCATGCCGATGCCGAGCCCGACGATGTCCTCTCGCGACAGGTAGAGCAGATCCTTCATTCCGGCTCCTCAGGCAATACCGCAGAACCGCATGGCGATCATGGCCACAGCGCAGGCATGATCGACCAGGTCCTGCACCGGCACGCACTCGTTCTCGCGGTGCGCGGTCTCGAAGCCACCGGGGCCGAAGGCCACGGTGGGCGTGCCGAAGCGGGTGAACGTGGCGGCATCGTGCCATGAGTCGAGGCCAGCGACAACCCCCGGGCGACCGAGCTCGCCAGCGCTGCGCAAGGCGAGCTGCACGATCTCGTGGTCCGGCGGCACCTCGGCCGGCACCGTCTCTATGAGGAACTCCACGGTCGGCGGGTGCTCGGCCAGCCAGGGATCGGCGGCCGCGGCGGCGGCGACGGCGTTGACGATCTCCTCCCGCACACCCGCGCCGTAGCCCTCCGGCCCCACGCGGCCAGGCAGGAACTGCGCGTCGCAGGTGAGCACGCACAGGTCCGGATAGGTGACCATCCACTCGCCGCCGCGCACCATCGTAGGCACTATGTCCGGCGGGGCCAGGAGCGGGTGGCGCGAGTCGGCGCGCTTGCGCCAGTCCTCGCGCAACGTCCGGATGGCCCCGAGCACCACCTCGAGCTTCTCGATGGCGTTTACGGCGCCGTCCTCGCGCCAGTCCGGCTGTGGCATCTCCGCGTGGCCGCTGCGCCCGGGTACGCTGAATGTGATGTTCGTGGTACCCCGGCACGCCGCCCATACATCGAACCCGGTGGGCTCGCCGCAGATGCCGGCGTCTGCCCTGACGCCGCTCTCGGCCAGGCGCAAGCCGCCGGCGCCGGTGGACTCCTCGTCTGTGTTCGTGGCCAGGATCACGTCGCCGGCCAGCGCGACGCCCTCGGCCTTGAGGCACTCGAGAACGATGACGAACGCGGCGATGGCCGCCTTCATGTCGGCGGAGCCGCGGCCGTAGAGCCGGCCGTCGCGTACCTCCGCCTTGAGCGGGTGGCTCACCCAGCGCGACAGATCCCCGTACGGCACCGCGTCGATGTGCCCGTTGAGGAGCAGGCTGCGGCCGCCGCCGGCGCCCGCTATGCGGGCGACCAGTTGCGGCCGCCCCTTGAAGTCCAGCGCCATCGGTATGATCTGCAGCTCGCCGGCGCGTATGGGCTCCGGCTCCCACACCTTGACCTCCGCGCCCAGGCGACGCAGGCGCGCGGCGAGGATCTCCTGCAGCTTCGCCTCGTCGCGCGCCGGCTCGTTCGCCTCGCGCGACGTGGTGTCGCAGGCGATCAGGTGGCCCAGCAGCCCCAGCAGCTCGTCCCGCGCGGCGCGGACTCGTCCCAGGACCCGTTCCTCGCCGCGCGCAGCGTCAACGCTCACTCCATCACCTCTCGATCCACGGTCGCCGGCATGCCGGCCGGCATCCTCAGTCTCCTATCCAGCGCTTCAAGAGCGGCTGGTACGTCTCGGGTCGACGGTCGCGCAGGAACTGGTTGACGGTGCGTGCCCTCTCGATGAGCGCCGCGTCCATCTTGCCCACCAAGACCTGCTCCGTGTCCCCGCCGCACACCACCATCTCGCCGCGCGGGTCCGCCAGGAAGCTGTGCCCCCAGAACTCCATCTCCTCCTCGCGGCCCACCCGGTTGACGGCGGCCACGTAGAGGCCGTTGGCCGCCGCGTGCCCCCGCATGACCGTCTGCCAGGCCCCCATCCACTCGCGGCCGCCGCCGGGCGACACCCCGATGGCCGTGGGGTACACGATGAGCTCGGCGCCCTTGAGGAACAGGATGCGCGCCACCTCGGGGAACCACTGGTCCCAGCAGGTGGGTACGGCGATGCGACCGGCCGAAGTATGGAACACCGGGTAGTCGACGGCGCCGGGCGCGAAGTAGTACTTCTCGGAGGAGCCGGGGAAATCGGGGATGTGCGTCTTGCGCGACCGGCCCAGGTACGTGCCGTCGCGCTCGAACACGACGGCCGTGTTGAAGGCGAGGCCGGGCTGCACGCGCTCGAAGAGCGAGCCTATGAGTACGGCGTCCAGGCTCCTGGCTACCGCCGACAGTGCCGCCGTGCCCGGCCCCGGTATGGGCTCGGCCAGGGCGAAGTTGGCGCGCCGCTCGTGCTGCGCGAAGTAGAGGCCCGAGAACAGCTCCGGCAGGGCGATGACCTCGGCGCCGGCCTCGCGCGCCCGCCAGGCCAGGCCAACGGCCTTGTCGAAGTTGGTGGCGCGGTCGGCGGTCATGCTCATCTGGATGAGCCCTACGCCGACGGGATCCTTCTTCATACGGCGCCCTCCTTGCCGGCTTCGCCCTGCCCGTAGACTTCGCGCGCCGCGCGAGCGCTCACGTAGCCGTTCCGCACGTCGGCGCGCACGGCCTGCGGGTCACGGCGGCGGGGGTCGCCCCAGCCGCCGCCGCCTGACGATCGCATCACCAGCACGTCGCCTCGCCGCATAGGCAGGTCGACGCCCTTGCCCGGAAGCTCATGCGCGTCCGGGCGGCCGGGGTTGAACAGGACGGCCGCTCGGGCGCCGGACGAACCACCTTCCGCGCCCCACGGCCGCGTCTCCTCCAGCGTCTGGTCCGTGTAGCGCCCGCAAAGCAGGGCCTCCTCGGCCAGAAGCTCGTACCAGCGCTCGAGCGCCAGCCCGCCGCGATGCTCGCCGGGCCCGCCCGAATCCGGCACCAGCTCGGTTCGCAGCACGCGGACCGGGCACTCCACTTCCATGGCCTCCGCCGACATCATGGCGCAGTTGCCCATGTGCGTGTCTATGGCCGACATGCCGTCGCCCGTGGCGAAGCCCCCCATGCCGCCGCCGACGATGTCGGCGGCCATGTACCGCTCGCCCGAATCCGGCTGCACGCCGGTAATGTTGAACGTGGGGAACGAGACCGAGCAGCCGGCGGCGCTGCGCTCCGGCCGCGCCGCGCGCAGCGCCTGCAGCATGACATCCGCCACCTTCTGCTCGGTGAGGTGCCGCACGCTGACGGGCGCCGGGAAGACCGGGTTGAGCAGGCAGCCTTCCGGAACGTGCGTGCTCACCGGCCGGTAGGCGCCCTCGTTCTGCTGGACCTCGGCCGCGATCATGCAGCGCAGCGCGTACCACACCGACGAGACCGTCGACGAGAGCGGGCAGTTCAGGCTGCCGCGCGTTTGTGGCGCCGTGCCCGTGAAGTCGGCGTGGAGCGAGTCGTCGCCCACGGTGATCGCCACCTCGATGCGCACCGGATCCTCGCCGTAAAGGTCCGGGTCCATGTGGCCCACGGCGCGGTAGACGCCCGGTTCCATGAGGCGGATCTCGCTGCGCACGACCGCCTCCGTGTAGTCCCATAGGTCGTGCGTGTAGCCCAGCAGCGCCTCCCCCCCATAGCGCTCGCAGAGCTCCAGGAAGCGCCGCTCGCCGGTGCGGCAGGCGGCGATCTGGGCGCGGATGTCTCCCAGAGTCTCCTTGGGCACGCGGACGTTGGCCTCGATGACGTCGAACAGCGCGCGATCGGGTTCGCCAGCGCGGAACAGCTTGACGATCGGCAGCAGCAGACCTTCCTGCCAGATCTCCACGTTGTCGGCGGCCTCGGTGGCGGCGGTCTTCCCTCCCACGTCCATGTGATGAGCGTTGGCGGCCGCGAAGCCCATAAGCCGCCCCTCGTGGTAGATGGGCGCCGCGATGATGATGTCGTTGGTGTGGGTGGCACCGCGATACGGGTGATTCGCGATGAACAGGTCACCCGCATCAATCTGATCGGCCGGGAACTTGCGCAGCAGGTGTTCGAGGACCGAGCTCATGACCCCCAGCTGCGCCGGCAGGTTCTCAGCCTGGCTCACAAGCTCGCCGGCGGGGCCGAAGATGGCGCACGAGTAGTCGAGCATGTCGTAGATGATGGCCGAGTAGGCGCTGCGCCGCAGGGCGCGGCTCATCTCCTCCGCGGCCGAGACCAGGCTGTTGGCCACCACCTCGCGGGTGATGGGGTCCATGCGCCCGCGAGCGTTCGCAGACCGGGCGTCGGGGTCGCCGGCTCCGCGCGGCTTGGGCGGTCGGACGCCCGGGTCGCCAGACGCGCCGGGGCCGCGCGGCTTGAACGGCCGGGTGCCGGGGTCGCCCTGCCGCGGCCTTCCGAAGCGGGGCTCGCCGCGCATGCCCCCACCTCCACGACGATCGTGCCCTGCTCGTCGACGCGCGCCACGTCTCCCGGCGGTATCCACACCGTGGTGTCGAGCTGCTCGACGATGAGCGGCCCGGCGTAGTCGCGGCCCTCTTCGAGGCGGCTGCGGTCGAGGACCGGCGTGGCCAGCCAGCCCCGGTCCTTGACGAACACCGGCCGCTCCCGGTCGTGCTCGTGGCGCGGCGCGATGTGCTCCCGCCACGCACCGCGCGGCACGCTGCCCACGCCCTCCACCCGCAAGTTGACGAACTGCGTGGGCTCGTCGTCGGCGTGGTGACCGTAGACGCGCTCGTGCGTCTCGTGGAAGCGGGCGCCGAGCCGGACGCGGGCGCCGGCGGCGCCGGCGCCCGCCAGCGGCTCGTCGCACGGCACGGTGAGCTCGTACGCCTGGCCGTGGTAGCGCATATCGGCGTAGCGGTGGAAGGAGATGGCTGTGGGCGGAACGCCGTCGTCGAGCAGCTTGCGCTCCGCCTCGTCCTGCAGCTCCGCGAACATGCGCTCGGCGTGCGCGAAGTCCACCCGCGCCGTGGGCACGATGAACGGCACCACCATCGGGTGACGGATGTCTGTCATGAGCAGCCCCACGGCCGAGGTGATGCCCGGGTGTGGCGGCACGATCACGCGCGGGATGTTGGTCTCGCGGGCGACCGCGCAGGCGTGCATGGGCCCGGCGCCGCCGAACGCCACCAGCGTGAAGTCGCGCGGATCCAGGCCCTTCTGCACGGTGATGACGCGGATGGCGCCGCGCATGTTGGTGTTGGCGACGGCGATGATGCCGGCCGCGGCCTCTTCGACCGACAGCCCGAGCGGCGCCGCCACCTCCTTCTCGACGGCCGCGCGCCCCCCCTCCCCGTCGCGCGCCACGTCGCGGCCCCGTCCGGCGAAACCGCCCAGGACCCCGACCCCCACGGCCGCCGCCGACACGGTCGGCAGCGTGCCGCCGCGACCGTAGCAGGCGGGGCCGGGCTGGGCGCCGGCACTCTGCGGCCCCACCTTGAGCCCGCCGCCCACGTCCACACGGGCGATGCTGCCGCCGCCGGCGCCGATGGTCTCTATGTCCACCATAGGCGTGCGCAGCGGGTAACCCTCCACCTCCTTGAGGTGGGCACGTCCCGGCTCGCCACCGACCACGGTGGCCACGTCGCAGCTGGTGCCGCCCATGTCGAACGTGACCAGGTCCTCGCGGCCGGCGGCGAGCCCGAAGAAGGTGCCGCCGACCACGCCGCCGACCGGTCCGGAGAGGATCGTGTTGACCGGTCGCTCCTTGGTCGTAGCGGCTGTCATGAGGCCGCCGGAAGACTGCATCACGTGCAGCCCGGCGGCCACGCCGCCCTCGCGCAGCCGCTTCTCCAGATTGTCGATGTACCTGAAAACCGGCCGTATGACGTACGCGTTCACCGCCGTGGTGCTCATGCGCCAGTACTCGCGGTACTCGGGGCTTATGGCGGACGAAAGAGAGACCATGACCTGCGGCATGACCTCGGCGGCCAGCTCGGCGAGCCGCCTCTCGTGCGCCGGCGCCATGAACCCGAAGAGCAGGCAGATGGCGAGGGAGTCCACGCCTTCGGCCGCCAGCTCGGCAAGCACCCGGCGCGCCTCGTCCTCGTCGAGCGGCGTGACCACCGTGCCGTCAGCCGCCACCCGCTCGGTGACCTCGCGCCGCAGATGGCGCGGCACTAGAACGGGCTGACGCCGCTGCACCACACTGTAGAGCTCGGCGCGCTGCTGGGTACCGATCTCGAGCACGTCGCGGAAGCCCTTCGTGGTGATGAGGGCCGTGCGCGCGCCTTTGTGCTCGAGCAGGGCGTTGGTCGCGACCGTGGTGCCGTGCACCAGGAAGTCGACCTCCGCCGGCTGTCTGCCCGCCTTCTCGAGGACGCGCAACACCCCGTCGAGGAACGCCAGCGACTGGTCGTGAGGCGTGGATGGAAGCTTCTCGATCCACACCTGCCCGCTCTGCGAGTCGAGCAGGCAGAGGTCGGTGAACGTGCCGCCCACGTCGACGCCCAGCTTCAGCATGCTCCCCCCTTGTTGCGACCGCCGGCCGGACGCCCCGGCGGCCGCTTCCTCACTCGACGCGCTCGCGGCATCGGCGTCAGCGCCGACGGTGGCGCCCCTCGGCGGCGCCCAGACCGGCGCTCTCGCCGCGGCGATTATCGCACGGCGCTCACGCAGGCCTCGACGACCGCGGGTGATGCGGTCGCGTACCGACGACCCCACCCCAGACGCTCACAGCCGCTTCTCGACGAGCTTGTACAGAGCGGTGACCGCCGGCCGGGGATCGAACGATGCCGGCTCGAGAAGCCGCTGCCCGGCCAGCCCGTCCGTCGCCGCGAGCGTGAGCACGGCAAGCGGCTCGCTGCGGTCTGCGGAGCCCACCATGCCGCATTCCTGGAGGTAGCCGGCCAATGACGCGAGCAGCCAAAGGTCATACTGCTCGTGCTGGGCGCGGAGTTCGGGATCGCGCAGGATCTCCGGCAGGATATCGAAGAACGCCCTGTAGGAAGGTCTGTCATCGAGTGCTTCAGCCAGCGCGGCCGCGAACGCATCCGCGCAAGGGACGCCGGCACGGAGACGCTCCAGCCGGCGCTCGTCTGACCTGCGCATCTGGAAGAGCAGGCCGGCGTGCACGGCCAGCACCAGGCCGCGCTTGTCGCCGAAGTAGTAGGTGATGGCCGAGCGAGGCTCCCCGGCCTCGGCGGCGACGCCCTCCATGGTGAGAGCGGCGAAGCCGCGGCGGCGCAGGAGGCGGACGGCGCCGCGCACCAGGTTGCGGGCCACCGGCGCCAGGTCAGCGTGCGGATCGATGATCTCGGCGGCGAGCGCGCTGGTCCGGAGGCCGGCGGACGCCTGCGTCGGCAGGTCGGCCTCCCGCGGGCTGACCCCCAGAAGCTCCTTCATCAACCTGTAGACGCTGCCATGATCGACCTGCGGCACGAGCTGCACAAGGGCGGCGATGCCGTCGTTGATGGCCAGCAGGACGCCGGCGAGCGGCTCCAGCTCGGCGGCCGGCAGGCCGGTGGCAGCGAGACAGCTGACGCCCAGCTGCCGGTACAGCCCGTTGAGCTGGGCCAGCCGCTCGCGCGTGGCCTTGTCTCGGGCGCAGGCCGGCAGCAACTCGAAGTACATGCGGTACTGCTCGGTGAGCAGCGCCAGCCGATGCTGCGCGTCGACGAGGGCTTCCGTGCGCGCCAGGGAGTCCGACGGCATCTGCTCGAGCCGGTGGAACAGCTCCACATCCACGTCGTGCCACAGGGAGTCGACGAGCGCCGCGAGCAGCCCAGCCTTGCTCTCGAAGTGGTAGACGACCAGGGACTTGTTCTCGCCGGCCTCTTCCGCGATGCGACGCAGCGTGAGGCCGGGATAGCCGTCCCGGACCAGGATGTGCTGGGCCGCCACCAGCAGCCGCTGCGCCGTGGGTGGCAGCTCGGCGGTGATGTACGCGGCCGGCATGCGCCCCATCCACGGCAGCCCCTGCCCCCCCTTGGCCTTCGCGTCGTGATCGTCGACTCGGCTGTCCGTCACTGCTCCTGTCGCCCCCACGCGGTCCTGAAGGAATCCGCCGACGATGATACTTGACACCCCGCCGATGCCACGTAACATACCACGTGTCTGGTTGACCGGTCAGCCAAATACGGGGGTGACCACAGGTCCGGTACCGGCACTGCCGGCCGCACCCGCCCGCGCGGCGGCCGGCACCAGGGGGACTGCTGAACTACAGGGGGGAGAGCTGCTGGGGCGCCGTTCCGGCACCCCGCGTCCGAACCCCGCATGACTCGTCGACCGGCGCGCGCACTGCTGCGCCGCACCGCAGGGGAGTAACGGCAAAGGGGGGTTCCAGTGTCCGATCCTATCCATGACCAGGACGGCCTCACCAGGCGTGAGCTGGTGTTCAGCGCCGGAGCCGGCGTTCTGGGCTTGGCCATCGGCGGCGGCGTCGTGGGCGCCATCACCGCCGGAGGCAGTGACGAAGAGGGCGGCACCGCCGCCGCGTCCACCAAGCCGATCGTCGTCGGCGGCGCCTATCCGCTCACCGGCGTGTCGGCCGGCGACGGCGTGGAGGGCAAGCGCGCTCTCGAGCTCGCCGCCAAGACCATCAACGAGGCCGGCGGCCTGCTCGGCCGCAAGATCGAGACCGTGTGCCTCGACATCGAGAGCGACCTGGCGCCGGACAAGATCCGCAACGTGCTGCAGCGCCTGGTCAACGAGAAGAACGTGTCCTTCATCTCCATGGTGTTCTGCGACTACACCAACGGCTCGTGGGACCCGGTGATCACCAAGGGCGTGCCACTCATGCACGTCAACGCGTCGGTCATCAACACCGGCTGGGTCGAGAAAGACATGGCCAAGCGCGGCATGATCTTCGAGACCTGCCCCAACGAGACCTGGTACGGCCCCAACCTCATCGGCCTGCTGGAGCGCCTGGAGGCGGCCGGTTCCTGGAAGCCCACTAAGAAGAGCGCGGCCATCGCCACCAGCACTGACCCGTACTCGGTGCTCATCGCCAACAACGTGCGCGACGGTCTCAAGAAGAAGGGCTGGGAAGTCCCGGTCTTCGAGAAGGTCACGGCGCCGCTCTCCGAGTGGGGTCCCGTGCTCGCCAAGGTGCGCGAGGCATCTCCGGGCCTGGTCGTGAACACCGACTGGCTTGCCACCGACCTGGCAGCCTTCACCAAGCAGTTCATGGGCTCGCCAACCCCGTCGCTCGTCTACGAGCAGTTCGGCCCGTCCACGCCCGAGTACCTCGAGCTCGCCGGAGACGCCTCCAACGGCGTCCTCTGGTCCACCACCATCGGCGTACTGCCGGACGAGACGGGCCAGGCGTTCCGCGACAGGTTCTACGAGGCCTACAAGGTCAAGATGGGGTCCAGCACGGGCGGCGCCATCTACGACCAGCTCATGCTGTGGGCCACATCGGCCGCCCTCGCCGGCGATCCCGACGACTACCCGGCGGTCATCGAGCAGATCAAGACGGTCATCCATCGCGGTATCAACGGCTCGTATCGCATCAGGCCGGAGGACAACCAGAACACCTCCTATCCGGCCGGCACCAACGACCCGAGCCTCGGCATGCCGCTGCTCTCGTTCCAGATCCAGAAGGGCGAGCAGATCTGCATAGACCCGTTCCCGTATCCCACCGGCGAGTTCATCCTGCCGCCGCAGCTTGCGTAGGCACGCGGTGACGGCGATCCTCGAGACCGAGAAGCTGACCAAACGGTTCGGCGCGTTGGCCGCGGTCGACGCGGTGAGCTGCCGGGTGGAGCAGGGCGAGGTGTTCGGCATCGCCGGCCCCAACGGGGCCGGCAAGACGACGTTCTTCGACGTGATCAGCGGGCACGCCCGCGCCACTGAAGGGATCGTGCGGTTCAAGGGCGGGGAGATCCAGCATCTCCCCGCCTACCACATCTGCCACCAGGGCATGGCGCGCACCTACCAGGTGGCGTCGGTGCTCACCACGCAGACGGTGCTCGGCAACATCATCCTGGCCGCGTACTTCGGCGGCGAGCGGCGCGCGTTCTCCGGCTTCAACTACGACGCGAAGTCGATCGAACGAGCGCAAGAGGCGGCGGAGTTCGTCGGGCGGGGCGGCAGGGTCGCCCCGCCCGGCCCCCGCCGCGCCGCCGACCCCCCCCACCGCGGCAAGGTCGCGTCCGCCCTCGCTACGCAGCCGGACCTGCTGCTGCTGGACGAACCGGCCGGCGGCCTCTCGGACGAAGAATGCGACCACCTCATCGGCCTCATCGGAGCCATCAGGGAGCGCGGCGTCACGGTCATGATCGTCGAGCATGTCATGCGCGTGCTCATGACCGTCTCAGACCGCGTGATGATGATGCACCAGGGGGCCAAGTTTTTTGTCGGCACGCCGGCGGAGGTGCAGGCGAACCCGGACGTCATCAAGGTCTACCTGGGCAACGTGGGCGTAGCCGCCGGCGTCACCCTCGACGACCTGGGCGCCCTCCCGGAGGTGCACGATGCTTGAAGTGCGCGGGCTTTCGGCCGGGTACGGCGCCGCCACCGTGTTGGAGGGTGTCGACATGTCGGTGACCGAAGGGTCCTTCGTGGTGCTCACCGGCCCCAACGGCCACGGCAAGACCACCCTGCTCCGTGTCCTCAGCGGCCTCTTGCCGGTGGGCAAGGGAGAGATCGAGTTCCGCGGCGAGCGCCTCAACGGCCGCTCCGCCGCGAGCATCGTATCGCGCGGCCTGGTCCACATCCCGCAGGGCGATCTGCTGTTCGTGGACCTCACGGTCGAGCAGAACCTCTACATGGGCGCCTACCTCAAAGACGCCTGGAAGGGGCGCCACGACCGCATCAAGCGCGTCTACGAGCTCTTCCCCCGCCTGCAGGAGCGCCGCAACCAGCAGAGCCGCACCCTCTCGGGCGGCGAGCGCCGCATGCTGGGCATAGGCCGCGGCCTCATGAGCAACGCCAAGCTGCTCATGGTCGACGAGCCGGCCCTGGGCCTGGCGCCCGTCCTCGTGCAGGAGGTGTACGCCACCCTGGCGCGCATCGCGAAGTCCGAGGCCACGGTGCTGCTGGTCGAGGAGACCCTGGCCAACGCCCAGAACATCGCCGACTACGTGTACCTCATGGACACCGGCCGCATAGTGCACGAAGGCACCATGGCCGAGTTCAGCGAGGACGTCCTCAAGTCCACCTACCTCGGCAACCGCAGGAGCTGACAGATGGACACCTTCGTGCAAGCCATCATCAGCGGCCTGGTCTTCGGCTCGATCTACGCGATCATGACGATGGGCCTCACGCTGGTCTACGGCTGCCTGCGCACCTTGAATATGGCGCAGGGTTCATTCGGCATGGTCGGCGGCTACGCCGCCTGGCTCGTCTGCGAGCAGGCCGGGGCACCGCCGTTCGTGGGTCTTGTCTTCGGCGCCATCGTGGCGGCCCTGGTGGGCATCTTCACCCACTTCATCTCGGTCAAGCCACTGGTGGGCCGCAAGGACATTGACATCGAGATGACCGCCTACATCAGCACGCTGGTCGTCTCGATCTCGTTCTCGGCGGCCATCATCCTGTTGTTCGGCGCCCGGAACAAGGATCTCGACCCACTCATCGACGGGCGCCTCAAGATCTTCGGCACGGTCACGGTCGCCTGGCAGCAGATCGCCGTGGCCGTGGCGGCGTTCATCTGTCTGGGCGCCCTGAGCCTGCTGCTCAACCGCTCGCGCCACGGCCTCTCCATCATGGCCGTGGCGCAGGAGTTCGACGCCGCCCGTCTCATGGGCGTGCCGGCCAAGCGCGTCTATTACGTCACCATGGCGCTCGCCGGCCTTCTGGGCGGCATAGCCGGCGTGCTGCTGGCGCCGCTCTACTTCGTCTCGCCGTCCGCCGGCGACCTGCCCATCCTCAAGGCGCTCACGGTCGCCGTGGTCGCCGGCCTGGGCAGCATCCGCGGCACCATCTATGCGGCCTTCATCATCGGCCTCATCGAGGCCCTCACAGCCACCTACGTGGGCAGCCTCTGGTCGCTGCCGGTGCTGTTCGGCATCATCGTGGTGTTCATGATCGTGCGGCCGTACGGACTGCTCGGCAAGCCTGAGGAGGAGCGGCTGTGAGCGCCCCGGCGGCCGCCCCCTCCCCGCCGACGGATGCGGCGGGAGTGTCGGTGCTCGAGCGCATGCATCTGGCACCGAACCTGGCGTGGAGCCGCACGCCCTTCCTCTCCACCGGCATAGCGGTGATCGTTCTGGGCATCCTTCCACTGCTGTGGCGCAACGACTACATCATCAGCCTGCTCACGCTGATCTTCATCTACACCATCTTCACGCAAAGCTGGAACATCACCATCGGGTTTTGCGGCATCTGGAACTTCGGCCAGCTCGCCATCATCGCCCTGGGCGGCTACGCCAGCGGCCTGCTCACCGTCAAGGTGGGCCTGTCGCCGTGGCTGGCACTGCCGGTGGGCGTCATCGCCGGCGGAGTAGTCGCGATCATCATGGTGCTGCCGAGCATCAAGCTGCGCGGCATCTACGCCTCGATGCTCACGTTCGCGTTCGCGGAGGTGGTGCGTCTGTTGATCGTGGCCGACAGCACCGGCTTCACCGGCGGCGTGTTCGGCCTCACCGGGGTACGAGGCCTGTTCGACGGCCTCTCTCCGGAAGGTGCGCTGCGCGCCTACTACTGGTTCGCGCTCTTCCTGGCCGCCGTCATCATGCTGCTTATGCACCGCATGATGAACTCACCATTCGGTATGGGACTGGTGAGCCTGCGCGAGTCCATCCGCTTCTCGATCGGTATGGGCATAGACCGCCGCGTGCAGTTCATCGCCGCCACAGCCATCTCCGGCCTCATCGCCGGGCTGGGTGGAGCGGTCTACGCCTGCTACTACCACGCCATCTCACCGAGCATCATGGGCCTGGCTCCCATGGGCCTGTTCGTCACCATGGTCGTAGTGGGTGGCCTGGGCACCGTGCGCGGGCCGATCATCGGCGTGTTCGTGGTCATGATCATCAGCGAGGCGCTGCGCGACGCGGGCATGTGGCGCCTGGTGGTGCAGGGCGCGCTGCTGCTGATCGTGCTGGCGTTCGTGCCGGCCGGCGTTGACGGGCTGCTCTCGCGTGGCTTCAGCAGGGTCAAAGAGTGGATGAACGTGGAGAAGCCGGGCGGGGCGGCGGCCGAAGGCGTCGGCGCCCCGCCAGACGGGGCGGCTGTGGCGACAGCGACGACCGCGGCGGCGGAAGGATCAGCGGCCGTGACGGCAGCGGCCGGCGCCGCGTGCGGCCCACCCGCAGCTGTGGCCGGCGTCGCGGGCGCCGCGTGCGGCTCACCTACAGCGGCGGCCGGCGAGGCTTCGCCGCCCGCTGCGACCGAGGGCGTAGCCGAGGCGAAACCCAAGAAGGGCGGCTTCAAGGCCTGGCTCAACGCCGACCAGCCGCAGGGCGGACAGCCGGCGAAGAAGCCCAAGGAGGTCAAGCCGGCCAAGGCGGTCAAGCCCAAGTCGGGCGGCTTCAAGGCGTGGCTCAACGCCGACCAGCCGCCCAAGGACGAGAAGAAGTAGCCGACGCCGATGACCGGGGCCATCGGTCAGCGGGCGCCACGCCCACTCGCAGGTGGCCAAGGCCGGACCGATCGGCGACGGCAGCACACAAGGGC
>CAZIGT010000028.1:0-18212 GCA_964538465.1 uncultured Thermoleophilia bacterium | reverse complement strand
GCTCAGCGATCCAGCCGGCGCAGCAGCGCGACAAGCCGTTCCAGCTCGGCGCGGTCCTTGAAGGCGATCTCCAGCTTGCCGCCTCGGGTGCCGGAGCGGATGCGCACCGGTGCCTCGAACAGGCCGTAGAGCTCGTCCGTGAGGTCGGCCAGATAGCCATCGGCGGCAGCGGGCGCGTCTGCCGCGGCCTTCGTCTTGCCGACCGAGGCGCCGTCTTCCACCAGCTTGCGCACGAGCGCCTCCGTCTGGCGCACGGTGGCACCCTGCTTGGCCACGATCCGCGCCACCCGGCGACGCTCCTCGTGCTCCGGCAGACCGAGGAGGGCGCGCGCGTGACCTTCGGTGATCTCGCCCTCCTCCACCATCTGCTGCACGTCGTCCGGCAGTTCGAGCAGACGGATCGTGTTGGTGACCGCCACGCGGCTCTTGCCGACGAGCTCGGCGATACGTTCGTGAGTAAGGCCGAACTCGTCGGCCAAGGCCGCGAACGCATGCGCTTCTTCCATCCCGTTCAGGTCCTGGCGGGCTACGTTCTCGGCGAGGGCTATCTCGAGCGACGCCATGTCATCGGCGTTGCGCACCAGGGCCGGTATCGTCTGGAGCCCTGCCAGCCGCGCCGCCCGCAACCGCCGCTCGCCGGCGATCAGCTCGTAGCGCGCCACGGCGCCACCATCCTCTGCGCTGGCACCGGCCGCCGCCGTCTCCTCCGGGCTGAGCGGCCGAACGACGATCGGCTGCACGACGCCGAGATGGCGAACGGACTCGGCGAGCTCCTGCAGCTCCTCCTCGTCGAAGACCTGCCGTGGTTGGCGCCGTGAGGCGACGATCTCGGCGACGGTCACTTCCTTGAGCGAGCCCTCGGCTCGCTCCCCGATGAGGGCCGAGAGGCCGCGACCCAACGCTTTGCTAGACCCCACGGGTGACGACCTCCTTGGCCACGTCGAAGTACGCGTCGCAACCGCTGCAATGCGCGTCATAGCGGCACACCGGCACACCATGACTGGGCGCCTCGCTGAGACGCACGTTGCGGGGGACCACTGTATCGAACACGCCTGAGCCGAGGTGAGCGCGCACCTCGGCGACGACCTCGCGGCTGAGCCTGGTGCGACCGTCGAGCATGGTGAGCAGGATGCCCAGCATGCGCAGCCTCGGGTTCAGGCTGCTGCGCACCACCTCGATGGTGTCGAGCAGCATGGCCAGGCCTTCGAGCGCGTAGTACTCCGCCTGCACCGGCACCAGGACCTCGGCTGCGGCGGTCAGCGCGTTCACGGTGAGGACGCCGAGAGACGGCGGGCAGTCGATGAAGACGTAGTCGTAGGACGACTCGAGGCCTTCGAGGGCGCGCGCCAGCAGGTGTTCGCGCCCCTCGACGTTCGCCAGCTCGATGTCCGCTGCGGCCAGGTCGGGGTAGCCCGGCACGAGGAAGAGGTTGTCGACGATGGTCTGGGAGACGGCCCCGGCAAGACCGATGTCACCGGCCAGCAGCCCGTACGTGGAGCGACGCCGGTCCGGCGCCTGTATGCCCAGGCCGCTGGAGGCATTGCACTGTGGATCGAGGTCTATCAGCAGCACCTGCTCACCGGCTTCGGCAAGGCAGGCGGCCAGGTTGATCGCAGTGGTCGTCTTGCCGACGCCTCCCTTCTGGTTGGCGACGGCGATGCTGCGCGGCTGAACGACCCCTGTCATGTCGGCCATGATATCGGCGGCCCCGGCCTCCTCCAACCGCCCTGCGCAATCGTCAACCCGATCTCGAGCCGTGTCGGTCCCGGCCACATACACGACACAGACCGGCGCCGCCGCCTCACCGCTCCAGCGGCCGGCGCCGCGCCAGCCCCGGCCGTCGCGGCAGCCTGTCGGGTGGCGGGCCGGCGCTCTCGAAGAGCACCGCCACCGACCGTTCGAGAGGCGAGGCAGCGAGGACCGTCGTGCCGCGTGGAATCAGGGCGCAGGCGGCAGCGGTGCGGGTGGCCGCAGGCTCATCTGCCGCCGCCCGCTCCGCGCTTGTGCACACGATGAGCAGGCCGCCGGGCGCCAGCAACGGCGCGGCCAGCTCGACCACCGTGGCCAGAGAGCCGACGGCGCGGGCGAACACCCTTTGGTAGGTCGCGCGGCCGGGCGGGCCGACCGCGTGCTCCTCGCTGCGCGAGCAGACGACCTCGACCCGCCCCTCCAGTCCGGCTTCCGCCAGCGCTCGCCTGAGGAACGCGCACTTCTTGCCGACCGACTCCAGCAGCACCATGTGGACCTGCGGCAAGGCGATCGCCAGCGGGATGCCGGGGACTCCCGCCCCCGAGCCCAGATCCAGCCAGGGGCCCGCGGGTGCCGTGCCGGCCTTCGCGACCTCCTCAAGCGCCAGAAGGGCCAGTGCGTCGCCCACCAGGGTCCGCGTGATCTCGGCGGGATCCGTCAGCCCGGTGACATTGGCGTCGCGCCAGCCGGCGACCGCAGTCACATAGGCGATCAGGGCACGCCGGGCGGCCGCATCCAGGCCGTGTGCGGCCGCCAGACTCCCCAGGACTTGTTCGGCGGGGCTTGGCATCGGCCGCGACTGTAGCACGACGGGATCGCGGCAGCGTGTGCCGCTGGCGGGGCTTCGACGGCACCCGTGCCGGTGGCCAAGCCCCGCCGATGACGGCGTCTGCCTCCGCATGCCGTCAGCCAGGCCCGCGGCAGGGTTCGGGCCGCCGCGGCGCGAATGTCCCAGTATCTGGGTGTATGCACTTCGTGCCCGCCCACTGGCGACCCTGCGACTCGCCGACCTGGCGCGACTCGCGTCGAGGCCGCCACGACACCATACGGAGACCGCACGGTGAAGCAGGATCCACGCGGGCAAGGCAGTCCCTACACGCTTGAGGCCTGGTCGAACACCACTCGCGGCCGGCGCATCCTCAGGGTGGTGGTAGCCACTCCGGGCGTGCTGGCGTTCCTGCTCATGCTCCTGAGCTGGCTACTGCCGCGCACGAGACCTGCCCTGTGGCTGGTGCTCGCAGGCCTCGTCCTGCTGTTCGCCCTGCAGTTCGCGTCCGCCCGCAAGTTCGAGCGTGGGCCCATCCGCGCCGCCATGATCGCCTTCAGCGCAGCCCTGCTCTACTTCGCCGTCTTCGGCGTGCTGTACGCCGAGTACTCCATGACGGTCGGAGACGCGAGCATCTTCATCACGGACCGCCTGGGCGAAACGTTCATGGTCTCGGCCAGCATCGGCACAGCCACCGGGTACGTCCCCGCGGGCGGTGGCGGCGGCAATGCCGGCTTCCTGGCCATAGTGCACGCCCAGATGATCGTGCTTGCCGTGGGCGTGGCCATGAGCGCGGCCGGCGCCATGGCTCGTCTCGCCGCGCGGCGCAAGGCTTCGGACGGCGACAGGGCGGGACCGGCGGGCAAGGCGGGCGGCGGCCCGGAGAGCTGACGCGTCCGGCGCGCCGGCCGCTAGCCGGACTTCGCCCGGGCGCGCGGCCCGACCGGGTGCGAGCGCCGGGCGACCGGCAGTGAAGACAGAGAGACGACGATCCGCGCCGGCAGGATACCGACGAGCCGCGTCAGGCGTCGCGAAGCTTCGTCAGCGTGAGACAGGTGCCACCCGCCTCCGGCCGATCGAGCTCGAAATCGTCCACGATCGACTTGATCAACGCTATGCCCATGCCGCTCTCGCCGGCCACGACCGTGCCGTCCGGAAGAGGTTCGGGCACGCCTTCCGGCTCTTCATCGAAGCCGGCGCCGTCGTCGCTGATCCCCAGGACCACACGGTCGTCGAGGACGTGGAATGACACCCGCACGTATCCGGTGCCGCCGTCGTGGGCGGGGTAGGCGTGCCGTACGGAGTTGGAGCACGCCTCGGTGAGCGCCAGTTTGAGGTCGGCGACGGCGTCCTCCGAATACCCCTGGTCCCTGAGGACCCCGGCGAGCGCCAGCCGGCAGAGCACCACGTACTCCGGCTTGGCTGGGATATTGAGATTCACGACCCGGTCCATGGAGGACATCCTATGCGTTTCGGCAGGGCGCTTGCCAGCGATCCTCATGCATTCCGGCCTCTGGCGGGAACGACTCGCCTATCGTTTCACGGACGTCCGGATATTGAGGTCCGCCCCGCACATTGCGCAGTGTGTTCCCGTGATGGCGAGGTCCTCAATCATGTAGCCCGTTCGTCTTGCAACAAGGCGTTTACAGCTCGGACACACGGTGTTCTCGCCCTTGTGACCGGGCACGTTGCCCACGTAAACGAACTCCAAGCCGGCCCTGTGACCGATCTCCACCGCCCGTTCCAACGTACCTATGGGCGTGGGCGGCAGGTTGGCGAACTCCAGGTAAGGCATGAAGCGGGTGACATGCCAGGGAGTCTTGGCCCCGAGCTCGGCGACGATCCACGCGGCGATGCCGCGCAGCGTCTCCTCGTCGTCGTTGAACGTGGGGATGACGTTGGTGACGATCTCCACGTGGCAGTCGTGCACGTGGCGGGCGCGCACGGCGGCGTCCAGGACCGGCTGGAAGTGGGAGATGCGGGAGAGACGCTTGTAGGCCGCGTCGCTGAAGGCCTTGACGTCGACGCGGTAGGCATCGATGTGCGGCGCCAGCAGGTCGAGCGCCTCGGGCGTGATGTAGCCGTTGGTGACCATCACGGTGTAGAGGTCGTGGTCGTGGCACACGCGGGCGCCGTCGAGGACGTACTCGAACCACACTGTGGGCTCGTTGTACGTCCACGCCACGCCCGCGCAATCCTGCTTGCGCGCGAGCACGGGCAGGTTGTCCACCTTCAGCTCGCGCAGATCACGGCTCGCGCGGCCCGTGCCTTCCGCGTACTCGCGCGCGTCGGCGTGCGCTATCTGCCAGTTCTGGCAATGCCCGCACATGAAGGTGCAGCCGATCGTCCCGAGCGAGAGGACCGTGGAGCCGGGGAAGAAGTGGAAGAGCGGCTTCTTCTCGATGGGATCGGCCATGACGCTGCATGCGCGGCCGTAGATGAGGCTGTCCAGAACGCCGTCGCGGTTGAGGCGCGTGCGGCAGACGCCGGCCTTGCCGGGCGCTATGTGACAGCGCCGCGGGCAGATGCCGCAGTCCACCGACTTGTCGGCGCGCCGCTCGTAGAGCAGCGCCTCGTGCCAGACGCCCGTCACGCCGATCCCCCCTCCGGCGGCCAGCTGAGCCCTTCGATGCCCCGTTGTACCACTTCGATGAGGCGCTGTTGCAGCGCGTCGTTGCCGGACACGATGCAGGCCATCTGGTACTCGTGATCTGATCCCAGGAGGAGCCGGTCGTCGAGCGAGCCACCATCCGCATCGGTGATCGGCACGCCAGCCTCGCGGCAGAGGAGCCGCACGGCAGCCAGATCGTAGGGCGAGTTGTTCAGCACGGCGCCGCGGCCCACGCGGCGGAACTCGGCCTCCACGGCCGGGTGGGCGGCGATGATCGCCGGGCCGATGTCCACGTAGGCGTCAATCTGCCCGGTCAGCACGCGGGTGATGGAGTACGTCGCCGAGCCGATGTCGAAGACCGCGCCGCCGACGCTCGAGCGGTCGATGAGGTCCGCCAGCACCGTCGCCAGCACCACCGCCGGGCGACCGCGGAAACCGATGGTCCAGAACAGGCTCTCGATGTCTGTGCTGGGGCTGGGCAGCAGCGGGATCTGCTCGCCAGCCCCTGTATCGTCAGAAGGGCCGGCGACGCCGGCCCCGGGCACGGCCGCCGTGCCGTGAGCAGACGCCACACGCGGCGCGGTCGCGCGGCGCATCAAAAGGCCCGCGTCGCGCTCGGCCGCGAACAGGTCGCCGGACTTGATCTCCTGGACGACGCCGGCGACCACGTCGCCCATCGTCGGTTCCGGCATGCCCGGCACGGCGGCTATGCTCACGCACGCCATCTCGAAGCCGGCCGCCGCCGGCCGCGTGCCGTCGATGGGATCCACGATGAGCACCATGTCCGGATCGGCGGCGCCCTGCAGGCCGCGGTCTTCGGAGTAGTAGGCCCACCGCGGCAGATGCGTGGCCATGTACTCCTCTAGCACGGCCTCGGCACGCTCGTCTATGTCGAAGGTCACGTCTCCGCCCACGGCAGCGCCGGCGTGCGCCCGCGCCGCATGCCGGCCGAGGAACGGCAGGACCGCCCTGCGGAGCAGCTCGCTGAGCTCGACCAGCTGCTCCGTGGTGCGGCTCATGCGGTCGCCAGGCATGCTGCGCACGGCCGGGACGCTCACGAGACGGGTCCTTTCGTCGGGGGTCGTTGCGGGGCGGTCCATTCTACCGCGCTATAATCCGGCATCGATGCTTCCAGAGCAGACCATCGCCTACCCGGCCAACGGGAACCTCTATCTCAACATCACCAACCGCTGCTCCTGCGCGTGTGTGTTCTGTCTGCGCGAGTTCGGCTGGCACGTCTACGGGTACGACCTGCTCCTCGAGCACGAGCCCAGTGTCGAGGAGCTCACCCAGGCCATCGAGCTCGAGCTGGCGGATGAGCCCGCCGACGAGATCGTCTTCTGCGGGCTCGGCGAGCCCACCTTGCGGCTGGACGTGGTGCTGGCCGTCACGGAGTGGGCGCGCGTGCGCCGTCTGCACACGCGTCTCGACACCAACGGCCTCGGTCAGCTGGCCAACCCGGACGTGGAGGTGGTGCCGGCGCTGGCCGCCGCCGGCCTCAGTGCCGTGTCAGTCAGCCTGAACGCCGCCGACCCTGAGTCATACGATGCCCTGTGCCGGCCCATCTACTCGAAGGCGTTCCGCGCCGTCGTCGCCTTCGCCCGCGACTGTGTGGCGGCTGGCATCGACACGACGCTCTCGGCGCTGAGCGGCGTGGGTGCAGACCTGGATGCATGCGCTGCCCTGGCCTCCGATCTGGGAGCGCAGTTCCGCGTGCGCGGCTGCGCTCTCCCGCCCGGCTGACAGCCGCCGGACGTGGAGACATCGGATCGTGGCGCATAATGGAGAGCGACGCCGTCGGTACCGGACGGCAGCCGAGCATGAGACCATGACACGGGACGTTCGCGAGTAGCCGCAGGAGGCCGGAGCATGAACGAAGGCCGCGCCCGCATCCTGATCGTCGACGACGAGGAGGCGGTGCAGAAGCTCCTGTCGTTCCCTCTGCAGAAAGAGGGCTACGAGGTCGTGGTCGCCGGCGACGGTCAGCAGGCCCTCGACCTCTTCCAGGAGCAGCACTTCGACCTCGTGGTGCTGGACATCATGATGCCCCGTGTCGACGGCATGGAAGTGTGCCGGCGGCTGCGGGCGGTCAGCACCGTGCCCATCATCATGCTGACCGCCAGGGCAGACGAGTTCGACAAGGTTCTCGGCTTAGAGATCGGCGCCGACGACTACATCACCAAGGACCGCCTCAGCCTGCGCGAGTTCCGCAGCAGGGTGCGGGCGCAGCTGCGGCGCGCCGAGATGGCGCGCCAGGCCCAGCTGCGCCCCGGCGACGTCATCACCATCGATGGCCTCGAGATCGACCTCCTCAAGCGTACCGTCACGGCTCGCGGCGAGCGCGTCAACCTCACGTACATAGAGTTCGAGCTGCTGAAGACGATGGCCGCCCATCCCGGCCGTGTCTACAGCCGCCAGCTCCTGCTGCAACTGGCCTGGGGCGACTCCGAGTACCGCGACGAGCGCACGGTGGACGTGCACATCCGCCACCTGCGCGAGAAGATCGAGCCTGACCCCAGCAACCCGCAATACATCTTCACGGTGCGCAACATCGGCTACAAGTTCCGGGAGACCTGACCGAGTAAGGTTCCTGTATGTTCATCCTCAAGTCCGTACGCGGCTGGCTCACGCTCCTGTTCCTCATGCTCACGGCGCTCAGCGCCTTCGCCATCTGGCTGTACATCGTGCCGCCCCTACGCAGCAGGCTGGTCAACCAGAAGCTCGCGGATCTCCAGAACAACTCCGAGTTCATCATCAGCAGGATCACACAGAGCTGGGAGGATGCCACTCTGGAGAACGGCGAACTCCTCCCGCAGGACGCCCTGCAGCAAGCGATCATCGAGGTGGCCGACAAGCTCGGAGCTCGCGTGGCCCTGGTGGATCCCGCCAAGGGCGATGTCCTCGTCGCGTCGTACTACTCCGCCACGCCGCTGAAGCTCAAGGACTACCCGGTGATACAGAAGGCCGCCAGCTCACAGCGGATCAGCGCCAAGGCCACGCGCGTCGGCAGGACCGAGTACGCGGCTGTTGCGGTGCCGGTGTTCGTGACCGTGCAGGGCGCCGGCAGCCAGTCGCGATTCTTCTCGGTGGTCCTTCTGCGTTCGTCGCTGAAGGACGTGAACTCCGCCGTCACACTGGTCACACGCCAGATCCTGCTGGCCACGCTGGTGGCCATGGCGATCACGGTGGTGTGCGGCTACCTAGCCTCGTACCTCATCAGCAGACGTCTCAAGAGCATCGAGAACAGCGCCGAGGCCATCGCCGGCGGCGATTTCGATGTGACTGTGAACGTGCGCGTCGAGGACGAGATCGGACAGTTGGCGCGCACTTTCAACACCATGGGCGCCCGGCTGGAGGAGGCCTTCGGCGAGCTGGAAGGCTCCAAGCGCAACGTGGAAACCCTGCTCAACACTCTCAGTGAGGGCGTCATCGGCGTCACCACGGACGGGCGGATCGCCATAGCGAACCCTGCGGCCGTGGCCTTCCTCGGGGCCGCGGTGAAGCCGGGGGCGTCTGTTGACGAGGCCTTCCCCGGGGATGTGGCCGAGCTGTGGCACGCTGTGCACTCAGGCACGACCGCACCGCTCGTAGTCCCCACCGTTTCGTCTGACGTGCCCGGCGCACCCGAGGCCTCCGCCAACAGTCCGACCGGCTCGCCGGTCGCGGATGAGACGCCGCACGGCGCCGCGCCGTCGGAGGCCGTCACGCTGTCGCTCCCGGTCGAGGGCGCCGAGGCACCTCGCGCGGTCGTGGCGGCCGTGTCGGCCGCCCTGCAGGCCGAAGAGGAGCAGCAGGTCGTCTTCGAGCTCCACGGCCGCACCCTCGAGGCGTTCACCTACGCCGTACGCGGTGGGCGCACCTTCGACTCCATCGTCGTTCTCCGTGACATCACCGAGGAGGCGCGCCTGGAGCGTGCCCGGCGCGACTTCGTCGCCAATGCCTCGCACGAGTTCAAGACGCCGATCTTCTCGCTTTCCGGCATCCTGGAGGTCCTCGACGAAGAGGGCATCGCCCCCGAGGAGCGCCAGGAGTTCCTGCGGCTGATGAAGGATCAGGTGGAGCGCCTCCAGACGCTCTCGCTCCGTTTGCTGGACCTCTCGCAGGTCGACGCGGGCGCCGTGCGACTGCACATGGGCCTCGCCGATGCCACGGCGCTCGCGCATTCGGTGCTGTCCGAGTTCCAGACGCGCGCCGGCGAGCGGCACGTCCGCACGGAGGTCGTGGCACCGCCTGGCGCCACTCGGGTCTCGTGCGACGAGGAGCGCCTGGCACAGGTGCTGCGGGCGCTCGTCGACAACGCGATCAAGTACACGCCGGACGGCGGCACGGTGGAGATCCGCGTAGCCTCCTCCGACGGGCATGTCACTATCGCCGTGGCTGACAACGGCGGCGGCATACCGAGCGACGAACTCAGCCGGGTGTTCGACCGCTTCTACCGCGGCAGCGCGAGCCGCGCGGCCAAGGCCGGCACCGGCCTTGGCCTCTCCATCGCGCGCGACCTCACCGGCCTCATGGGAGGCACGCTCGTCGCCGAGTCGCGCGTCGGCGTGGGCTCGCGGTTCACCATATCTCTGCCGTCTGGCACGGATGGAAGCCCCGGGTAGGCACGGCAGGTCACGGATGCCCTCGCCACGGCAGGTTAGGATTCGCCGATTGGAGGCACCATCACCATGACCGTCGGGCTCCCGCGCTTAGCTCCGCTTAACGCGAGGCGCGTCATAATTGACCGGTTGCGCCAACGCGGCGCTCTACTCGTGACCTATGTAGCTGCAGGAAAGGAAGGCGGCAAGCGATGAAAGTGAGATCGTTGCTTCTCGGTCTCGTCGGCGGCGTGGTGGGCACTGCCCTCGTGTTCGTCGTCCTGTTCCTGCTCGGCTTCGCAGACGTGGGCGAGAAGGAGTCGACGTCCACGCCCACACCCCCGGCCACCGTCACCACCACGGCCACCGCCGACGGTTCGTTCTCCGCCGCCGAGATCTACGAGGAATCCAAGCGCGGCGTGGTCATGATCATCTCGACCTTCAGCTCAGGCTCCAGCGACTTCGGCTACCCCTTCGGCACGCCCACGGAGCAGCAGGCGCTGGGCAGCGGCTTCGTCGTTTCCAACGACGGCTACATCATCACCAATGCCCACGTGGTCGAGGAGAGCGGCACCAGAGCCACAGACGTCAAGGTGGTCTTCAAGGGAGAGGACAACACCTCGGAGCAGGTGGACGCGGAGCTGGTCGGAGTCGACTCCGAATCAGACGTGGCCGTTCTCAAGGTCGACCCCGACAAGGTCAAGGGCGGCCTCACTGCCTTGCCGCTAGGCGACTCGGACAAGGTCACCGTCGGTGAGCCGGTGGTCGCGATCGGCAACCCGCTCGGCTATGACTTCTCTGTCACCACCGGCATCGTCTCGGCCGTCGACCGCACCCTCCAATCGCCGGTCGAAGGGGTCATCATCCCTAACGGCATCCAGACGGATGCCGCCATCAACCAGGGGAACTCGGGCGGCCCGTTGCTCAACGCAGCGGGCGAGGTGATCGGCATCAACGAACAGATAGCGTCGCAGAGCGGCGGCAGTCAGGGTCTCGGCTTCGCCGTACCCATCAACACAGTCACCCGGTCATTCGAGCAGTTGAAGAAGTACGGAGAAGTGCGCTACGCATGGATGGGTATCCAGGGCCAGACCATCTCCTCGGATATCGCCCAGGCCTTCGACCTTCCGGTGGAGAACGGCGTCCTGCTGGCGCAGGTCGTCAGTGGCGGCCCCGCGGACGACGCCGGCCTGCGCGGAGGCACGCGCGAGTCGACGGTCCAGGATCAGACCTACGTGGTGGGTGGCGACATCATCACGAAGATAGACGGCAAGGCCGTCCCGTCAATGGAAGAGCTGATCGCCATCATCGACGAGTACTCCCCGGGCGACAAGATCAAGGTCACCTATGTGCGCGATGGCAAGACGAAGACCACGGAGCTCACGCTCGAGCAGCGGCCGGAGGACATGTAGAAGCCGGCCTGCGACAGCTGTGCGCCACCAAACGCGAGCGTGCCCTTACTTTTTTTGACAAGGGGCCTTGTGCCGTGTATAACAAGCCTCGGACCTTTTTGGGCGCCCCTCCCGGTTTTTACCGTGCGCGCAGGCGTCCCAGCTAGCGCCCTTTCTGTCCTTCTCATTGCCGCGGAGGATCGTCGTATTGACACCGATGGACGCCCGTCTTGCGCCACTCCTGCCCCTAGTGCGCGGCTTGGCCGAGCTCCTGGGCGACCATTGTGAGGTCGTGCTGCATGATCTGGGCGAGATGCCGCACACCATAGTCTCCATCGAGAACGGCCATATCACGGGTCGGTCGGTGGGAGATGTCCCCACCGACCTGATGCTGCGGACGCTGCGTCGCGGAGAGGAAGGCGCTCCGCCGTACCGTGTCTATCTGGCGTCCGCCCATGGCAAGGTGATGCGCTCGCTCAGCGTCACGTTGCGCGACGAGCACGGCGAGGCGTACGGTCTGCTGGGCGTGAATCTCGATGTCTCCCAGCTCGTGCAGGCTCAGCACCAGCTTGCGGAGCTCACGGCGCTTCCTCAAGGCCAGACCGAACCATCAGCAGACGCCGACGAGATATTCTCCGGCGACATCCGCGAGGTCGTGGACGGCATGATCGCCAAGGTGATCGCGGAACAGGGCACGAGCCCGGCGGCCATGACCCGCGAGGAGAAGATGGAGGTCGTCAAGCAGCTCGAGGCTCGTGGGGCCTTCCTGGTCAAGCGTTCCGCCGAACAGGTGGCGGAGGCCCTCGAACTCTCCCGGTACACGATCTTCAGCTACCTGAAGGAGATCCGCCGGCCACTCGGTGCAGACGAGGGCCCGGAGGGATCCCCTGACGCATCCCTTCCGGAAGACACCGCGGTGGGGTCGGTATGAGCTGCAAGAGCGGCGGTACCCGGCCGGTCGGCAGCAAACCTTCTGACGCGGCGCACGCGGACTTCGACCATGCCCCTCAGGCTTCGGCCACGAGCGGGCTTTTTCGTCTTGTGGCCGAGCACCCGGCCCGCGCTGTGGCGGTGATCGGCCTCGTCAAGAACGCCGGCAAGACCACCGTCGCCAATGCCGTCATGGCTCACGTCGACCGCTGCTTCGGACTCACGTCGCTGGGGCTTGACGGCGAGCGCACGGACCATCTCACCGGCCTCGCGAAGCCGCGCATCGCCCCTCCGGACGGCACGCTCGTCGCTACCACGACCGGCTCCCTGGACCGTTCCCGCTACCACATGGAGGTGATCGCGGAGTTGCCGTTCCGAACGGCTCTGGGCCACGTGGTCATAGGACGCGCCCAGGGCGGCGCGCCCATCGAGGTCAGCGGCCCCACCACTCTCGCCCAGGTGCGCGCCACCGTCGAGGCGCTGCTCGAACTCGGCGCCGACCAGGTCCTTGTGGACGGCGCCATCAACCGTCTCGGCAGCGCGTCGCCGCGTGTCACCGACGGTCTCATCATGGCCACCGGCGGCATGGTCGGCGACTCGCTTGAAGAAGCCGTGCAGATCACGGCCGACACGTTCGACATGCTCACTCTTCCGGCCGCCTCGCGCGAGACGCTGCGACTGCTCGGCCTGGAGCGTCGCGGCGCGGCCGCAGGCAGTCCCCGCACGTCCGGGAACGGCTCGGACACGCGTCTGCTTTCCGTTGACGCGAGTGGCCGCCGTCAGGCCCTTGAGCTTGACACCGCCATCGGCGAGGGCGCCGCCGTCTGCCGCGAGGTCGAACGGCTGGGCACCGAGACTCTCTACTGCAGCGGCGCACTCACCCAGGACTTCGTCGACGATGTGGTCCGGGTGCTGCCCCCGCAGCGTTCCCTGCGTCTCGTCGTCCGGGACGCCACGGTGCTGGTGCTCCCCGCCATCTGGGTGTCGCGCCTGCGCCGCCGCGGCATCAAGGTCGAAGTGGTGGATCGGCTTGACGTGGGCGCCGTCACGACGAATCCTTTCAGGCTGCCCCAGCCCCTCAATCCCAAGCTGTTCTTCAACGCGGTCGTCGATGTGATCGGCGACCGTGCTCCTGTGTTCGACGTGGTCAACGGCCTAGCGCACGCGCCCGGCTCACGTGCAAACACGGGAGCTGCCCCATGAAGCGACTGCCCTCGCGCGAAGGAAGGTGAGGAGTGGACACAGGCATTCGGCTTGACCAGTCCCTGGTCGACCGCGGTCGCGCGGCCGCCGAGGCGATCGCCGACAACGTCTGGGAGCACATCAACGGGCATACCACGGACTCCGTGGAGCGTGCCACGCTGCGGCTTCTGGGCGTAGTGGGCGTCAACGAGATCGACGTTCCGTTGGTCAACGTCGTCGTCGAGCAGGGTCGCGACCTGCTTTCCGGCGGCATCATAGGGCCGTTCGTGCAGCTCATGATGGAGAGCGGCAAGACCGCCCAGCAGGTCGCCGAGGGCATCGCCGCCGGCGCCCTGAAGCTCGCCCGGGTGGCGCCCGAGCGGCGTGCCGAGGTCGAGAAGCGGGCCGCGGAGCTCGCCGCCGAGGGCGTGGCCCGCGTCGACGCGGTGCGACGCCGTCGCAACGAGCTGGTCGCCGAGCTGAGCGACCCCGTGAAGCCGTGGGTGTACGTGATCGTCGCCACCGGCAACATCCACGAAGACGTGATCCAGGCCAAGGCTGCCGCGCGGGCGGGCGCCGACGTGGTCGCCGTCATCCGCACGACCGCTCAGAGCCTCCTGGACTACGTGCCCTACGGCCTCACCACCGAGGGATTCGGCGGCACGTATGCCACCCAGGAGAACTTCCGGCTCATGCGCGCCGGCCTGGACGAGGTCGGCGAAGAGCTCGGCCGCTACGTGCGCTTGTGCAATTACGCCAGCGGCTTGTGCATGCCGGAGATCGCCACCATGGGCTCGCTGGAGCGTCTCGACATGATGCTCAACGACTCCATGTACGGCATCATCTTCCGCAACATCAACATGGAGCGCACGTTCGTCGACCAGTACCTGGCTCGCATGCTCAACGCGCGTGCCGGGATCGTCATCAACACCGGTGAGGACAACTACCTCACCACGGCGGATGCGTTCGAGAAGGGCTTCACCGTCGTCAGCTCGGACTTCATCAACGAGGAATTCGCCAAGCGCGCCGGCCTAGAGAAGTGGCAGATGGGCCTCGGCCACGCGTTTGAGATCAACCCGGCCACACCGGACCAGGTCGTCTACCAGATCGCCGACGCCCTGCTCGTCCGTCAGCTGTTCCCGGAGGCTTCGCCCAAGTACATGCCGCCCACCAAGTACATGCCCGGCGACGTGTTCATGGGTCACATCATCGACGCCATGTTCAACTTCGTGGGCGTCTTCACAGGACAGGACATCCAACTGCTGGGAATGCTCACCGAGGCGCTCCACACACCGCTCATGATGGACCGTTACCTGAGCATCAAGAACGCCAAGTACATCTTCGAGAGCTGCCGCTCGCTGCGCGACGAGGTCGAGATCAAGCAGGGCGGCATCATCGAGACCCGCGCCCACGAGATGCTGACCCAGGCCGTCGACCAGCTCGAGAAGGTCAAGGACATGGGCCTCTTCAAGGCGCTCGAGATGGGCGAGTTCGCGGACGTTTCTCGAGACCCGGGCGGCGGCCGTGGCTTCGAAGGTGTGTTCAAGCGGGATGAGACGTACTTCAACCCCTTCTACGCCGCTCTGAGCACGGACAAGATGAGCGGGCCGCCCGTTGGGCCTACGCCCGCTGAGCGAGCCGCGATGAGGGAAGGGGGTCAGTGATGCAGGTCAAGCCATACGGTGACACCCGCGACGACGGTGTCATGCAGCTGTCGTTCACGCTGCCGATCCCCACTACGGTGAAGTCAACAGACGTCGGCAAGCAGTTCCTTGAGAAGATGGGCTTCCACGATGTGGCCGTCGCCGAGGTCAAGGCGATCGACCCCGACTTCACCTTCTACGTGGCCTACGCCCGCACAGACGTGACCATCGACCCCGACACCGTCAAGGGCGACTACCTTGAAGTCGAGGAGATGGACTACTACGCCATCAACAAGTTCATCAAGGATGAGCTGGGGCGCAAGCTCGTCGTGGTAGGCGCGGCCATCGAGAGCGATGCCCACACGGTCGGCATCGACGCCATTCTAAATATGAAGGGCTTCGCAGGCCAATATGGACTGGAGCGCTACCCGGAGATCGAGGCCTACAACCTCGGCTCGCAGATCCCGTGCGAGCAGCTGCTCAAGACGGCTCTGGAGAAGAACGCCGACGCCATCCTTGTGAGCCAGATCGTCACCCAGAAGAACATCCACGTGCAGAACCTGACCAAGCTGATCGAGCTGCTCGAGGCTGAAGGCGTTCGCGAGCGCTTCGTCATCGTGGTCGGCGGCCCGCGCATCAACAACGCCTTCGCCAAGGAACTCGGCTACGACGCGCGCTTCGGTCCTCGCACCACCCCTGTGCAGGTGGCGTCGTTCCTGGCCCAGGAGGAGAAGAAGCGGATCGCTTGAGCGGCATGACGGGGGCCGGTCCACGATGCGGACCACCGTTGTGCGCATGATATGTTGCCGCGCGGGCTTCGGCCTGGTGGCAGCACCGAGCTAGGAGGAACACGAAGTGGCAGACAACGACATAGTCATCCTTTCCGCCGTACGCACGGCGCAGGGCAAGTTCCAGGGCGGCTTCGCCGGCACGCCGGTACAGGAGATGGGCGCCCTCGTGGTCAAGGAGGCCCTCGAGCGGGCCAAGGTCGCACCCGATCAGGTGTGTGAGCTGATCTTCGGCAACGTCATGCAAGCCGGCCTCGGCCAGAACATGGCGCGTCAGGTGGGCATCAAGGCCGGCCTCCCGACCAACGTGCCGGCCATCACCGTCAACCGCGTGTGCGTATCCAGCGCCTCGGCGATGGCGATGGGGGCCGCGGCCATCAAGGCCGGTGACGCCGACATTATCGTCGCCGGCGGCGCCGAGAACATGACTCGCGCCCCGTGGCTCCTGCAGCAGGGCCGCAGCGGCTACCGCATGGGCATGCCCAGCGACAAGATCTTCGACAGCATGGTGCTCGACGGCCTGTGGTGCGCGTTCGGCAACTACCACATGGGCGTGACCGCCGAGAACCTTTGCGAGAAGTACGGCATCAGCCGTGAGGAGCAGGACGACTTCGCCTATCGCAGCCATCTGAACGCCAGCAAGGCGATCGCCGACGGCAAGTTCAAGGACGAGATCGTGCCGGTCGTCATCCCGCAGCGCAAGGGTGAGCCCAAGGTCGTCGACACGGACGAGTGCCCGCGCGGCGATGCTTCCCTTGAGGCCATGCTCAAGCTCAAGCCGTTCTTCAAGGAGGGCGGCGTGGTGACCGCCGGCAACGCATCGGCTCTGTCTGACGGCGCCAGCGCTGTGGTCATCACCAGCCGCGCTAAGGCGAAGGAGCTCGGCCTTAAGCCGATCGCCCAGCTGGTGAGCTACGCAACCGCCGCCGTCGAGCCTGAGATCATGGGTCTCGGCGAGACCGTCGCCGCTCAGATGGCGCTCGAGAAGGCCGGCATGAAGGCGTCAGACGTTCAGCTCGCTGAGCTCAACGAGGCCTTCGCCTGCGTTGCCGCTCTCGCCACTCGCGAGCTCGGCCTATCCAGGGACATCGTCAACGTCAATGGCGGCGCGGTCGCTCTGGGCCACCCGCTGGGCAACACGGGCACACGCATGGTTGTCACGCTGATTCACGAGTTGAAGAAGCGCGGCCAGGAGATCGGTCTCACCGGAGCGTGTGTCGGCGGCGGCCAGGGCGCCGGCAGCGTCATCCGTATCGAGTCCTGACACAAGGAGGACGGGCCGACGTGGAACGTGTACGCGTTCCAGCCGGGCCGGCCCGTCCGTGCTCATCGCATACAAAAGGAGGCATGAATGAAGACAGGTGGCAACAAGTACGGCGTACATCGCGTCATCGAGCCGAAGGGCGTTCTGCCCCAGCCGGCGTGGCGCATCGACAACACGATGGAGATCTACGACAACGAGATCCTCATCGACGTCGACACGCTGAACATCGACGCGGCGAGCTTCACGCAGATCGAGGAGGCCGAGGGCGGCGACGTCAAGAAGATGGCCGCCCACAGCCTCGACATCATCGCGAAGCGCGGTAAACACCACAATCCCGATACGGGTTCGGGCGGCATGCTCCTCGGCACCGTCAAGGAGATCGGCCCCAAGCTCAAGGACCGCGACCTCAAGGTCGGCGATCGCATCGCCACACTCGTGTCGCTCTCGCTCACGCCGCTCAAGGTAGAGGAGGTCATCTCGGTCGACAAGGAGACCTGCCAGGTCAAGGTGAAGGCTCAGGCCATCCTGTTCGAGACCGGCATCTACGCGAAGATCCCGAGCGACATGGACGAGGCTCTCGCCCTCGCCGTCCTTGACGTAGCTGGCGCGCCCGCCCAGGCCGCCAAGCTCAGCAAGCCCGGCCAGATCGTGTTCATCGTGGGCGCCGGCGGGAAGAGCGGTCTGCTCTGCGCCTATGAGGCCAAGAAGCGCGTTGGCATCTCCGGCAAAGTGATCGGCCTGGTGCACGGCGATGCCGGCAAGAAGCGTCTCGAGCGCACCGGCTTCGCGGACGTGATCATCCAGGGTTCGGCTACCGACCAGCTGTTCGTCTACGACGAGGTCATGAAGGCTACCAACGGTGAGCTCGCCGACCTGACCATCAACTGCGTCGACATCCCGAACACCGAGATGTCGTCCGTCCTGGCCACCAAGGACGATGGCATGGTGTACTTCTTCAGCATGGCTACGAGCTTCACGTCGGCCGCGCTGGGCGCCGAGGGCA
Organism: uncultured Thermoleophilia bacterium; assembly: GCA_964538465.1. Lineage (GTDB taxonomy): Bacteria > Actinomycetota > Thermoleophilia > UBA2241 > UBA2241 > UBA6103. Next base: position 305 of record CAZIGT010000028.1, on the reverse strand, counting down.
TCGGCCACGACGCCGTCATGATCATTGGCAACGGCTACACGAAGCATCACGCCGAGATCGCAATCAACTGCGTTCGCGAGAGCCCCATTCTCATGGAGCTCTTCCAGGAGGTCTATGCCAGCGGTTCCGGCAAGCCGGAGCCAGTCGGCCTCAAGGCCTGACGCACTCTCACTCGCCCCAGCACCGCTGAGCGGCCGTTGAGGGTGTAGCGTCATACGGGAGGGCCCGGTTGGTGTACGCCAACCCGGCCCTCTCCTTCGTTGGTGTGATGTCCCAGGTGCGTCTAAACCCCGTCGCGCGCCCAC
>CAZIGT010000027.1:4152-18251 GCA_964538465.1 uncultured Thermoleophilia bacterium | reverse complement strand
CGGAGATCGACGACAGGGGTGAGGTCGCATGACCATCACCCACACCCGCATGGGCAACGGCTACACCGTCGAGATGAGTCCCGATGAGCTGCGCGAGGACCTGCTGGCGGGCCACTCGAGTGCCGGGCGGCGGGTGTCGGCCTGATCCGCCGACGCGGGCTGCCCTCCGCAAGCGCGGCGTAAGACACAGCGGTGGCCGCGATGATGGGTCACATAGGACCGAGAGGCCTGACGTGGCTGGCCCTCTACTCTTCGCTCCGGTGCTGGGTCCCCGCGCTCCTGGGATTCGCGGTCGTGGATGGCCTGGCCGCGTATGGTGCCCTCACGGAGCGGAACTGGCTGGAGCCACACGTCTGGCGGGCCTTCTACGGCTTCACGACAGCCATCGGCGTCCTCGAGTCTGCTCTTCTGCCTGCTCGCCTGACGAAGGCCGGCGGGAAACGGCTGGTCGTCAAGTAGATGCGCGGTAGGGGTCGCCGGGGCGTGGCCTTGCGCTGTCTGCAAGCATAGGCTGCAGTTGACACGCCCTTCTACGCGTGAAGAATGGCCGCATGGGTAGGACGATCCCTCGAACGCTGGGCGCCAAGCTGCTGGCCTCGGCCGGGTCGTTCCCGATCGTGTTCCTCATCGGCCCTCGCCAGTCGGGAAAGACCACGCTGGCCAAGGCCACGTTCCCGGACTACCGCTATGTCTCCCTGGAGGATCTGCAGAACCGCGAAGAGGCGCGGGAAGACCCTCGCGGCTTTCTGGACCGGCTGCGCGGGGAGCCCGGCGCGATCCTCGACGAGGTGCAGCGTGCTCCCGATCTGTTCTCCTACCTGCAGGTCGCCGTCGACGGAGGCGCTCACGGCCCGTTCGTGCTGACCGGCTCGCAGCATTTCCTGCTGAGCCATCATGTGAGCCAGACGCTGGCCGGCCGTGCCGCGGTGCTCGAGCTGCTGCCGTTCTCGGTGGCGGAGCTCGCGCAGAGGGCGGCCCGCGATCCCGCAGCCTGGGAGGCGGGGCTGCGGAACGGGTGCGCCACGGGAGCCGTGAGGTCGGGGCCGGCCGGCCTCGACGACAGCTTGTTCGCCGGCTTCTACCCGCCCATCCACGACCACGGTCTGGACCCGGCTCAGTGGCTCGACGGCTACGTGCGAACCTACGTGGAGCGTGACGCACGCCTAGTCGGATCGATCGGCGACCTGGGAGCGTTCACACGGTTCGTGGCTCTCTGCGCGGGCCGCAGCGGACAGCTCCTCAACCTGTCGGCGCTGGGCGCCGACGCCGGCGTGAGCCACACCACGGCCCGCTCGTGGCTCTCAGTGCTCGAGGCGAGCTACCTCGTCGCCCTTGTGAAGCCGCATCACGTCAACTTCAACAAGCGCGTGGTCAAGACGCCCAAGCTGGTCTTCCTCGACAGCGGCCTGCTCTGCCGGCTGCTGGGGTTACGCCGCGCGGCCGACCTGGCGGTGCATCCGCTGCGCGGCGCCGTCTTCGAGAGCTTCGTGCTCAGTGAGCTGATCAAGGTGTTCCTGCACCACGGCGAACGGGCTCCGCTGTACTTCTGGCGCGACAGCCACGGCACCGAGATCGACGCCATCCTGGACTTCGCGGTGACCAGAGTGGCGGTCGAGGCAAAGTCCGGGATGACCGTGGCGGCCGATGCGTTTCGCGGCCTCGATTCGTACTGTGCTCTCTCGGCCGGCCCCGGGGTGCTCGCCTACGGGGGCGACGAGCTCTACGAGCGGCGCGGTCACGTTGTGTGCCCGTGGTGGGCGCTCACGTAGACTCCGCGGGTATCGGGCGTGCTTCGCCACAACGCGAAATGGGTGGTGGACGAAAGGATGGCGGACGAAAGGATGACGGAGTTGCAGAAGAAGTCCGTTGAAGTCTGTTTCACACCGAGGCTGTTCCAGGACATCCTGACCACGGGTGACTTCACCGTTGTGCTAGTGGATATCCTGCGCGCCACGACCACCATCTGCACCGCGGTGGGGAACGGGGTGGAGGCTATCGTCCCGGTCGCATCTCCGGAAGAAGCGCGGCGGCTCAAGGCGGAAGGGTATCTGGTCGCCTGCGAGAGGGACGGCATCAAGCTCGACTTCGCTGACTTCGGCAACTCGGCCTTCAGCTTCACCCGGGATGTGGTCGGCGGAAAGACGCTCGTGTACTGCACCACGAACGGCACGCGGGCGCTTGAGATCGCCAAGAGCGCCGGCAGCGTGGCTATCGGGGCGTTCATCAACATCTCGGCACTGACGGAATGGCTGGCGGACCGGCAGCAGAACGTGGTCGTCCTCTGCTCCGGCTGGAAGAGCAAGTTCTGCCTCGAGGACTCCCTCTTCGCCGGAGCCCTCACGAAACGGCTGCTGGAAACCGGCCTCTTCCAGACGGAGTGTGACTCGGCGAACGCCGCCATGGACCTCTGGAGCCTGGCCGCAGGCGATGTGCTCGGGTACATCGAGAAGGCCGCCCATCGCCACCGCCTCAAGAAGCTCGGACTGGACGATGTGATCCCCTACTCGTTCGAGCTCGACCGGGTCGATGTCGTGCCGGTCTTCGACGGGAAGGTGATCAAGAAGGCGATCAAGGGGGCGTGAGCCTCCTTCGCACGGCCGGACGCGCCACAGTAGCGGAGCAGCTGCGGCTGCGCAGACTGCGCTGACCGCGACCCCGCGGACCGGTGCGCCACCCTCGATTTGCTTCACGGAGCGGAATGTGGGGAAAATCGAGGGTCGCTGATACCTGGCCGCGTTCCGCGAGCCGCAAGCTGCGATTCGCAGGCCGCGATCCACAAGCCGCGACCCACGAACCGCGATTCGCACACCGCGATGCCCAAAGGAGGGTCCCCATGCCGTACGCAGAGGATTGCGAGAAGGCCCTCAGGGTCGGCCGTCCCGTCAACATCCAGTCCCTCTTCCCGAACTCGAAGGCGCTGCTCGTCAGCGGCAAGGCCATAGACCGGGCCATGCGCAAGAAGGGCAACGCCCTCGCCATGGCCGCGAACGGACGGAACATCTTCGTCATCCGCGGCGTACTGCGGGCTGCCCAGCGAGCCAACGCCGCGCTCATCGTCGAGATCGCCAAGTCGGAGGGCGGGCAGAAGGCCTACTGTGCCGTGAACTACTGGAACATGGCGCGGATCGTCGATGCCCTGTGCAACGAGATGGGGATCACGGTCCCGGTCGCGATCCACGCCGATCACTACGGCATCAAGAACGACAAGGATCTCTCGGCGGCGCTGGTGGAGATTCCCACCATGTTCGAGGCCGGCATCACCTCGATCGCCATCGACGCGTCCCACCAGCCGAACGACCAGAACCTGCTGGCGAACATCGCGGTCAACCCGCTCATCCCGGACTGGGCGGGACTCGAGACCGAGGTGGGCGAGATCAAGGGCGCTTCGGGACTGTCTACGGCCGACGAGGCGCTGTTCCTGATCAAGGGCCTCAACGCGCACGGCATCTTCGCTGACTGGATCGCGCTCAACAACGGCACCACGCACGGCATCGAGGCGTCAGACGCCGGCATCCAGGTGGGGCTGACCGCGGAGATCCACAAGGCGCTCGCGCCCTATGAGGTGAGCGGCGCGCAGCACGGCACCTCGGGCAACAACTCCGACCGGCTTCGCCAAATCGCGGCCCAGACGCACACCACCAAGGCCAACGTGGCCACCGCGCTCCAGATGATCTCCTGGGGCCTCGAGGTCAACGACTACGGCAACGCGCAGCTCGACGCCGACGGCAACTTCATCAAGATCGAGGGCGAGGGCATGACCGAAGAGATGTGGGCTGAGATGGTCGCCTACGCCGACGAGAAGGGCTGGAAGAAGGGCGACTACAAGAACCTGAACATCGTGTTCGAGAACAAGCTCCTAGCGCAGCCTGCGGAGATCAGGGAGCGCATGGCACGGCGGGTCGAGGACTTCGCCTACAAGATGATGACTGAAGTCCTCAACACGGCCGACACGGCCCCGCTCGCCGTCGAGGCTATCCTGGCGGCGGGCTCCTACGATCTGAAGCCCAAGGTGGGGCGTATCGAGGAACCCGCGGATTGGACGCGCGAGAAGATCGTTGAGCGGGCGAAGTCCCTGGACAGCGACAAGGGCGCCAAGGGCGACTTCGACGACTAGCCTGGCCGCATCAAGATGATGACCACTCCGCGGCCGCCTCTGTTGGCTACCCGCGGCCGCCTCTGTTGACCTGACACGGCCTCTCGCGAGCGGGCCACCGCGGATGAACCTGTGCCTTGACTCCGTTTACTTAGTAAGCCATGCTGTGTTTACATAGTAAGCGCGAGCAGGGGGTCGATCATGGGTCTGTTCGGCAAGTCACACGCCAGTCCGGGTCAGGAGCGCGTGGAGACGCTGCTCAACACCGCCATGAAGTACGGCCCCGGATCCAAGGAATGCGACGACGCGCAGTTCGCCGCGGCGGTCGAGGCTCTACGAGGCGAAGGACAGGCGGCCCAGGACTACCTGGAGGCCGAGGCCAAGAAGGGCGTCTCCGTCAAGCATCTCGATGCCTTCTGGGCCACCGTCGTTGCGATGGGCGATCCCATGGTCCCCGGTGTCCAGAACGTGCTGAAGACAGGGGGCTCCACTTCGCAGAGACGCGCGGTGCTCGCGCTGTGCGCGTTCGCGGAGAAGTCCCCGGCAGTGCGGGACCAGTGCGTAGCGTCGCTCAGAGAGGCAGCGGAGTCCGGCGAGACCGAGCTGATCTCCCAGGATGCCGGAAGGTGCCTTCAGGCGCTCGCCGAGAAGGGCATCGTGAGCGGTGAGGAGGCGACGGTCCCAGCTCCAACGGCTTGAGCCCGCCGGCGCCCGGAAGGCGCCGACGTCCGTCTGAGTCACGCAGGGCGGCCGCGACCGCGGAACCGGGGCGGTCGCTCCCGATGTGCCTTCGCTCCGTCAAGCTGTATCCTGAGCGGCATTGGTCGTCGGGCTTGGCGATCGAAGCAAGCTGAGGATCAGGGATGCCTGTGCCAGACCGCGGGGATGAGAACCGTCGAAGCACGCCACTGACCAGAGAGGCCATCGTCGAGGCCGCCTTGGCGATCGTGGACGAGGAAGGGCTTCCAGCGCTGAACATGCGCCGTCTGGGAGCGGCCTTGGGCGTGGAAGCTATGGCCGTCTACAGGCACTACCCGAACAAGGCAGCCATCCTCGACGACGTTGTGGCCGCCGTGCTGCGCGACTTCCCCGAGTCGGTGGGCACCGACGACTGGCGCCAGGCCTTCCGCACCACGTTCCGCTCGCTGCGAGCCGTGCTGCGCGCGCACCCGAACGCGCTCCCGCTGGTGGCCTCGCGGCCTATGGCCTCCCCCCAGTTGACGAAGCGCCTCGAGTCTACGCGCGATCTCCTTCTGCGGTCGCTCCGGGAGGACGATGTCTTGTGCCTTCTGCACTCAGGGCTCAGTCTCACTCTTGGCTACTTGTGGCTCGAGGCGGGCGGCTTCGTCGGTGAGCTGCCCGACGAGACGCCGTTCCTCAAGACTACCCCGCAGATGAGCCAAGACGCGGGCGAGCGGTCGGCGACGATCGCATCCTCCTGGAGCCCGGACGAAGACTTCGCCGGCGGCCTCGAGTTGCTCATGTCCGAGCCCTCGGCGCGCTAGATGTCCCGGGCGGCAGGGTGCCGGCTCCGGACAGCCCAGGGGTCGCCCTCGGCGCGCCGCGTGCGCCGGACGGTTCCGGAGCCGCCCGCGGCGGGAATGGAGTGGAAGGGAGAATGGCAGGCGTGTTCAGGGCCACCGGTGATGGCGACGACATGGAGTCGTTCAGGGAAGCGAGACTGTATTGACTAAGGGGGAGCGAGGCGCTCTGGCTACGGTACCCCTCGCGGTGCTGGTGGGTGCCGGGGTGGCTTGGGCCTGTAGCGTCGGCGGGGCGGCGGTCGGGGGCATGCCAGTCGTCGTGCTCTGCGCGACACTCGCCTACGTGGTCCAATGGCTGGCGTTCGTCCTCGCCTACGTGCGGCAGACGGAGCGGTTCTACGACCTCACGGGCAGCGCCACGTACATGACGGTGGCCGCTGTGGCCGTTGCCCTGGCCCCCCAGGTGGATGCTCGCTCCATCCTGCTCTTGGCGCTCATCCTCGTCTGGGCGGCCCGACTCGGCAGCTATCTGGTGATGCGCATCCACAGGGCCGGTCGAGATGAGCGCTTCGACCAGATCAAGTCATCGTTCCCCAGATTCCTCAGCGCCTGGACACTACAGGCGTTATGGATCGTGCTCACGCTCGCGGCCGCCTTGGCAGCGATCACCACGACCGTTCGCGAGCCGCTCGGCGGCGTGGAGGTGGTCGGGGCGGTCGTCTGGTTGCTGGGGTTCGGCCTGGAGGTGATAGCCGATCTGCAGAAGAGCCGCTTCCGCGCCGATCCGGGGAATCGCGGCCGGTTCATCAGCACGGGTCTCTGGAGGTGGTCAAGGCATCCCAACTACTTCGGCGAGATCATGCTCTGGATAGGCGTGGCGATCGTCGCCGCGCCGGTGCTCCGTGGCTGGCAGTGGGTCGGCTTGATCTCCCCCCTGTTCGTGATCCTGCTGCTGACCCGCGTGAGCGGCGTGCCCATGCTCGAGAAGCGGGCCGACGCGCGCTGGGGCGGCCAGGAAGACTACGAGAGCTACAAGTCACGGACCTCCGTGCTCATCCCTCTGCCTCCGGGGAAGCGGCGAGACGGACAGGGCACGGTGAAGAGCCGGTGAGCGGGGCGGTGGCAAACCCCCTGGCCATGTCGGGCCGCACCTTCGTCGAGGTGTTCCGGGCAGGGGCGCTGAGCGTGGCCCGGCAGCAGGAAGCCCTCAACCGCATCAACGTCTTCCCGGTACGCGACGCGGATACCGGCGTCAACATGGCGGCGACGCTGCTGGCCGCGGCGGCGCGGCTGGGCGACGAGGCGCCCGAGGCGTTCGGTGCGGCGGCCCGCGCGGCGGCCGACGCCGCACTCGTCGGCGCTCGCGGCAACTCGGGTGCCATCTTCGCCCAGTTCCTGCACGGCTTCGCCGTGGCGGTGAAGGGCGCCGTCGTCTTGACCACGGCCGAGTTCGCCGTCGCCGCGCACCTAGGGACGAAGGCTGCCTACGCCGCCCTTGCCGAACCCCGGGAGGGCACCATGCTCTCCGTGCTGGGGGGATGGGCTCGTGCGTTGCGGCAGCGCGCGCCGGACGTGACCGGCTACGAGGAGTTTCTGCGCCACGGTCTCGCCGCCGCGCGCGCCTCGCTGGCCGAGACCCCGCGCCAGCTGGACATCCTCGCTCGCTGCCACGTGGTGGACGCAGGCGGCCAGGGGTTCGTCTACTTCCTGGAGGGCGTCTGGCAAGCCCTTCGGGGAGGTACGGCGCTGCCTGAGCCCGCGCCGCTCACGGTCCCCCAGCAGGATGCGGCCGGTAGGTCGCACGACATCGACGAGCGCTTCCGTTTCTGCACGGAGGCCCTGGTGACGTCGGCGAGCGCGGCGCTCGACCGGGACGGACTGACCGCCGCAGTCCGGGGTATGGGCGAGTCGCTGGTCGTGGCCGGCGGCGGCTCGCGCCTGCGGGTTCACGTGCACACCAACGAACCACGACTGGTGCTCGAGACGGTGGCCGGGTTCGGAACGCTGGAGCAGACGAAGATCGATGACATGATCCTGCAGCAGACGGGAGCTCGCACCGCTGGTGTCGCCATCGTCACAGACTCCGCCTGTGAGCTCCCCGAGCGGCAGGCCTTCGAGCTGGGCCTCGTGACCGTGCCGCTCACGCTGACCATCGACGGACGCAGCTACCTGGACGGCGTCGATTTGACGCTCGACGGCTTCCTGCAGCGTCTGCAGGCCGCTCAGACGGCGCCCGTGTCATCTCAGCCGTCGGTCGCCGAGTTCAGCGACGTCTATCGCCGTCTGCTCGAGTACCGCGAAGGCATCGTCTCGGTCCACATCGCCGCGGTCCAATCAGGCACCTGGCAGTCGGCGCGTGCCGCGGCTCAGGATGTGGACCCCAAGCGTATCCGCGTCATCGATTCGCACACGAACTCGGTGGGTGCAGGGCTACTGATGGAGGCGCTGGGCGAGGCGCTGCATCAGGGAGCCGGTCTCGACGATCTAGAACGGCTCGCCCTGTGTACGCGCGACGACATCACGGTCTTCGGCGCCGTGCAGAATCTGGCCTTTGCGGTGCGCGGCGGCCGCGTGAGTCCCCGCGCCGCCCGCATCATCGACGGGCTTCATCTCAAGCCGATCATCGTGTTCGACAGCGAGGGTCGGGCCGGCAAGGGAGGCGCCGTAACGGGGTTCCGCCGGGCGATGGACTCGCTCGCGCGCCGGGTGGAGCGCTTCGCCGCCGGCGCGCCCGTGCGCCTGATGATCACGCACACGGATGCGCCGGAGTGGGCGGAGTACCTGCGCGCCCAGCTCCGTGAGCGTCTGGGCGCCGAGGATGTCAGCGTCGTGCGTTCTGGCGCCGTGCTGACCGCTCATGTCGGTCCCGGCACCGTTTCGGTCGCCGTGCGGCGCCTTCCGCCGGCCGGCGCCTGAGGCCTGCGGTCAGCCGCCCGTGGAGGCCGCGACCTCTCGTCGCCGGCAGCATCGGGGAGTCGCCCGCCGGGCGCGTGGGGCGGCTCTGTCGCCGCCCCGGACCGCGGCGGCGGTATGCCTGAGCTCAGGCTGAGCCGGATCGTTGCATGCCGCCATCATCACGCCACTCACCGCTCAGTTCATCGAGTGCGCTTGGACTCAGGCCGAGCCGCATCGTTGCATGGGCTCAGGCTGAACCCGGAGGTCACGGGGGCTCAGCTTGAGCCTGGGGGCCACAGGGGCTCAGCTCGACCGGGAGGCCACGTGGGCTCAGCCTCGCCTCTGCCGATATCTCCGTAGATGTAGCGCTGGATCGTGGGTCCAACGGCGCTCACGAGGTCGTCGATGGACGCCGATGCGACCCCCGGCAGACGGGTGATGTGGCGAACGACCATTAGACCGACCATATGCGAGCCGACGAGCCCGGCTCGGAACTCCGCATCCGGTACGCGGATAGCTTCGAGCATGGGTATGAGAGCGTCGCGCATGGCCATCTCACGTACCCGGCCTGCGGACCGCTCCCCGGCGACCGCGGTCCGCAGAAGACCCTGCATCACCTGGCGGCTGCTGCCCGCCTCCCACGCTTCCAGGAAGCGACGGGTGATCGCCTCGCCCACGTGCTCGGGGTCCGCAAGGAGCTCGGGCAGATGCTCGTGCATGCGCACCGGTATGGCCATCGTCTCGTCGAAGAGACGTTCTTTGGTGCCGAAGAAGTGATGGACCAGCGCGGTATCGCAGCCGGCGCGCTTGGCGATACCGCGGATGGTCGCACCAGCGTAGCCGTGCAGGGCGAACTCGGCGCGAGCGGCCGCGAAGATCTTCTCCCGGCTGCCGCTCGCGCCCGGACGCCGTCCAGTGCGGCCACTGCCCTTCACTGCCGTGTCATCTCCTCTCGCTGACCTCGCGCCGGTGCGAGCGCCGGTAGACCGTGATTCCACTGTGTCTCAGGCCGTTTCTATCACACCGCGAACACGGGTTGTCCGGTGAGTCAAAAGTCATGCTATGATGACTTCATCAAACAGTGACTTTCTATCGGAGGGCTGAGACATGATCATCAGGGCCGCGAGATCGGTGGTGAAGAGCTGGATCGTGTGGTTGGCCACAGGGTCGCTGACGCTGTTCTGCGCGCTCTTCGTCGGGTTGCTGGCATCGGCTTGGTGGAATCCCGCGAGCCGTACCGACAGCGTCGCGGTCCTGGTCGTCGACCAGGATGCAGGCTATGTGGTTTCCGCTGGGCCGCGGGCGGGCGAGGAGATGCGGCTCGGCGCCGAGGTAGCGAAGTCGCTTCAAGGCGTGAAGATCGACGGCCGGCCGATGTTCGACTGGCGGGCGGCGGACACTCGCAGGGCCGCCCTGGACGCGCTGAACGAGGGGGATGCCGTGATGGCGATCGTCATCCCCCGGGACTTCAGCGCCCGCGTGGCGGCCCTCAACGCGGCCTCGAGCAGTGCGGTGGCTGCTGGCGATAACGGCGCTGGGGCCGGCGGGAGCGGGATCGGCACCGGTGCGAACACGGCCGGCGGCGACGCGGCCGGCGGCAGCGGCGCGGGGACCGGCGGGAGTGCGGCCGGCGAGAGCGCCGCCGGAACCGCCGGGAGCACGGCCGCCGGGACGGCTGCGAAGGCGGCCGCTATCGAGGTGATCGTGGACCAGTCGAACGCCGCCTTCGAAACCAGCCTGGTGACGGCGATGGCGCAGCAGGTCGTGCAGAAGACGAGCGACACCGTGGGCGCCACGATCGTGCAGCACATGCGGGCGACCGGACAGGCCGCTGCAGCGGCTGCGGCCGCGTCGGCGGCCGGTCAGACGAGCACCGGCCAAGGCAGCGCAAGTGCCGGCCAGAGCGGCGCGAGCGCCGGACAAACCGGCTCCGGGCAGGGCAGTGCCGGCGCCGGACAAACCGGCTCCGGTCAGGCCGCGCCCGCCGGTCCTGAAGCGACCGATGCTCTGGATGCTGCGATCGCCCATCCGGTCCAGACCGTGGTCACAGCGGTCCATCAGGTCGATCGCTACGGCAAGTCCATAGGGCTCGTCTTCTTCATGCTGTTCATGGCCATCGGCGGGGTGATCCTGACGGTCGCTGGCTACGTGGCGACCGCGAAGCTTACGGGCTCTCGATACCCTGCCGCGCTCTGGTTTGGCCGCTGGCTTGGGCTTCTGCTGCCCGCAACGGCGCTCGGCGCGGTGGCCACGGCTTTCATCCAGCTCTTCGGGTTCTCGATGGTCTCGCCGGGCGTGGCGTATGGCATCGCCATCCTGGGGGCGATCGCCTTCATGAGCTTCAACACCATGGTCGGCGCGGTCTTTGGCAGGGCCGGTCTGCCGCTAGCGGCCATCCTGATCCCTCTGCAGGTCGCCGCCGGAGGCGCCATGATGGGCCCGGAGCTCACGCCCGGCTTCTACCAGGCGGTCTCGAAGGTGATCCCGTACACGTACATGATCGACGGCGTGAGGCACGGCATGTTCGGCGGGAGCGCGGGCACGTCCGCGGTCGCTCTGGTCGTGATCGCCGGATCGTGCCTGGCGTTGGCCCTCGCGCTGTGCTTCGTGCCCGAGCTATTCCGCCGCCGGAAGAGCGCAGCGGAAGTGATGCCCGCCGCCGATTCCGCCTGAACGAGCGCGGGGTGACGCGGACGGGCTTCGCCCCCGTCCGCGCCACCCCGGCAGGCGCGAATCCTGCCGGGGTGGCGCCGCGCACTGTGATGGCTGGGTCCAGCGGCTCAGGGCGCGCAGCGCGCGGCAATGGCTGCGTCTAGTGCAGGAACAGCCGCAGTCCCGTGTGGACCATCGTCATCCCGTACTCCTCGGCCGCCTTGGTGACCACGTCGTCGCGCATGGAACCGCCGGTCTGCGCGACGTACTCCACGTTCGTCTTGGCCGCCCGGTCGAGGTTGTCGGGGAACGGGATGAAGGCGTCGCTCGAAAGACAGATGCCGTGGATCTGCGCGAACCACTCGGCGCGCTCCTCGCGTGTGATGGGGTCGGGGTCGGCGTCCAGGCCGGCGCGCAGCTTGCCCTTCTCGACGTCCGAGAGGTCGTCCCAGAGCAGGAAGTAGTCCACGATGTTGGCCTTCTCTGGCTTGGGCAGATCGGACTTGATCTTGAGAGCCATGGTCTTGGGGTGCTGCTGCAGGAGCCACTTGTCGGCCTTGCCGCAGGCCAGACGGGTGCAGTGCACGCGCGACTGCTGCCCGGCGCCCATGCCGATGACCTGGCCGTCGTAGGCGATGCAGACCGAGTTGGACTGCGTGTACTTGAGCGCCACGGTCGCCACGATCAGCGTCTCGAGGACGTCGTCGGGGATCGCGCCGCCGGCGTCGCCGGCCTTGGTGAACAGATCCCGGGTGACGGGAGTGGTGTTGCGCTTCTGGGTCATGGTGAAGCCGAACACCTCGCGGGTCTCAGTGTCGGCGGGCTCATAGGAGGGGTCGATCTGCAGGACCATGTACGCGCCGTTGCGCTTGGTCCTGAGCAGTTCAAGCGCGTCCGGCTCGTAGCCGGGCGCGATGATCAGGTCGGAGACCTCGTCGAAGAGCAGGCGTGCCAGCGACAGGTCGACCACATCGCTCACCGCGGCGACGTCGCCGAACGAACACATGCGGTCGCCGCCGCGGGCGCGGGCGTAGGCCGTGGCGACCGGCGAGTAGTCGGCGTCGGGGAGGAACTGCGAGGCGCGGTAGGTGTCTGAGAGCTCGCCCGCGACGGCGGCGCCCGCCGGGCTCACGTGCTTGAACGAGGCGGCGCTCGCTTTGCCGGTCGCCGCCTTCAGCTCGCGCACCAACTGCCAGGAGCCGAGGGCGTCGAGGAAGTTGATGTACCCCGGCCGGCCGCTGAGCACCTGGAAACCCGCTTCGTCTGGCACGGTGACGCCGGCCGGGGTCTGGTGCGGGTTGCAGCCGTACTTGAGCTCGATCTTCATTGGTCGTCCCTCCCTTGAGCCGCGCGAGGCAGCGGATCGGTCGGGTGCAGTCTACAGTCGGGGGAACAGCCGTGAGTGCCGCGTCACTTGCGCGTGAAGCGCTTCCCGCCGCTCGTGCCGCCGTTCGTCTTCACCACGACCTTGACCGAGCCTTTGCGCGTGCCCTTGGGGACTCTCACCTTGATCTTCGTGGCCGACCAGCTCACGTAGCGAGTGGCCGTCCGCGACCCGAACTTCACGCAGCTCTTGCCGCGTTTCTTGCCGAAGCTGCTGCCGCTCAGCGTCACCAGACAGCCGACGCGCCCCTTCGTGGGGGAGAGCTTGCTGAGCTTCGGCTTGGCGACGGCTGAGGTCACCTTGAAGTCGCCCGTCGAGATGTCTGAGCCGGACAGGGTGGTCACGGTCACCTGGCCGGTCGTGGCGCCGGCGGGAACGGTCGCGCTGATAGTGCCTGCGTCGGCGACGGTGTACTGCGCGGAGGTGTCGTTGAACGCGACGCGGGTCACGTCGACGAAGTCCTGCCCGGTGATCGTCACCTGGGTGCCATGCGGGCCGGACGTGGGACTGAACTCCAGGATGCGGGGCGCCGCGAAGCCACCGTTGCTGCTAGTGAACACCACGCCCTCCTGGCCGACGACCCAGCCGTGCGCGGCGTCCACGAAATCGATCGCGTAGAAGGGCTTGGTGCCGGCGACCACGGCGCCCTGTATGTCCCAGGTGGCGCCGCCGTCTCTGGAGGCCCAGATGTCGCCGGAGCCGAATGCTCCCAGACCAGAGAGCCACAGATGAGCGGCGTCCACGCAGGCGAGTCCGTAGATCGGCGCCAGTCCGAACCCGTATGTTGATCGCGTCCAGGGGCCGCCGCTCGCCGCGCTCGCGGTAGATAGGAACGTGCCGCCGCTGCCCACGGCGAAGGCATGGCCGGTATCGACAAGAGCCACGTTCTGCATGGTGTAGCTCGTGGGGAAGACAGTGTACGACGGCGGGGAGCCTGGGACGATCCGCACAAGGGAAGAGGTTCCGACCGCGTAGCCGAGCGAGCCGCCGGGAGCAAAGGCGATGTCCTCGAGATCCACGGCAGAGCTCACGACCGTCTGCGGAACCCACGTGGTGCCACCATTCACCGTCATCAGCATGGTGCCGCCGTCGCCTACTGCCCAGCCGTGCTGCGAATCGATGAAGGCTACGCCGTTCAGGCTGTTCGATATGCCGGACGTCATCAACGTCCAGGTCGCGCCGCCGTTCCCAGTGTGCCGTATCGTCCCGCTTCCGCCGACGGCCCAGCCTTCGCCGGCGTTGAGGAAGAAGACGTCGGCCAGCGACACGCTCACCCCTGAAACCTGTGGCGTCCATGTGGCGCCGGCGTCCGTTGTGGCGAGAATGGTGCCGGAGTCGCCCACTGCCCAGCCGTGCGTGGCGTCCACGAAGTCCACACCCCAGAGGGTCGCGCTGGTTTTGGAGTCCTGAAACGTCCAGCCGGCCGCGACGGCCGCGGGGGTCAGGACAAGACCAAGGCAGGCTGCCAGACCAGCCCAGACGACGACCGTCGCCAGGATCGTCGCGCGCGCCAGACCGCAGACCCTCCGAAGTGCCGCAGACATCCCGCCCCCTCTTGCTGACGCCGCCAAGCGTTCGCATGCGATCCCAG
>CAZIGT010000027.1:0-4052 GCA_964538465.1 uncultured Thermoleophilia bacterium | reverse complement strand
CTTGCTGACGCCGCCAAGCGTTCGCATGCGATCCCAGAGGGCAGTCTACCAAGAGGACCTTCTTAGACCCCGTTGCACAGGCCGCGCGATCAGCGCGCGGAGGGCCGCCGTGGCGCTCAGGACGAGGCGGAACGCACGCATGGAACGCCGTAGCGCGGCTCAGGGGGATGCCGACAGCACGTGCAGCACGAGCTTGTCGCCGGCCGCCTCGGGGCTGAACGCGGCGGCTGATCCGGTGAGGCCGACGCTCTGGCCCGCGCTCTCGTGCGCGAGGTTCAGGTGCCGGCTGAGGCCGAACTTGGTGACCTGGACCGCGGTGGTGGCACGGTCGAACCGCATGAGCTCGCGAGTGGTGGTTCCTAGCTCGGTGCGGTCGAGGATGTGGATGGCGTTCGCCGTGACCGCAACGAGCATGCGTGTGGTCAACCCCTTGCTCTCGGCGTTGAGGCGGCGGGTCTCGTGGATGGTCGCTCCGGCCACTGCTCCCTGGCCGAGGGGGCTGGAGACGTCCAGCGCGGCTGCGGCGGTCCCTGTGGCCACGCCCGCCACGGCCAGCTTCACGTAGTCGTCCTGAAGACCGAAGATGCCGGCGGCCAGGATTGCCTCCTGGCTGCCAATGACCTTGGTGGCCTCATCTATCAGGGTCTTCTCGTCCACTGTGTCTCCTTCGCCTGCGGTTGGCCGGACGTCGCTGACCCTTCCCTCTCCGCTGACCCATTCCTGCGTGACCGATCCGGTCGGCAGTGCCGTCCTGAAGGTGAGGTGACAGCGGCTGGGGTGGCCGGCGTCCAGCCGGCATCACTGCCGTGGCGGCGGAGGCGGGGCGATCAGTCGTCCCGGCCGCCGTTCCCACTCAGCTCGTGGGTGCGCTCGTGGCAAAGATGGCGGCGGAGCTGCGGGAGGCTCATGGGCTTGGCGTAGAGGAAACCCTGAGCCTCGTGGCAGCCCAGATCGCGCAGCAGGTCCGCCTGCGTACTGGTCTCGACGCCCTCGGCCAGGACGCTCAGCTCGAGACTTCGGCCAAGGCCGATGACGCCGGCGACGATGGCTCGCGTGGCCGCGTCGGTGGTCAGCGCGGCCACGAAGGTCCGATCTATCTTGATGCGGTCGATCGGCAGCTCCCGGACGTGCGCCAAGGACGAGAAACCCGTGCCGAAGTCGTCGAGGGCCAGCGTCACTCCCAGCGCACGCAAGGCGAGCATCGCCTCACGGGTGCGGGGGACGTCGGTCATGGCGGCGGTCTCGGTCACCTCGACCTCGAGCCGGTCCGCCGCGAGACCCGACGTCCGCAGGGCCTCGCCCACGATCTCACTGAGATCGCTGCGCCGGAACTGACGGGCCGACATGTTGATCGCCAGACGCAGCCCCAGACCGTGCTCCCGCTCGATCGCCGCCGCACCTCGGCAGGCCTCGGCCAGCACAAGACGGTCGATCTCTCCCACGAGGCCGATGTTCTCGGCCAGCGGCACGAAGAGGTCTGGCGCAAGGAGGCCTCGGGTCGGGTGTCGCCAGCGAACCAGTGCCTCCAGGCCCACAAGCTTCCCATCGACGAGCGAGACCTGCGGCTGGTAGTGGGCCTCGAACTCCTCCTCGCCGCCAAGCGCCCGGTGGAGATCGCTCTCCATGGTCAGGCGGCCTTCCGCCCGGGCACTGAGTGACTGAGAAGAGTAGTGGCACGCACCTCCGCCGTCGCGCTTGGCCAGGCGCATGGCCTCGTGCGCCCGCTCGATGAGGCCGTGCGGTCCCATGCCGTCCTCGGGGTACACGGCGACTCCCAGGCTCGCCGTGGTGTGGAAGACGTGGCCGTCTATGCTCCAGGCGCCGCGCAGTGCCGCCGCGACCCGCTTCGCCACGATCACGGCATCGTCCGCTGTCTCTATGCTGCGGAGCACGAGCATGAATTCGTCACCGCCGGTGCGGGCGGCCGTGTCGTCACCGCGCAGCAGATCCTGAAGGCGTTCGGCGACCGCCTGGAGCAGCCGGTCGCCGATCTCATGGCCCAGCGTCTCGTTCACATGCTTGAAGCGGTCGAGGTTGACGGAGACGACCGCCACCCGCCGCGTGAGGCGGTCGGCGGACAGAATGGCCTGGGAGAGTCGGTCCTGCAGCAAGGTGCGATTGGCGAGTCCGGTGAGCGGATCCCGGAAGGTGAGATGCTCGGCGAGCTGCTCGGCACGCTTGCCCTCCGTGAGGTCGATGAAGGTGACTATGCACCCGCTCTGCCGATCGTCCGCGGTGGTGAGAGGCGCCGCGCGCAGGGCGACCCAGAGTTCCTCTTCCCTCTGCTGTGAGTAGTAGGGACCCTCGTACGAGCCGGGGGAGCCGGCAAGGGCCTGTGTCACGCAGTCCACGATCCGACGGTTCCGTATCTCGTGCACGCTGCGTCCGCGGAGCAGCTCTTCTGCTGACCCGAGGATGGCGGCACCACAGGCATTGACCTCCTCGACGATGGCTTCGCGGTCAAGAACGAGCACCCCCATGGGTGACTGACTGACGAGGGTCTTGTAGCGGTCTTCGGCGCTGTGACGCTGGCGCTCGAGCCCGTCGACCGCGGCCGCCATGGGCCGGGCAAGGCCGTTCTGCACTACGGCTTCGTAGATACAGAAGGCCGCGATGACCAGCAGGAGGTAGTGACACACGTCGAAGGCGCTTCCAGGGCTCGCCTGGATGGGAAGACCAGCCTGGAAGCCGACAAGGCAAACGAGTGCGGCCGTCATGAACCGGTAGACCGGACGCTCAAGCAGCCGCCGCCTCGCGGTGAGACCAGCGATCCCCGCGACGAGGAGCGCCACGCTGACGCTCGTCACGACGATGGCGAGGACGGACGGCCCGTCCCTGTCCGTGTCGGCGGCCGTGACGAGGCCGGGCCAGAAGGCCACCGCGGCCAGCGCCACCCCCAAGACCCAGAACAGCCAGATGGACAGATCGCCGGGGAGGCGACGTTCCAGCACGACGGGCGCGTGCGCGAACGCCAGCCCGGCAAGGAGGCCGGCGGCCAGCGAGAACTCTCCGGCCCGGCCGGCGGTGCTGCCGGCGAAGAGACGCAGCCCCTCGGCAGATAGTGCCTGCAGCACGTGAAGCAGAGCGACCACGATCAGAGCTCGGGAGACGAACAGGAAGAAGTCGTCGCTGCAGTAGCGGCGCAGGTTCCAGGCCATCACGAAGCCGGCGTACGCCACCCCGGCGAACGTGGCCTCGACAACGAAATGGAAGAGCGTTGAGGAGACCAGGCTGGTCGCGCCGATCACTGCAAGCAGGATGGCGACGCTCAAGAACCCGAGACGTATGTCGCGCGTCCGTTCGGTCTCCAACTCGCCCCCTTGGGCCCATGGTTCGTACCGCGATCGCTCGTCCCCAGAAGCAGAACCAAGGGCAGTATCGGCAGATGCGACCGATAGCTGACGATGATTTGCGGGGAGGGGGGCGGACCGCGGACCGCGAGGCTGCGGCCTTCGGGCTGCGAGGGCGTGTGGGGCCAGCTACGTCTACGACGGTGAGAACCGGCGCGTGGCCGTCACCGAGAACGGGACGCGCACCGACTTCGTGCTCGACATCGCCTCCAGCCCCGAGTCTGTGCTGCAGGAGGAGACCGACGAAGAGACCACGACCTACGCCCACGGTCTCGGTCTTGTCTCGCGCGAGACCGCAACCGGCATCACCTACCTGCTCACCGATGCCCTCGGCTCGACCCGTCTCGAAACCGACGAGAGCGGCAACGTCACCATGACCCGCGACTACGACGCCTTCGGCAAGCAGCTCGGTAGCCACGACCTCTCCGGCAACCGCTTCCGCTACAGCGGCCAGTACGCCGACGTCGCCGGGCTCAACTGCCTGCGGGCGCGCGACGACGAGCTCGAGACCGGCACCTTCCTCTCCGTCGATCCGCTGCCCAGCTCGGGCAGTCCCTACGCCTACTGCGGCGGCAACCCGATGACCGGCGTTGATCCGACCGGAGAGACCCGCTGGGACCAGTTCCAGAAGGGGGGTCGTCACCCTGTGCGTGGTTGCAGTCAACGGCGCGGCCTTCGGGGTCGTCGACAGAGCTGCGACGT
>CAZIGT010000026.1:0-18327 GCA_964538465.1 uncultured Thermoleophilia bacterium | reverse complement strand
GCGGCGACGTGCTGAGGCTCGTCGCCGCCGATCCGCCTAAGCCCGGCATGCACGCGTTGAGCCTTGGCATGGACGACGACGCCTACCTTGCCCGCCAGCTGGAGACCAAAGTGCCGGTCTTCATGGGCGGGCTGCACGGCCAGAAGATCGGCCCGCGTCTGGCCGAGATCCGCTCGGTGTTCGGCATCCGCTCCGTGCTGCGCGTGCCCATCGGGCTCGACGAGAGGGCGCAGCGGATGTTGGCCCTCTGCTGGACAGACGACGTCGAGAGCCCGGACGCCCGGGTCCGCGCCCTGGTGCAGCGCTACGGCGACCAGGTCGACGTGGCGCTCAGCCAGGCGCGCCGGAGGGAGGCGCAGGAGGAAGCAGAACGCCTCCACCGGCGCTTCGAGCGCAGCCTGCTGCCGAAGCTGCCCATCAGCCACCCCCAGCTGGACATGCGCCTGCACTACCGGCCCCGCGAGTCGCGTCTGGAACTCGGCGGTGACTTCATCGACATCGTCGACTGCGGCGAAAGCGGCCTGGCGGTCATCGTCGGCGACGTCAGCGGTCATGGCCCAGACGCTGCAGCGCTCGGCGCCACCCTGCGGTCCGGCTGGGAAGCCCTGGTGATGGCCGAGGAGGACCCGGTCGCGGTCGGCACGGCCCTGCGCAACGTGGCCGAACGCGAGCGGGCCACGCTGGAGACGTTCGCCACGGCATTCCTCACCTGGATCGACCCCGGGAAGAACCGGATCTCCGTGCTCAACCTGGGCCACCCCCCGCCGCTGCTGTGCAGTAACGGCGCCGTCAGCGCGCTCGCGGCGCCGCCGCAACCCCCTATAGGAGGCTTCATCGGCGACCTCGAGCCGCCGCTCGACGTGAGGCTCCCCAAGGACTGGTGCCTTCTCTTCTACACCGACGGCCTCATCGAGGGACGCATCTCCCCGAACCAGTCGGAACGCTTCGGGTTCGAGCGACTCATCGACGCCGTCGCCGCCCTGCCCAAGCCGATCGACGCGGCGGGGCTCGGGAGGCTGGTCGCCGACGTGAGGGCGGCAGGCTGCGAGCCGTTCAAGGATGACGTCACGGTGGTGTCGATCTCCAGGACCGAGTGAAGGCCCCTGCCCTGCGGCGCGTCCGCGCCGAGACGCCGGGGTCAGCCGGTGAGCCGACGACGGCCGGCTACTCCTGCAGACGGCGCTCGATCGCCCGCCAGAACCCGGCCCCCTCCTGGCCCATCGCCCATATCGCGATGCCGCCCAGGCCCGGGTGCTCCTCGCGAAGGAACGCCAGCTTCCGCGCGACGGTCGCTGCATCCGGCACGTAGGCATGGTGGTCGATGCCGAAGTCGTCGGTGAAGCGCAGGATGAGCTCGCCGGAGGCGGGGTCCCGCTCGGCCCCACGCTTGAAGCTCTTGGGCAGCCGGGAAACCTCCTTCCCGGTCATGGCCCTGGCACCCCCGCCGCGCCAGCTGTAGCCGAAGAACGGCAGCCCCATGTACACCTTCTTGGCCGGGACCTGGCTCACGGCGAAGGTGAGGACCTGGTCGAGCCACGTGAAGGGTGACTGCGGCCCGGCGCTGCTCCAGGGGCCGCTGTAGGCATAGGTCATGATCTTGAACTCGTCAGCGGCCGCGCCGAGCCTCTGGTAGTCCATCGACTTCTGGCTGGGCCAGCGGCCCGGCTCGGATGTCTTGGGATAGACGGCGATGGAAAGGAACCGCTCTTCCGCGTGGAGCGCGGCGGCCAGCTCCTCGACGAACAGCGAGAACTTGGCCCGATCGGCGGCCGCGAGCTCCTCCCAATCCAGGTCGACGCCGTCGTAGCCCTTGTCCTTGACGAGCTGCACGAGAACCTGGATGTGGCGGCGGCGGGTGGCCCTGGTGGCCAGTATCGCCGCCGCCGCCTCGCGGCTGAAGGCCGCCCCGGACTTGGGCGAGTTGACGACGGTGGCGAACACGTTGAGGCCGTCGTCGGCGGCCTCGCCGACGAGCTCGAGGTCTTCATGCTGCGCCCGAACGCTGCCGTTCGCCTGCGAGTGGTACCAGTCGAAGCACACCTCGTCGAGGGCCTCGGCGGCGACCGCGGCGCGAAGCGATCCGGCGCCGCCCAGCGTCCACGCCGTGACACGGTACGTGCGGTCACCCAGCGGCTCGCGCAGGTAGCCCAGCGGATCGTCGCCCGGACGTTGCAGATGCCCGCCGAACGGTCCCTTGGTGAATAGCAGGACGACGATGAGCACCACCGCCAGCGCCGCCAGACCGCCGAACACGAGCTTCCGACGGCTCGGTCGCCGGCGGTGCGCCGGCCGGCGCTCGCGCCGCGAGCCCGGAGACGGCGTCGCCGGCGCCGATGGTCGTTCCTGGAGAGGCGCCGACGGCGATCGCTCGTCAGGGGACGTCCGCGACCGGCCTGTCGGTGTCGCCGGGGGGCCTTCGGACGGCGGTCCCGGGGCTCCGGGCTGTCTCTCCACTCCTGCGCACCCTCCTTGGGCGGTCGGTGCGACTGGACCCTGCCATCCGCGACCGCTCCGCGTCAACCCAACCCGCCCTGATCCGTGTCCCGCCGCACTCCCCTGGATGCTCCCTACAGCCGGCCCGCTCGCGGGACGACGGGCAGGCCCGACGAGTACGATGCGCAGCCATGAAGATGTGGCACTACGGAGACGACGTGATCGCCGCCTTGCGGCGCGAGCTCGAGGCGCGCGGTCTGCCGGTCGCCGTCGATTCCGTCATGCTTCGGCGTAACCTCGCGCTGCTGGACGGCGACGGCACCGCCGAGGGCGCTCGCGTCGTCTTCCAGGTATCGGCGGATGCGGACGGGGCCATGCGCCTGCTCCTGGAGGGTCGCTGGCCGCCGATCATGCCCGCCCGCGTTCTCGTGCTTCCGTCCTGCGAGGTGGCCTCCGCCGCGTGGCTCGTCGAGACGATGGAGCAGGCGGACATCCACGTGCTTCTCAGCGAAGAGGCCGGGGAAGGCCCGGCCTTCCCCGGCCTCGATGACCTGTTCGCCGCTCTCGCCTTAGGGTCACGGCCGCTCGGGCGCCGCGAGCGATCAAGGCAGCGTCGGCTGCAACACTGTCTTCCAGGTGGCGCCACCGTCGTCGGTGCGCAGGATCGTGTAGTTGCTGCAGACCGCGTAGCCGACCTTGGCGTTCACGAGTTTGACGCCCATGACGCCGAGCCCTCCGGCTCCCGTGGCGGAGGCGGGCTGCCAAGTGGCCCCGCGATCGGTCGTGAAGAAGATCGAGCCGAAGGCGCCGCCGCTGATCCCCTTGTCCTTGTTCCAGAAGTCGATCCCGCCGAGCGGCGGCAGCGCGGCCCCGCCCGCCGCAGCCTGAGCCTTCCACGTCTTGCCGCCGTTGGTGGTGGCGAGAACCACGCCGGAGCTGGAGTCGGTGGCGGAGCCGGCCGTCCAGGCACGCTTACTGCTGGTGCTGTCGACTGAGTACAGGTCGGCCGTGGTGATCGTCTTCTTGGTCCACCTCTTGCCGCCGTTGGTGGTCCTCATGATGGTGCCGGCGCCGCCCACAGCCCAGCCGTGCGAGGCATCCTGGAAACGCACCGCGTACAAGGTCGCATTGCCTTTCACCGGGGCGACCTGCTCCTTCCACGTGTTGCCGCCGTTCGTGGTGCGGTAGATGCACCCGTAGCGGCCGACCACCCAGCCCTTCTGGGTGTTGACGAAGGAGACTCCAGCCAAAAGGTCAACGTCAAAGCGCTTCTTCACCGTCCATGACTTGCCGCCGTTGGTGGTCTTGAGCACCACGCCGACGCTGCCGGCAGAGCTACCGTAGTCGATACCCACGATGTAGCCGACCCGGGCGTTGAGGAAGTCGACGGCCTGAGGGTCGTAGCGAAGATCGCCGGGCAGCGAGAACGTCTGCCATGTGGCGCCGCCATCCCTGGTCATCACGTTCGCTTCCAGGTGAACGGCCCACCCTGTGTCCGTCGAGACGAAGTCGATAGCAGTGAAGGGATTCAGTGTGCGCGGCGCCGCCGCGGCCGTACCGAGTGCGACCGTCAGCCACACGACGATCGCCAGCGCCGCGAGCAGCGCTCGTCTGGGTGTGTGCGTTAGCGTCATGGCGTACCTCCCAAGCCACCCCGGCGGAGGCCGATCGGTCGACATCTCCCGAATCGGGATGTCGAAGACCGGCCGTCTCCTGATACGCGCAATGTACCCCTTCGGGCCGCTCGCAGGGCAGGGGCGTCCGTTCGCGCCGCGCCCGACGGGCGCCGCGTTCAGGCGGCGGCCGGCAGGGTGACTCGCACCTCGAGGCCGCCCCCTGGGCGGGGCAGGGCGGCCACGCCGCCGCGATGGGCCTCGGCCACGGCCTTCACGATCGACAGGCCGAGGCCCACGCCGCCGGTGCGACGGCTGCGCGACACGTCGGTCCGGAAGAAGCGGTCGAAGAGACGGGCCGCATCCTCTTCGGAGACCACCGGCCCGGAGTTGCCGATGCTCACGACCACGCTCCGCGCCGCTCCGCCCCTAGCGCCGGCCGTGTCCGGGCCCACGGCCACGCGGAACCAGCCCCCGTCTTCGTTGTAGCGGATGGCGTTCTCCACCAGGTTGTCCAGCAGGCGCGAGAGCAGGCCGGCATCGCCGAGGATCTTCGCCGGTCGCAGGTCGAGCTCCACGCCCAGCCCCCGCTCGTCCGCAGCCGCCGCGAAGCGGTCCACAGCGTCCTCGGCCAGGCCGGCCAGGTCGACCTCGCGCGCCTCGGCCAGCACCTCGCTGTTCGCCAGGACCAGCAGGCTGTCGATGAGCTGCTCGCTGCGCTTCACGGCGTCGCTCACGGCCGCCAGCATGTCCTGCAGCTCCTCCTGAGTGAGCTCGGGGTCGTTCATGGCCACGTCCAGCTCGGTGCGGATGATGGTGAGCGGCGTGCGCAACTCGTGCGAGGCGTTGGCGATGAAGTCGCGCTGCCCCGCGAAGGCCGCGTCGAGCCGCTCGAGCATGGCATCGAAGGTGTCGGCCAGCTCTTTCAGCTCATCCGGCGGACGCTGCAGCCGGATGCGCTCGTGCAGCGTGCTCTCCGACAGCCGGCGCGCCAGCCCGGTGAGATCGTGCACCGGACGCAGAAGTCTTCCGGCGACCCACCACCCCATGCCCAGAGACAACACGGCCATGATGCCGAGCGCCACGGCCGACCAGATGAGCAGCTGGTTCAGCTGCTGCTGCATCTGCTCCAACTGGATCTCGTGGATCAGGCCGCCCACGGTGACCTGGTCGCCGGGTGGCAGGGCGCCGGGGAACAGCGGGTTCTGCTCACCCCCCGGGCGAGGCTCGAGCTGGTCG
Organism: uncultured Thermoleophilia bacterium; assembly: GCA_964538465.1. Lineage (GTDB taxonomy): Bacteria > Actinomycetota > Thermoleophilia > UBA2241 > UBA2241 > UBA6103. The sequence goes on along the minus strand of CAZIGT010000026.1, from coordinate 13,042 downwards.
GCGGAGATGCCCAGCCGCTCGGCCACGGCCTCGCGCACCGACTTCTGCGACGGCTGGAAGCCCTCACGCACCACGAAGTAGGTGAGCGTGAGCAGCAGGCCGCCGGCGAGCAGGAACATCAGCCCGTACCAGAGCGTGAGCTTGAGGCGGATGGTGGGACGCAGCCGCGTCCGCAAACGCATCAGCGATCGCATATCCGGTAGCCCACGCCGGTGACGGTCTCGATGGGCTGGGGGTCGCCGAGCTTGCGCCTCAGCGTCATGATGGCGACCCGCACGGAGTTCGTGAAGGGATTCACGTTCTCGTCCCAAGCCCGTTCCAGCAGTTCCTCGGCGCTCACCACACCGTCGGCGGTGAGCAGCACCTCGAGTATCGCGAACTCCTTCTTCGTCAGCTCTATCGCCTGACCCTCGCGCTCGACCGTGTGACTCACGGGGTCGAGCGCGAGGCCGCCCTTACGCAGCACCGGAGGAACGGCACGGCCGCTGCGCCGGCCGAGCGCCCTCACGCGGGCCACCAGCTCCACGAAGGCGAAGGGCTTGGGCAGGTAGTCGTCGGCGCCCAAGTTCAGGCCGTCCACACGGTCGTCCACGCGGCCGGCGGCCGTGAGCATGAGCACCCCCGGCCGCTCCGGCGAATCAACGATAGACCGGCACACGTCGTCGCCGTGCACCACGGGCAGGTCGCGGTCCAACACGACCACGTCGTACTGACAGATCTCGAGCTTGTCCAGGGCGGCCTGGCCGTCGTACGCCACGTCCACGGCCATACCCTCGCGCCGCAAGCCCCGAGCGATCGTCTCGGCCAAACGCTCTTCGTCTTCAACGATCAGCACGCGCATGATCGTCCTCCCGCAGGCTTCGTCCAGGCGCGTGCGCCACAGACGATACCTTGAGCCGCCCCTATGGGGGCTTCACCGACCGCGCCCCAATAACAGGTCATTCGTACCGCAAGGCCACCGTCGGTTCCACCGACGACGCCTGCACGGCCGGACCGAGCCCCGCAAGCACGCCCACGACGGCCGAGACGACCAGCGCCAGCACCACCGACGTCCAGGTGAACACCGGCGTGACGTCCATCAGCGAGCCGCCGATGTACCCGGCCGCGATGCCGCCGCCCAGCCCCAGGATTCCTCCGATGATGCTGATGACCACCGCGTCGATGAGGAACTGCGTCACGATGTTGTGCCGTGTGGCCCCTATCGCGCGGCGCACGCCGATCTCGCGCGTGCGCTCGCGCACCGTCACCAGCATCACGTTGGCGATGCCGATGCCGCCCACGAGCAGGCTGATGGCCGCGATGGCCGCCATCAGGTTGGTCAGCGTCGCCGAGGTCTCCGAGACCGCCGACGCGATCGAGGTCGCATCTTCGATCTGGAAGTCGTCGTCTTCATTCGTGCCTATGCCGCGCACGCTGCGCAGCGCCGACGCTATGGCATCCTGGTAGGTGTCGATCGCGTCCGGCTCCGCCTGCACGCGAATCTCCGAGATCGTCGGGTTGAATGAGACCAGACTACCCTCGATGGACCCCAGGGGCACGATGATGCTGTTGTCGGCGGACGAGAAGCTCACGCCGCCGGTCTCGGCCAGCACGCCGATCACCTGGAACTCCTTGCCGCCGATCCGGATCGTCTCGCCGACGATGTCGGCGGCATCCACGTCGAGGTTCTCGACGATGCTGGCGCCCAGCACCGCGACCCTCAGATCGTGCGAAGCCGCGTACCTGCTGAAGAACGTGCCCGCCTGTACCTCGAGGCTGTTCATGCTCTTGATGTCCGGCGTGGTGCCGGTGACGGTGGCGTTCGTCGTCGTGTCGTCCAAGGTCACGGTGGTGTTCGTCTCCACCGTCACGACCGTGCGCTTGACGCCCGGCGCCTCGTTGATAGCCGCCAGGTCGTCGTCGTCCATTGCCGTGTCGTCAGAGGCGAACTGGCTTGCCGACACGGTCACCGTATCGGTGCCGAAAGTGGTGAACTGGTCCTCGACGGCCTTCTGCGACCCGGTCCCTATCGCCATGAGGGCCACCACGGCGCCGATGCCGATCACGATGCCCAGGATCGTGAGCACCGCCCGCAGGGGATTGGCTCGCAGGCTGACCAAAGCCAGCCGGAACGACTCGAGAACGACGGTCATTGGCCGCCACCCCCCGGCATGGCGCCGCCGGGCATGCCGGCCCCGGACGGCATCGCACCGCCGCCGGCACCCTGCAGCAGACTGCCTGACGAGGAGTCGTCCGCAGTGCTCTCGCCCGCGACGATCTCGCCGGTGATCACCTTCTCGCCCTCCGTGAGGCCGCTGGTGATCTCGGTGAGCGAGGATGTCGTCATGCCCGTCTCCACGGAGCGGTTCACCGGCTCGCCGTTGGAGAGGACGCGCACGTAGGGAGAGCTGGCCGTGCCTTCGATGGCGCTCGTGGGCACGACGATGACGTCGCTCACCTGGTCGATCGTCAGCGTGAGCGAGCCGGACATGCCGCTGAGCGCCCAGCTTGGCAGGTCCGCCACCGAGAGCTCGATGGTGTACTGCGCCGTGGTGGTGGTCGAAGAGGCGGCCATGGTCGTCGCGCTGCTGCTCGAGGAGCTGGTCGTCGAGCCCACTGAAGTGATCGTGCCGGTCAGCACCTCGTCGTCATGTCCGTCGACGACGAGCGTGGCCTGCAGGCCCTTCTTCAGAGAGGAGACGTCCGCCTGGCCCACGGATGCCTGAGCCTTGAGCGCTCGGGGGAACGATACGATCGCCAGCCCGCCGGCGCCGCTCACGTTGCTGCCGGTGGTGGCGCTCACGGCGGTCACCTCGGAGCCCTCGGGGACCCACACGAACGTCTCCAGGTCGATGGTCCCGGTCTCGTCGAGATTGTTGTCCGCCTGCCAGTCGATGAGGCCGTCTTCGGTTGTGGAGTCGAAGTAGCCGTCCACCTCGCCGTGATCGTAGCCCTTGGCCTTCAGGGCCTTCTCCAGCGCCTTGACGTTGGCGCTCGTGTCGCCGACCGCGAGATCCTCGTACAGCGGCGTGGAGCTCACGAGCGCGAAGACCTGCTCGCCAGAGATGACCGCCAGGCGCTCCAGGCTCTTCAGCTTGTCGCCGACCGCGATGTACTGGCGGGTCACGACGCCGGAGACCCCCGGCGACAAGGCCGTGTCGCTCTTCGACGAGACCAGCGTGAAGTCGGCGTCGATGGTCTCGGAGACAGAACCGGTCGTCACCTCTGAGGTGATGTACTGGACATCGGCGGTACCGCTGCCGCGTAGCGCGAAGAAGTACACCGCCGTACCAGTGACCACCACTGCGGACACGACGACCACCGCCAGCGTCAACCAACGGCGTCGCTTCTTTCTCGACATGCTCTGTCTCCTTGATCAGTGCGGGGGCTGGCGGGGCGGAAGGCGCGAGAGGGCTTCTGTCGCGGCGCCTCCCGCCCCACGCTCTCAGATCTCTGTGGTGTTCTGGGAGTCGGGCTGATTCTGAGTCTGGTCGCCCGATGGCGGGGCGCCCATCTGGCCGCCCTGCTGCCTGTTCATCTCGAGCTCGTAGACGATGTTGTCGCCTTCGCCGAGGCCGGAGACGATCTCGGTCATCGTCGGGCTCTGAGCGCCGAGCTCCACCTCGCGTGTCTCGGTCTTGCCGTTCACCATCACCTGGACGGTGCTCGCGCCGTCGCTGGTCTCGATCGCCTGGGTGGGGACGACGAGCACGTCCTCAGCCAGCACTTTGATCTGGATCACGGCCATGCCGGTGTCGCCGACCTCCGCGCCGTCTGGCAGTTCCTCCAGCTCGACGGTCGCGGTCACCGTGCCGTCGCTGCCGGTCTCCACGGAGACCACGGTGCCCTCGGTACCGCCCTGCATCATGCCGCTGCCCCCGGGGGGCATGCCCTGGCCGTTGCCGGCCGGCGGTGAAGCCATGTCGCCGGACGGCTGGTCGCCGCTCTGGTCCGGCGGACTGCCCATCTCGCCGCTCTGGCCAGGTCCGCCGAGCATCACCGTGACGGTCTGGCCCTCCATGACCTGATCCGCCGCGTCGCCGGACACCTCGACGGTGGCCTGCGGCTTGTCGCCGGCGGTGGTGAGTTCGAGCCGACCCATCGCCGTCTCCACCACGTCGCCGGTGAAGACCGTGGCCATGATCTGGCGTGTGGACGCGGCCGACTGCCCGCTGGACGAGCTTGCCCCCATCGATGTCGATCCGGAGTCACCGCAGCCGCCGAGCGCCACCGCGAGGGCGACGAGCGCGGCCGCGAGCCCGACGGGAACCGTCGGACGGCGCCATCGGTGCATTCGTGCGGTGCCCCCGCGAATCCCGTTCGAGGCCGTGGTCATATGCAGTCCCTCCAGTCGCGTTATCCCGGAGGTTAGCGGCGGCGGCATAAGACGGGCGTAAGCGACCCGGACGTCCTTACGCCCCCCTTATCACTGCCCCTGTACGGTCCCTGCGACAACAAGCGCGGTCGGCCGGCGGCGACCGCCGGTCACATCTGCACGACGGAGAGCCGATGCACAACGGCAACGCGAGCCACACCGGAGATGTCGTCCTCGATGTCCGGGGACTGGAGCGCACGTACGTGCGCGGCGAGATCAAGGTTCCCGTGCTCAAGGATCTGGACCTGCAGGTGCGGCGCGGCGAATGGGTGGCCTGCACAGGCCGCTCGGGTTCGGGGAAGTCGACGCTGCTGAACGTCCTCGGCCTGCTGGACAGCGCGGACGACGGCACCTATATGCTCGCCGGCCACAACGTGGCCGACCTCGACGACGCCAGCCGTGCCCGTCTGCGCAACGAGCTCCTCGGCTTCGTGTTCCAACTACACAACTTGCTACCGCGTACCACGGCTCTCGACAACGTGGCCGCGCCGCTCATCTATCGCGGTGTTCGCCGGGCGGAGCGCCTGGCTCGCGCCCGCGACGCCCTGGAATCGGTCGGCCTTGCCGACCGCGCCGGCCACGATCCCGGCGAGCTCTCCGGCGGACAGATGCAGCGTGTAGCCATCGCGCGCGCGCTCGTGGGCGACCCAGCCGTATTGCTGGTCGACGAGCCCACGGGCAACCTCGACCTCGCCGCCACGGCGGAGGTGCTGGAGATCCTCGACAGACTCCACGACGAGGGCCGCACCATCATGATGATCACTCACGAGGAAGACGTGGCCGACCACGCCGACCGCCGCCTTGTGCTGGTAGGCGGCAAGCTGCACCCGCTCGTGCACGCGTAGGGCGAGCGCCGGCAAGGAGCGAGCACACTGATGGGTACGGCGCGGGTTTGAGCCCCTTTTCCCGCGCCGAACCTGATGGCCGGGCGGGCGCCGCACTCGCCGATCTCTACCCCGACACGGCGCCCTCCCGGCCTTCTTCTTCGCACAGCCGCGGGGCACAGACAGGCCAAGGTGCTCGGGCGACGATCGGCGATGTCCGGGCGCGTCAGCCGACTGTCGGCCGAGCCCGCCGGTGCCTCAGCCGGCCGCCGGCGGCACCTCCCTACGCTCGATCACGAAGCGGTAGATCAAGCCACCTACTATCCCCCCCAGAAGCGGGAAGACGATGAAGACCCAGAGCTGGGCGAGAGCCCATTCGCCCACGAAGACCGCCGGGGCCAGGCTGCGCGCGGGGTTCACGGAGGTGTTGGTCACCGGTATGCCGACGAGGTGGATCAGTGTGAGAGCCAAGCCGATTGCCAGCGGGGCCAAGCCGGTCGTCGCCCGCCTGTCCGTGGCTCCGTGGATGACCAGCAGGAAGAACGCCGTGAGCACCAGCTCGGCCACGATGCCAGCGGCCAGCGAGTAGCCCCCGGGCGAGTGGGCTCCGTAGCCGTTGGCCGCGAAGCCGTCGCTCAGACTGAACCCGGCGGTGCCGCTGGCGATCGCGTACAGCACCGCCGATCCCGCGATACCCCCCGCGAGCTGGGCGACGATGTATGCGGGCACGTCGCGTGCGGGGAAGCGACCGCCCACCCACAGGCCCACGGTCACCGCCGGGTTGAAGTGCGCGCCGGAGACGTGGCCGAAGGCGTAGGCCCCAGTCAGCACCGTCAACCCGAACGCGAACGCGACGCCGAGAAAGCCTATCCCGACATCGGGGAACCCCGTCGCCAGGACCGCAGCACCGGTACCCCCGAACACCAGCCAGAGCGTCCCCAGGAACTCGGCGGCCACGCGCTTGCTCAACGACTTGTCCATAGCACACCCCCCTCGAAACGACCTTCGCGGCCGCCCACCGCAGGTACCTGGGCGGTGCGGCCCGGGCCGGATGTGGCAGCGCCCGGCGCGTCCCGCCGACTCGTCGGTGACTCATCGGGCAGTCGCCACGACCGCATCGTATCCCGCGATCGCCGGGGGCCGGCCTCTCGCCGTTCGGGACTCGCACACGTCGATCGCGGCGCGCCCCCCCGCTCGTCACGCCGCGGCCGGCGGCGAGCCCAGCACGGCGCCGGCTAGCGCCGACCGGGACTCGCCGCGGCTCATGCCCGTCCTGTAGCATCGAGGCGCCGGGGAGGCATCGCCGCCGGCGCCCACCGGGACCTGAAAGACATGCTGCGCACCACCGCGAAACGCCTTGTCACCGACCTTCGCCGCATGCCACGGCAGTTCTGGCTGCTCCTGGTAGGCACAGCCATCTTCCTCGTGGGCATCGACATGTGCTTCCCGTTCGAGACGCTGTACCTCACCGACCGTCTCGACGTGTCCATGACCACGATCGGCATGGTGATCGGCCTCATGTCATTCGTGGGCGTGCCGTTCCAGATCCCCGCGGGCGCCATCACCGACCGGGTCGGGCGCCGTCCCGTGCTTGCCGTGGGCATCGTGGGAACCATCCAGCTGTATCTGGGAATCGCTTTCGCTCCCGCTCTGTGGGTCGTCGTGCTGGTGTTCGCCATCGAGGCGGCATGCGGCTGGTCGCTCTACCTCACAGCGAGCAACGCCATGATCGCCGACCTGGTGCCGTTCGAGCGCCGCGGCGAGGCCTACAGCCTGGTACGCGTGGCCATTAGCGTAGGTGCCACAATAGGCCCTCTGCTCGCCTCGGGAGTGCTCGGCTCCGGCGGGTCCTTTCGCCTCTCCTTTGTGCTGGGAGCGTCGGTCTGCGGCCTGTTCCTGCTCCTGGTCCTCGCCTGTTTCAAGGAGACGCGTCCGCGTACGCATGCCGTCGCACAGGTTCCGCCTGAGCTGGAGTACCCGGAGCCGGCCGCGCCCACGGGCCCCCAGCCGGCGTCGCCCATCGAAGGAGCCGCCGTGGACGGCACGCACGGGGGCTACGCACGTGTGCTGCGCGACGGGCGCTTCCTCCTGTTCCTGGCTGCAGCGCTGCTGCCCCTGTACTGCTTCGCCCAGATCTGGGTCACTCTGCCGGTCCTTCTGAGCGACCTGCACGGCATCTCCGCGCAGACGTGGGGGCTGCTGACATCGCTGTACTCGGTCGTCTCCGCCGTCATCCAGTATCCGCTGGTGCGAGCTCTGCGCCATCGTGACGCCGTGGGGCTCATCGCGATCAGCAGCGTGCTCATGGGCGGAGCGCTCTGCGGACTGGCCTTCGCCTCCTACGGGGCGCCGACCGTGTTCCTGATGCTCATCCTGGCGACCGGGGTGGTGCTCTTCATGCCGCTGGTACCCACCGTGGTCTCGCACATGGCGCCGGCGGACCTTCGCGGACGCTACATGGGAGTCTGGACGCTGGTGTTCATCGGCGGCTACGGCTTGGGGCCGCTCCTCGGCGGTTGGGCGATGGACGCTCTCGGCGGGCGCAGCGCCTACCTGGTCGTGGCGGCCGTGGGCGCGGGCGGCGGACTGGCCTTCGGCCTCATCGCCGCCGCCCGCCGGCGCTCGCAGGCGCGCCCTCAGGCCGGGTAGCGGCCCTCGGCGCGGGCGCGCGCCACCCGGGCCGCGTGACGGGCCAGCCGCAGCGGTTCCGGCGTGCGTTGCGCGCCCACGAGTGGCCGTACCACCGCCAGAGCGGTCGCCGGGTCCGTGCGCCAGCCGGCGTGGATCAGCAGAGGGTTCGCTCTGGCCCGGGCGCGCAGCACGTAGCCCACCAGGCGCCCGTCGAGCAGCAGCGGGGCGACCGCGCCCGGGACCGCGTCCGGCGTCTGCGCCTCGGCCACGAGGACGCGGTTCGTCACTCCCACGCTCGGCAGGCCCAGCAGCGCACCGAGGTGCAACGCCAGCCCCGCGCCGCGCGGGTGGTCCAGGCCGGTGGCGTCCACGAGCACGAAGTCGGGATCCGGCACGGCCCCCGCGTGAACCCCGGTGCCATCAGCATCCGACGACTGATCCGGTACCAGCGCGCGGACAGCCCGTTCCAGGAGCGGGCCCGCGCGCAAGCCCAGTAGCCCGGCCTCATACCGCGCGCCGGCAGCCCCCGAGATCACGGCCTCGGCGAGCAGGCGTCCGGCGGGGCGCCTTGTTCGCGCTCCGGTCATCGCATCCGCGGAGGCGCCTTCCTCGCCGGCCCACAGGACCGCCGCGGCCCACGCCGGGTCACCGGCGGCGCCGGGGCCGGCATGCCCGGTGGGGAAGGCGCAGAACACCGCGGCCACAGTGAGGCGGCCCGGCTCCGCCGGCCGCCACATCTCCGTTGCCGCGGCCTCACGCGCCAGCTCCACCTGACACTCCATGAGGGCCTCGCGCGACGCCGGCCAGCCACCCACCGCGACACTCCCGGGACGACCTGTCCAGAACCGTTTGCTATCATTCCCGTGGCAGCCCCGGCCAGACAAGGAGACGTTCTTCATGCCCCCCAGCCCGCCTCACCGGCGTGACCGGCGCCGGTTCTTCGTGCTTCCAGTCATTCCCACGCTGGCAGTCACCCTCGTGCTGGCCGCCCTCGCCGGCCTCGCCTTGCCGGCAGTCGGGCGTGCAGACGCCGGACCGCGCGCCACGGTGAACACCACCTTCGTCGTCACGGACGGCGACACTTCCGCCACCCTGGCCGGCGTGACCGTGGTCTTCACCAACGCGGCGGGCAGCCAGCTTGCGCAAGAGGTCACGGACGCCTCCGGCCTGGTCACCTTGTCCGGCATAGAGGCTGGCACCACGGTGACCGCGTCCGCCACCGCTCCCAGCGGCTACGAGGCCTTCCCCGTCACCGCAGCCGCCACAGACACCCGGCAGATACCCGTCCACCTGTACCGCAGCAAGAGCCAATGGACCACCTGGGGCATGTCCAGAAGCCGGCTGCGTGTGGGCCCGTCGGTCGGTCTGCCCTCCGGCTCCCCTCTCTGGACCTTCGACTCCGGCAACCTGCTCGAATACCCCCCGTGCGTGGCCTACGGCATGGTCATCAGCGGCTCGTATCACGGGTTCATCAACTTCCTCCGTGCAGACGGCACTCTCGTCAATCAGATCTACACCGGCTCCAAGTTCGCCAACCAAGGTACGGTCACGAGCTGGGTGGAAGGAAGCGGCACGACCGCCAGGCGAGTGGCCCGCGCCTACTTCGCCGACCTGGACGGCAAGATCTGGTGCCTGGACGCGTTCACCGGCCAGGAGGTCTGGACCCTCACCTCGGGCAGGGTCGGCTCCACCACGCGCGCCTTCAAGAGCTTCGAGGCCACGCCTCTCGTCGTGAACGAGACGCTCTACGTGGCCACCCGCTTCAACAAGAAGGGCAGCAAGGCCGGGCTGTGGGCGCTGAACCGTCGTACCGGCGCGGTGCTCTGGTATCGCCAGTTGGGGCTCAAGTCAAGCAGCAAGATCGCCGCGAGCCCCTCGTACGGCGACGGCAAGGTGTTCGCCGCCACCTACGACGGCATCGTGTACGCCGTGAGGCCCAGCAACGGCAGGATCCTCTGGAAGAGCAGGCTCGGTGGCTCGGTGTACAGCAGCCCCGCGGTGAGCGGCAAGCGGCTGTTCATCGGCAACAAGACGACCAAGGCCCTCGTGTGCCTCTCCACCAGGAACGGCAAGGTGCTGTGGAAGAAGAAGCTCGGCAACCCGGTGTACAGCTCGCCGGCTGTCTGGAACGGCAAGGTGTATGTCGGCTCCGGCAAGCGCGTGTTCGCGGTGAAGGCCAAGAACGGCGCCGTGGTATGGAAGCGGAGCACGACAGCCAAAGTGCTCGGCTCCGCGTCGGTCCTGCGCGGCGTCGTCTACTTCTCGGACTTCAGCGGCTCTACGCACGGCTACAACGCCAAGACCGGCAAGACCGTCTGGCAGTTCGACGACGGCCGCTACTCACCGATCACGGCCAGTGGCGGCCTCATCGTCCTCACCGGAACGCGCACGCTGTACGCATTCGCTCCGGCGCCGTGAAGGAGCGGGAGGGCGCTCGACCGGCGGGCGTCCGACCGGCGTAGCCGCGCCGGAGCGGCCGTCTTCTCACCCGAGGCTCGCCAAGCCCACCTGCGCCCGAGAGGTCGCGTCTTCGCCTGAGAGCCTGCCGCAGAGCTCAGCCTGTCGTCCCGCCGTCGCCCTCCCTAGCCGGCGGCTCTTCTCCGGTGCCGCCGCGACGGTCGCCACCCGAGGAACGGCGATCCAGCCGGGGAGCGCGTCGCTCGCGCGCCCGCCGGTCGGCGACGCGCCGCTCGATCGACCGAAGCCGCCGGTCGCCGCCCGCGTTCGCGACCGGCGCCTTCGCCGGGATCGCCTGCTGCGTGGCATGGGCAGTCGCATCTCCGTCGCTCTTCCACGCCGGTTCATAGATGACGATCCTGTCGCGGCCGGCTGCCTTCGCCTCGTACATCGCGGCATCGGCGGCGGCCATCAGCTCCTCCCGCGTACGACCGTGCTCCGGGCACAGCGCTATGCCCACGCTGATGGTGATCCGGGCACCGTCCGGGCCGGAGTTCGCCCTGGCGACCGCCGCGCGGATGCGTTCGGCCGCCGCCGTGGCCGTCCTCTCGTCCGCACCCGCGATCAGCACGACGAACTCCTCGCCGCCATACCTGGCGACCACATCGCCACGTCGCACGCAGTTCTCGATGGCGCGCGCCGTCCCTTCGAGCACGCCGTCCCCCATCCGATGGCCGTAAGTGTCGTTGAACCTCTTGAAGTCGTCGAGGTCGCAGAAGAGGACGGCCAGACGATCGCCACACTTGACGGCCCGTTCCGCCTCCTCGGTCAATCGGTCCTGCAGGTGACGGTGGTTGTACAGGCCTGTCAGGCCGTCAGTGACGGCGTCTATCTCGGCTTTGGTCAGACGGACCGCGGCCGCGTGCAACAGCGCCGCCAGCGGCTGCGCCGCATCGCCGCGCACGCCGCTGAGACGCAGGTGCTCGACCGGGATGTCGGCCATGACAGCGTACGCGACCTCCCCGTCGCGGCCCGTGACCGGCCGCACCCCGGTGACCCAGACCCCCCACTGGTTGGCCCCCACCATGACCACGTCCTGCGGTTCCCCGGCGAAGCACAGCCTCAAGCCCTCGTGCGGGAACACCTCCTCGCCGATCGGCGAATGCCAGTCGCCCGGCTCCTCCGCCTCGGCCACGATCGAGTAGCTCTTGCCACGCTGCTCGACGACCTGAACGAATCGGATCGCGTCGTCGGAATCACGCGCCGCGCGCAGCACTGCAGCCGCGGCCGCGTACTCGGGGCGCGCCTCGTCGGGCGGCTCCCGCAGCAGCGCGAGACCGTCCACGTCGATCGCCTCAGCGGCCATCCGCGCCACACGTTCGGCGCGCAGGCGCGAGATGTCCAGACGGTCGAGCACGTTCTGGAACGCCTCCACCATCCGCGTATCGAACTGGCTGCCGGAGCAGACGGCCAGCTCCTCCACGCACTCCGAGTAGCTTCGCGGCTCCTGATACGGATGTGCGTGCGACATCGCATCGTAGGCATCGACCACGCTCATGGCCCGCGCCAGCTCGGGGATCTGCTCGCCCCGCAGACCGTCCGGGTACCCGTCTCCGTCCCAGCGTTCGTGGTGGTGCCTCACGGCCGCCACCAGCTCCGGCTCGAACAGCGGTCGCAGGATATCGGCGCCCACGGTCGGATGCTGACGGATCTGCTGCCACTCCTCGTCGTTGAGCGGACCGCGCTTGAGCAGCACCCTGTCGGAGACGCTGATCTTGCCGATGTCGTGCAAGTACGCGGCCTCCTCCACGCGTTCGAGCAGGCCCTTGTCCCAGCCCAATTCTTCGCCGAGCAGCACCATGTAGGCCGACACGCGGCCGGCGTGACCGAGCGTGTAGTAGTCCTTGGCCGTGAGGGCCGAGGTGAGGCCGCGGAGGTTGTCAAGGTGCAGGGATTTCGTTTTCTCGAACAGGCGCGCGTTCTCGATGGCCAGAGAGGCCACCCGGCAGACCGCCTCGACGGCGGCCTTCTCGTCGTCGGAGAACTCGCGTTGACGGCGGGTCTCGAAGAGCTCCACGTTGCCGATGGTCCTGTCGCCGATGCGCAGCGGAACGAACAGGGCGCTCCGCCCGCCCCATCTCTGCATGTCGCGCCGCTCGGCATCGCTCAGGCGCGGGTCGTCGGCAGCTGCTATTGCCATCGTCTTGCCGCCCCCCATGACCGCCTGGGTGACATACCACTCGGAGAGCGGGAAGCGGCGACCGACCCAGCCGTCGCTCCCGGCACCGTCGGTGGAGCTCGCGACGCAGCGGACCGTCGACTGGTCCTCGCGCAGAAAGATGTCGCAGCGCGGCACGTCGATCACCTCACGCAGCTTCGTCGCCGCGGAGGTCAGTACGCACTCCACATCCAGGCTGGAGGTAAGATCGACGCCCGCCTGGTTGACCAGCGCCAGGCGCTGGGCGCTCGCACTGAGGTCACGGTACTGCCGCGCGTTGGCGATCGCCTGGGCGGCGATCTGTCCTAGGGCGACCGGCGCGTCGAGCTCGTCGAAGTGACGCGGCACCCGATCGAGCAGGAGCGCCTGGCCCACCGGTCGGCCGCGCGCCATAAGAGGCAGGAGCACCCCGGAGATCGCGCCGAAGCGGAGCCATTCCTCTCTTTCCAGGGGAGACACACGGGGATCGCTGCGGACGTCCGTTATGCGCACGATCTCCGTCTCCAGGCGGCCGCGTTCCAGGAGGTAGAAGTCGTCGAGAGGGAAGCGCCGGCCGCGGAAGCCGGTCTGCACCTGACCCTCGTGGACCGAGCACTGGGCCACCACCTCGCCGCCCTC
>CAZIGT010000025.1:0-19192 GCA_964538465.1 uncultured Thermoleophilia bacterium | reverse complement strand
CCCTCGGGGTACCCTCTGTGGTAGTCCCCGACATTTTCCCCTGGAAATCACGTATTCCGCAGCCGTTCGCATGCAGATTCGTGATCGTCCGGATAACGAGAGGCTCTTCCCCGCGTCCCTGCGATGCCCTGGAGGTCCGGTTCGCCCTTTCAATCGCCCCCCGCCACCCACAGTGTAACGCGCGCGTGCAAGTTCTGTAAGGCAGATTTTTTTTGCCCTGCAAAAAAGCACTTTCCGAGGGGTTTACAACGTTTGCACGGCTTCGATAGTGGAAACCTGCCGCAGTCTCCCCGAAAGTTGCCCCACACAAATCCGTTCGACCCGTCACATTGTGCGCATGCCTGCTCAGAAGAAGACCAAGCGCAAGCCTCCACCGCCGAGTCAGAAGCCTCCCGAGGAGTGGAACGGGCCGGCCAGGGTGACGTCGACGGGCCGCGTGATGCCCATCTCCCCCGGGCGGCCGCGCAAGGTGCTCGACGCGAAGATCGCCGAAAGGCTGGCCAGGTCCGGGCACACCGTCGGCGAGGCCGCCGACATCCTCGGTGTGAGCCGCGAGACCTTCCACCTGCGCCTGAACGACGACCCCGAGTTCTCCGCCGCGTGGGCCAGGGGCAAGGCCCAGCGCGCCAGGTGGCTGCGCGGCAAGCAGGACGCGCTGGTGAACGACGGCAGCGTCGCCATGGCCATCTTCCTCGGCAAGAACGAGCTCGGCCAGTCCGATTCGCCGAAGATCGACGTGAGCATAACCCACGAGATGAGGTTCGTCGCCGAGTGGTCGGACGGCTCCGTGATACGCAAGGAGCTGCCCGCCGCCGGCGAGGACGTAGAGGTGCTTGAGGCCGAGCCGGTCGACGACGCCGAGTGGTCCGACGAAGAGGCGTCGTGAGCCGACCCACCCGAGAGGCCCGTCTGCGTCTCTACTCGCCCCATCCGGGGCAACGCAGACTCCACGAATGCCCGGCGAGGTTCCGCATGGCCGCCTGCGGGCGACGGTGGGGCAAGTCGCTCGCGGGCGTGAACGAGCTCGCCAAGTACTCGTGGGAGAACACCGAGTATCCGTCCTGGTGGGTGTCTCCCACCTACCGGCAGGCCCGCAAGCCGTTCAACCTGGTGCTCGACAAGTTCGCCGGCGCCATCGACAGCCACAAGGCGTCCGAGGAGATGTCGGTGGTCTGGAAGAGCGGCGGCCGCTCCGAGTTCGTGTCCGCCGAGAAGTACGAGAACCTCCGCGGCGGGGGCGCCGGCCTCATGGTGGTCGACGAGGCGGCCTTCGTGGCGCGCGTCGCCTGGGAGCAGGTGCTGCGCCCGATGCTCACGGACACCATGGGCCGGCTGCTGGCCCTCGGCACGCCGAAGGGCAAGGGCGGCTCTTGGTTCTGGGAGCTGTGGTGCCGGGGCAACGACCCAGCCGAGGCCGACTACGCGAGCTTCCACTTCCCGACCTCGTCCTCGCCGTACATCGCCGACGAGGAGGTCGCCGAGGCACAGCGCACGCTGCCGGAGGACGTCTTCGCGCAGGAGTATCTGGCCGCCTTCCTCGACGACGCCGCCGGCGTGTTCCGCAACGTCCGGGCCTGCATCGCCGGCGAGCTGACGGGTCCGACGCCCGGCAGCCGCTACGTGATGGGCGTCGACCTCGCCCGCAAGCGCGACTTCACGGTGTGCGTCGTGATCGACGTCGCCACCATGCACGTCGTCGCCTTCGAGCGCTTCAACCAGATCTCGTGGAAGGTGCAGGGCGAGCGGGTGGCGTCTCTGGCGCGACGCTATGGGGCGCCGGTCCTGATGGACTCCACGGGGGTGGGCGACCCGATCGTCGAGATGGTGCGCGACCGCGGCGTGCGCGTCGACGAGATGATGTTCAACAACCGCACCAAGCAGCAGCTGATCGAGAACCTCGCGGTGGCCATCGAGCACCGCTCCGTCACCTTCCCCGACATCCCCGTGCTGATCGACGAGCTGGACGCCTACCAGTACGAGATAACGAAGACGCACCTCGTGCGCTACGCCGCCCCTGACGGCTACCACGACGACGCCGTGATCGCGCTGGCCCTGGCCGTCTGGGAGGCCGACCACGGTGCCATGGGGCCGGTGCTGGTGGTCTGGGACGAGGTGGAGGTGATATCGCCCTTCTGAAGCCGGACGTTGGCACTGGCGCGATAGTGAAAAGTTGCCCTACCGGATTCCGTTCGGCCGTTCAAGATGGCTCCATGGGCCTACGGGACAAGACCTTCGGCGCTCGGTCGAAGGACGAGATGACGGAGCTGCGCGAGGCCATCGCCACCATCGGCGACGGCTTCCGCACGGTGCTGGCCGACCACGGAGAGCTCTTCGAGGCCATCGCCGAGCTTGAGCTGGCGCTCGAAGAACGCGGCTGGCTGCTGCTCGGGCACGACCCCGCGCGGATGGAGTTCTCCCGCGAGGGCCTCGACAGGATAATCCGCCTGTCGCGCCTGTTCTGGCTCAAGAACCCGCTCGTGAGGCGCGCCGTGGAGGTGCAGAACCTCTACGTCTGGGCGCAGGGCGTGTCCATCAAGGCGCCGGACCCGCAGATCGACGAGGTCGTGCAGGGGTTCCTCGGCGACGCCGCCAACGGGCCGTCGTTCGCCTCCTACCGGGCGCGCAAGGAGCTGGAGCGCACCCGGCAGGTCGACGGCAACGTGTTCTTCGTGTTCTTCGGCAATGAGACGACCGGGCGCGTGGTCGTCCGCCTGATGCCGGTCGACGAGGTGCGCGAGATCGTCACGGCCCCGCAGGACCGCAACGAGGTGCGCTTCTATCACCGCTCGTGGAGCGAGCGGGCACCGGACGGGAAGCCCGGCAAGCAGCACGACGAGTACTACCCTGATTGGCGCTTCCGGCGGGAGCTGGAGATGGCCGGCAGGCTCGACGAGCCGCCGACGGAGGGCCTGCCGGCGAACGCCGTCGTGCTCTGGGACAGGCCGGTATACCACCTGCGCGCCGACGCGCTCCAGACGATGCTGTTCGGCGTGCCGGAGACCTACCCCTCGCTCGATTGGGCGCGCGCCTACAAGGAGACGCTCGAAGACTTCAAGAAGACCGTGAAGAGCCTGTCGCGCTGGGCGCACAAGCTCAAGGGCGGCGGTGGCCAGTCGGCGGTCGACTCCGCCGTCGCGAAACTCAACAGCCTGCTGACGGAGTTCGCGTCCGACTCCAACCCCGCCCCCACCACCGGCTCCGCGTTCGTGGCCGGCAAGGACGTCGACCTTGAGGCGATCGACGTGAGCGCCGCCTACGTCGACCCGGTGGCCTCGCGCCCGCTCCTGCGCATGGCCGGCACGTCGATGGGCCTGCCGGAGACCTTCTTCGGCGACGCCTCCGTGGGCAACCAGGCCACCGCCGAGACGCTCGACCGGCCGACCGAGCTGAAGTTCCTGGACTGCCAGACGATGTGGCGCGAGACGCTGGCCGACATCATCTCGATCGCCGTCGAGTACGCCGCCAAGGCCGGCGGGCGGCCGGGCCTGCAGTTCGACCGCTACGACGACGCCACCGGCGAGATGGTCTTCGCCGGCGACGTCAAGCGCGGCCGTCTGGGGCGCGTGGTCAACATCGACTTCCCGCCCATCCTCCAGCGCGACGTGGCCAAGCAGATAGCCGCCTTGGTGCGCTTCGTCACGCTGGGCAACTGGCCGGTGCAGATACTCGACGACGGGCCGACCCTGCTGCGGCTGGGCCTCACCGCCCTGCGCGTCGACAACGCGGAAGAGATCATCGAGAAGTTCTACCCGTCCGACGGCAGCGAACCCGTGGGCCTGCGTCCCCTGCCGAAGTTCCAGCCCCGGGAGCGTCCGACCGGCAACAACCGGGCGGCCGGCGGCCAAGACGACGACGAGCGGGGCAAGGCGTACGGCAGGGCGCCGACCGGCTCGGCGACCCAGGACAGCGAGGAATCGTCGACGGCGGCCCTGGCGGCGAACATCGACCGGCTGCGGGCCGCCATCGAAGAGGCGAGCCGAGAGTGACGCCATGGAATGCGAATGGAGCAAGCGCGACATCGTCGACGCCTACACGGAGTCGCGCGAGGGGTGCGAGTCGCTGCTGCCCGGCGAGGCGCAGGACGAGATCGAGACGCTCCTGGAGTCCATCGACGGAGAAGAGCCGTGAACGCGCCGCTGCTTGAGGCGTCCAAGACCGCACTGGCGGCCACCCTGCTCTGGCGGCGCGAGCACTTCCTGCGCCACGCCCTGTACGAGATGCAGAGCGCCGTCGAGACCGTCTTCGCGAGGCATACGCTGGCCCTCCTGCAAGCGCTGCACGACGTCGCTGTCGCGCCGCGGGGCGAGGCCGTGGAACCGGCCCCGTCCCGCTTCGCCGACGCGCTGGCCCGACGCCGGGACGAGGACGTGCTGCTTCTTGCCCACGCCTACGAGAAGGCCGTCGCGGCCGCCCTGCTCGCCGTCGAGGCACGCTGGCTCGTCCGCATCGACAGCGCCCTGCTCGCCGCCGAGAGGTGGGTCGAGGCCCGCGCGCGCTCCATCGTCGAGAGCGTCGGTGCCACGACCACGAGGCGCGTCGGCCGGATGCTCTCCGGTCCCCTGGCGACGCCGACGGGACTCTCGCGCTCTGTCGAGCCGACCCTGCGCTCCACCTTCGGCGAGAAGCGCGTTCGCACGATCACGCGCAACGAGACGTTCACCGCCTATGCGTGGGCCGAGCTGGCCGCTGCCGGCCTCTTCTCCGACGCCGGCGTGCCGATGCTCAAGCGCTGGTACCACACCGACGGCTGCCCCTGCACGGTCTGCACGTCCAACGACGGCCAGGTGGTGCCGCTCTCCGGCGTCTTCCCCTCGGGGCACTCCACGGCGCCGGCGCACGTCCATTGCGAGTGCTACGTCGACGTCCACCCCGACCCCGCAGCGGTCCTGCCGGCCGGCCTGCTGGTGCTGGGTCAGACACCGTACTTCTCCGACGACCAGATAGCCGCATAGGGGGTCCCATGGCCGAGCTGGACATCGACGAACGCGACATCCCGCAGAAGGAGCGCGACAAGCTGCCGGCGGCCGACTTCGCCGGCAAGCACCGCAGCTTCCCCATCGCCAAGCCGGAAGACGTGGCCGCCGCCGCCGCGAGCATCGGCCGCGCCGGTCCCGACAACTACTCGCCCGACGAGCTGCGCAGCCGCATCATCGCCATCGCCAAGCGCAAGGGCGCCGCCTACGTCGCCCGACTGCCGGACTCGTGGCTCCAGAAGGAGGGCGCACGGTCCCTGCCCATCGTCGGCGAGTCCGTCGAGCTCTGTGAGGGCCCCGCTCCCGACGGCACGTGGCTCGTCAAGGTGATCGAGGAGGGCTGGGGAAGCTCCGGCTACTACGACAGGCACATGCTGGCGGAACACGCGCCCAAGGCGTTCCCGGCGGGCACGCACGCCTACTGGAACCATCCGACGCGCAGCGAGCTGCGGGAACGCAAGGGTCTGCGCGACCTCGACGACCTGCGCGGCGTCTACGTCGAGGCGGCCCGCTGGGACGATGCCGGTCCCAAGGGGCCTGCCGTCTACACCCGCCTGCGCGTCTTCGAGCAGTACCGCGACGCGATACGCGAGATGGCTCCTCACATCGGTCTCTCGATCCACGCTTCGGGGGCCTACGTGGAGGGTGAGGCCGAAGGTCGCAAGGGTCGCATCATCACCCGTCTCGACGAAGACCTGGACGGGCTGCACTCCATCGACTTCGTCCCCCGCGCCGGTGCCGGCGGCGAGGTCTTGACCATGCTGGAGAGCGCCTTCGGCGGCTCTCAGCAAGACGAACCCCAAGAGGAGGCTCATGCAATGGCGGAGCAGATCAAGGAGCTTACCGAGGCTCTCGACAAGGTCGCGGCTCTGGAGAGCCGGGCCGCCACCCTTGAGGCGGACCTGACGGCCAAGGACGGCCTGATCGCCGAACAGGAGGCCAAGATCGCCGAACACGAGGCCGGGATCGCCGAGCTGCTGGCCGACGCGGCCATCTCCAAGGCGGACACCATCATCGGCGAGGCCGTCGGCGCAGCGAAGCTGCCCGACTTGACGGCCAAGCGTCTCAAGGAATCGCTGGCGGCCGACCTGCCCATCGTGGAGGGCGCCTTGGACGAGAAGGCGCTCAGCGAGCGCGTCGCGACGGCCATCGAGGCCGCCGTCGCCGAGGTGAAGGCCATCGCTGGGACCGGCGTGTCCGGCATGGGCGCCACGGCACCCGCCGGCGACGCCGACAGGACGGCGCTGCGCGAGGCTTTCAAGCGGCGCTTCCTCGGCCAAGGCATGACGGCAGAAGAGGCCGACAGGCGGGCTGAGCTCGCCGTCGACTGAGCAGCGACGAGAACGGGGCGGCTCCCCCGCCATGGGTCGCCGTCTCCGCCCCGACCCAGGAGGCACAGGACATGGCAAAGAACATCGTCTTCCAGATCAACCCGATGCACCTCAAGGTGGTGGTCAGCGACCCGGCCACGCCGGACGCCGGCGACCCGGTACGTGTCGGCTCGCTGACCGGCATCGCCCTGCTCGACGAGGGCGACGGCGGCTGCGGCGCGACCGAGACGATGGTGGACTTCGGCTGGTATGTGGCCGACCACCCGGTGACCGACAGCGTCGGTGGCGGGATCGCCGCCTTCGACACCGTCTACTACTCCGACGCGACCGACGGCCTGGTCAACACGCAGGCCAGCAACACCCCGTACGGCATCGCCCTCGAAGCGGTCGGTGCCGGCCTCACGGCCACGATCCGCGTCCTGCACTGCCCCGCCCCGGCGCTCGGCTCCGCTGCCGTGAGCACGTCGATGCTCGCGGCCGGCTGCCTCTCGGCCGACGCGACCGGCCGCGCGCTCATGGCGAGCGGCTTCTTCAACGAGGCCACGGCCACCGCGAAGTTCGCGGCCAAGGCGATCGCGCGCACGCTCCTCAAGGGCGAGTTCCTCAAGCACACCATCGTCGCCGGCCAGGACGAGACCTCGGACGACACGATCACTGTGACCGGTATCGCCACGGGCGACGAGCTGGTGAGCGTCATCGTCTGGGCCTCCGGCGTGCCGAGCGCCCGCGCCCTGACCGACTTCAGCATCAGCGCCAACACGCTGACCGTCGGCGCGAACAAGGCCAACAACGCGGCCAACAAGTACGAGATCACGTACCTCGACCTGACGTAAGAGCGACAGTGGGGCGGGGTTCCCCGGCAAGAGACACCCCGCCCCGTGTCCGACCCACGGAGAAGAGGCTCTGTGAGCCTCCAAGGAGGATCGAACATGGGTGAGTTTCTCACACTGATAGACGATTGGAAGGGCTACCGTGCTGCCGGAGCCTGCCCGGTGAGCGAGGCGGCGCTGGCGAAGGCGCTCTCTCTCGTCACCAACGAGAAGGGGTACGGCGCCCGCAAGCACGCCTTCCTAATGGAAGAGGCACTCGCCGGCCGCATGGTCTTCGACGAGGCCGTGGGCACGTCCGACTTCCCGACGCTGTTCGGCGTGCTCATCGAGCGCGAGCTGATGGCCAACTACAAGGCCGTCATCCCTGACTGGCGCTCGTACGTCAAGGTCGGCAGCCTGCCCAACTTCAACACCCACGAGAAGCACAAGGTGGTCGGCCAAGACGACGTGCTGGAGAAGATACCGGAGAAGGGGTCCTATCCCGAGGAGCCGTCGGTCACCGGCAAGTACTCCCGGCGCGTCTACAAGTACGGCCGCAAGTTCGCCATCTCATGGGAGGCCGTCATCAACGACTCCATGGGGGCGTTCGACGACATCGCGACCCGCTTCCTGACCGCCGTGCAGCGTACCGAGGCGCGTCACGCGACCGAGACCTTCGCGTCCGCCAGCGGACCCAACCCCGCGCTCTTCGGCGCGACGATCACCGATGTCGACGGGCAGGCCGTCACCAACCTCGGCAGCCTCTCGCTGTCGATCGGCCACCTGCAGACGACCCTGCAGCTGATGGCCAAGCAGACCGACGTGAACGGTGAGCCGATCGCCGTGGACGGTGTGCACCTCGTGGTCCCCAAGAGCCTGGAGTTCACCGCCCGGCAGATACTCACCAGCGCCCAGGTCCAGCAGGTCGACACGGTCGGCGGGGCGAACGCCAGCACGCCGGCCTATCTGCCCCTGCCGACGACGAACATCCTGCCGCAGCTGGGCATCAAGCTCCACGTCGACCCGTACCTGGAGATCGTCGACCAGACGGGCACCGCCGACACGACCTGGTACGTCTTCGCCGACTACAACCAGGGTGTCGCGGCGGGCATGGACTTCCTGCGCGGCCATGAGACGCCTCAAGTCTGCATAAAGGCCAACAACAAGGTCGTGCTCTCCGGTGGCGCCGCCGGGACTCTGGACGGCGACTTCGAGCACGACGAGAACGCCTACCGCGTCCGCAGCTGCCACGGCGGCTGGCAGGGCGATCCGCGGTACTGCTACGCGCAGGTCGGAACGTGAGCCGGCCGCACCGCATAGCGAGGGATGGGCGCGAGCTGCCGTACCCGGTCGACGGCATGCAGGAGTACCTCGTGGCCATCCTCGACGAGCTGCAGGCGTTGACTGCGGTGCTCGCTCCCGTCCAGACGCCTGCGCAAGACACCGAGACGCCGGTGCCGGTCTCTCTCGAAGAGCCGGCACCGGCTGCGGCCGAGGTCGCCGCGGCGGAGGCTGCCGGGGCACCGGCCGCTGACCCTGCGCCGGAACCGGGGCCCACCCAGGCCCCGAAGCCGGCGTCCCCCAAGCGCACGACCAAGAGCGCGGCCAAGCGCAAGCCGGCCGCGAGCAAGGGCAGGAAGTGACGGCGCTCACGACAAGGGAGCAGGTCCGCCTGTTGATGGCGGACAACACCACGCCGCCCGTCTTCACGGACGAGGAGGTCGACGCGTTCCTGGCCCTGACCGGTAACGAGGTGCTCCTGGCTGCCGCCAGAGGTCTTGAGACCATGGCGGCCAGCCAGGCCCTCGTGCTCAAGAAGGTCAACCTGATGGGCGTCGAGACCGACGGCCCGGCCGTAGCCGACGCCCTGCGCAAGCTGGCGGCTTCCCTGCGCGATGAGTGGGCGCGTCAGTCGGACGAGTCCATGGCCTTCGGTTCCGCCGAGTTCGCCGACGACTTCCTGCAGCGGCGCGAGTTCATCTACAAGAGGTTCCTGCGGGGTGGTCTCTGATGCTGTCCCCGACGCTCGGCGGCGAAGCCTTCATGGACGCGCTCGTGGACCCGTTCTACCCCGAGACGATCACCGTCTACGAGGTGAGCGACGCCGGCAGCGACGCCTACGGCACCCCGACGAAGACCTACACGGCGCGGACCGGGCTGGCCGGCGTCCATGCCGCCGCCGCCGCCGTCCAGAACGGCAAGGTCATCCAGCGCGAGCAGGAACGGCGCGACGACCTGACGCGCACAAGCACCTGGTACCGCCTCCAGACGCCGGGGTCGCACCACGAGATAACGCAGAGCGACGAGGTCGGTTGGCGCGGCGAGTACTGGAGCGTCAACGCCGTCGTGGTCGACCCCTCGGGCACCTACACCGAGATGCTCGTGGAGCATGTGTCCCCGGAGACGGCCTGATGCTCCTCTTCTCGGCAAAGGTGCTGGTCGCTCCGGTCGAAGCGAAGCTCGCCAAGCTGCAGGCGCTGCTCGCCGACCCCGGCACCCACCAGCGGGCGCTCGTCCCCGCCGTGGAGCCGACCCTCGCCGCCGCCAAGGCCAACGCGCCCGTCCATGAAGGCGGGCTGGCCGAGAGCATCCACACCGAGATCGTCGGCGGCGGTCTGGCGGCCGTGGCCGTCCGTACCTCCCTGCCCTATTCGTGGATGCGCGAGCGGGGTGGAGAGATCGTGCCGGTCAACGCCGCCATGCTGCACTGGTTCGACTACGGCGGCGGCGAGCACTTCTCGATGCACGTCCACCAAGAGGGCACGTCCTATATGGAGCGTGCCTACGAGGAGACGCGCCTGTCCATCCCGCCGCTCTATCTCAAGGGCCTGCTGGCGCAGATCGAGGGGCTCGCATGAGCACGCTCACCGATGCCATCGACGTCCTCAAGGACCATGCCGCTCTCAAGGCCATCATCGACGAGCGGGTCTACACCAGGCTGCCCAGGAACCTGGACGACGCCGTGCCCTTCGTGCGCCTCATCGGACCGGTCGGCGGCCCGCCGTTCCAGGACGGCGACGGCCATGTGGTGGCCACCATGGAACGCTGGCGCGTCGTCTGCTGGGCGCACGACGAGTCCGAACTCGACACGATGGTCGTACCTGTCCAAGACGCTCTTCTCACCCTCTGGGGCCAGTACGAGGTGAGCTTCGTGGGCGACCCTCGCGGCGACATCGACCCGACCACCGGACTCGCATGGCGCTACCAAGACGTGAGGTTCATCGGCTGTGTCTGACACCGAGACGCAGATCGGTCATCTGCTGGCGCTGCGAGCCGTCCTGACGGCCTCGCTGGAGAACGTCGACGCCTGCCTTGCGGACCACGGCGTCGTGCGCCAGCCGCAGGCGACGAGTCTCACGGAGCCGGCGTCCGGTGTGCCGCGAACCTGCCCGAGCTGCGGAGCATCGGCAGACAGGATCACGGACTACACCGGCAACGGCGCTCCCAAGTGGATGTGCAGCGTATGCGAGACGAAAGGAGGCTCCTGGTGAGCTACACCGCCAAGGACTTCGCCTTCATGCTCGCCGCAGGCTACAACCTACGGCCGAACATGACGGGCGCTGTCACCTTCAAGGACGACGCGACGGTGGTGGACGACACGCCACTCGGCGAGGAGTACACCGTCAAGCGGTTCGCCGGCGAGATCGAGACGGAGCTCTCGTTCGACGTCACCTACGACGACGCGCCGCTCGCCGAGAACGCCTTCATCGAGAAGGTCATCGCGGACGGGTGGCCCTCGGTCATCGTCTGCACGGGCGTCGAGGGCAACACCATCGGCAAGCAGTTCTCCGGCTACGCCGGCATGACCGTCAGCGGCCGGAGCCGCAACCCGAAGAAGGGTGACGTCCACCGGGGCAACATCTCGCTCGTCAACTCCAGCGCCCACGGCCACGAGGAGGGGCGCATCCTGCAGAACCTCGCCTCACTGGTGGCGGCGACCGACACCACCGGCGTCGACTCCGGTGCCGCTCCCCTGTCGGCGACCGTCTCCGCCAACACGGCGGCCAGTCCGACGGTGATCACGACCGCCGCCGCCCACGGCCTCAAGACCGGCGACACCGTGGTGATCAGCGGCAGCAACTCGACGCCCTCCATCGACGGCACCCACACCGTGACGGTCATCGACACGACGCATCTCAGCGTCCCCGTCAACGTGAGCAGTCCCGGCAACGCCGGCACGATCACCATCGCCAACGGTGGCGCGGTCTACCTGCAGGTTCCTGCCGTCACGCTGGGCGGGTACACCAACTGGCTCGTCACCCCGCAGGACTCCGCCAACGGCTCCTCGTGGGCCGACATCGCAGGCGTCACGCCGCAGGCCATCACGGCGGCGCTGGTCCCCGTCGCCTACCGCCTGCCGGTGACCGGCATCATCCGCCGCTACACCCGCCTGCGTATCACCCTGACCGGCTCCGGCTCGGCCCCGTCCCTGACCATCATGGGAGGGCTCGTCCGGTTCTAGAGCACGCCCAAACGCGGCCTCCCCGGCAAGAGACGGCCGCACCGACCCACGGAGGTAGCAGCGATGGCTGGTCCCTACAACTACTCGAACGTCACCTTCCAGTTCGACAACGCGTCGGGCACCCCGCAGACGATCGAGGTCCTGACGATCAACGGCATCAACGTCAAGGCCGAGGTCGACGACGTGACGCCCAACGGCGTGCAGTACCAGCAGAGGCTCTACGCCGGCCTGATCACGGTGGACGACCTGGAGCTTGAGGTGGTCTACACCGAGACGGTCGACGGCCTCTTCAGCGACCCCGGCTGCCGCAACACGAGCGGCGGCACGCGCACCTTCACCATCGGCTACGGCGGCACCAAGAGCACGTCCGTCGAGACGATCATCGGCTCCTACCAGCGCGTCCCGGCAAAGGGCAAGGTCACGCTCGCCAAGGTGACGCTGCATCCCACCGGCTCGATCACCGAGGCCTGAGATGTTCGTCGATGAGGTCACCAGGACTGCGGATGTACCGGGTGAGCCGGGCCAGTGGATGAAGTTCCGCATGCTCTCCTTCCTCGAACAAGAAGAAGCCGGCGTGCAGGGCTACATCGGCATGATGCGGACCTTCGAGCGCATGCAGGATGTCGAAGGCCCCATCACGCGCATCTTCGAGGCCGCAGAGAAAGCGAAGCAGCGGCTCGCCGAGGAGGCCGACGAGGAGAAGGCGGACGAGTCGGCAGAGGAGGCCTCGGAGCCTGCCGACCCCGAGGTGGAAGAGGCGCTCGCAGAGGCCGAGGACGATCCGCTCAAGGGTATGGACGTCATGACCGTCCTGCGCTTCGGCATCGTGGCCTGGAGTTACGAGCGCCCGGTCGACGAGGCCAGCATCCGGCTGCTCGACCCGGACACCGCCGCGTGGGCTGCCAAGCAGATCGTCGGCATCCACACCAAGGACGAGTTGGAAAAATCCTCTGCGCCTTCGACGCAACTCTAGCGGGAGTCGAAGGTGCCCGGACACCGCAGGTCTGGCTCTGGGCAAGGGTCTGCGAGGAAGGTCTCGCGTCGTCGCTTCTCGACGCCGCGCGCCAACCCGCAGGCCCTTGCCTGGACGCTATCGCCATGCGCGCGTATCTCGCGGCCTACCGCGAGTGGAACGCCCCTGCCTCGAAGCGCGACGAGCTCCCGGACACGCCGATGATGCGCCTCGTCAAGCTCAACGACTTCCGCAGGCAGTTCGGCCGCGAGCCGGTGATGGCCGATGAGTGATGTAGCCAACCTCGACATCCTCATCCGCATCCTGAGCACCTCGGGTGCCGGCGTCGCCCAGGCGCGCGCCCAAATCAAGGGTCTGGCCGCCGAGACGGCCGCCGCCAACGCCGCCGCCGCCCGCAGTTCGCAGCAGGCCGCCGCCGCGCAGGCAGCCGAGATCGCACGACTGCGCTCCAAGATCAGCACCTACGGACGCCTGCAGTCCTCGCTGCGCCTCGTCGGCTCGTCCATGACCACCTACGTGACCCTGCCGACCGCGGCGGCAGCGGCCGCAGCCGGCGTGCTCGGCTACAAGTACGAGAAGGCCATGCAGAGGGTGGCCGGCATCAACCGCCAGACCGCCGCCTCCATGGCCCTCTACCGCAAGTACCTCGATGACATCGCCGAGGCGACCGGACGCGGGCCGACCGAGCTTGCTCAGGCACTCTACTTCGTCACCTCGGCCGGCTTCGAGGGCGCTCGTGCCCTCGCCATCCTCCGTGAGTCGGCCAGGGGTGCCGCCGTCGGCATGGGCGACGCGCAGACGGTGGCCGACAACCTCACGACCATCATCAACGCCTACGGGGCGAACAACATCACCGCCGCGCGCGCGATGGACATCCTCACGGCCGCCATCCGCGTGGGCAAGGCCGAGCCGGAGGACTTCGCCGCCCGCATCGGCGACGTGGTGGCCGTGGCCGCCCATGCGAGGGTGCCGTTCGAGCAGCTGGCCGCCGCCATCGCCGACATGACCCTCAAGGGCCTCTCCACCGCCGAGTCGGTGACCAGCCTCAACAACTTCATCCAGGGCTTGAGCAAGGGCACCAAGCAGGGCGCCGACTTCCTCGCCAGCCAAAAGACCTCCTACGCCGAGCTGCGCAAGGAGCTCGCCCAGAAGGGGCTCATCCCCACCATCCGCACCATCTGGGAGCTCTCGCGCAAGGGCGGCAAGGACGCCGACGAAGTCCTGCGCAAGATCGTGCCGAACCTGCGCAGCACGCGCGCCGTCTGGGGTCTTCTCTCCGGCGACCAGAAGCAACTCGCGCGCGTCTTCCGCGAGGTCAAGCAGTCCGCCGGCGAGATGGACACGGCGTTCGCCAAGTGGGGCCGCAGCGACGTGGGCAAGCTGGAGAAGGGCTGGGCGGAGCTGCTCGTCCAGCTCAAGGACGCCGGCGTGCAGCTCATACCGGTGGCCAGTCGCCTGCTCGGCATGGTGACCGGTCTGGTAGAGGGCTTCGCGAAGCTCCCCGGCTGGGTCCAGGACGCCACCTTGGCCCTCATCGGCTTGGGAGCCGCCGCCGGGCCTGTGGCGACGTTCTGGGCGACGATGATGGGCGTCCTGCGCGTCGTGAAGGGCATCCAGCTGTCCCACCTGACGAAGCTCGCCTCCATGGGAGAGACGGGGTTCTTCTCGGGCGGCCTATGGACCCGGAACGTCTCCAGCGCGAGTCGGTTCGCGACCGTGCTGGGCAGCGTGGCGCGGTACGCCGGCATCGCCAGCGTGGCCATTGCCGGGGGCGCCGGCCTCGTCTACGGCCTCAAGAAGCTCTACGAGGCGCTGCAGAAGAACGTCGCCGAAGAGGCCGACTACGAGCGCATCATGGAGGCCCTCTCCGGGCCGTCTGCGGCCAAGCTGCAGAAGTGGTCGGACAAGGCGCTCGGCGGCCACTACGTCGTCAAGAGCGGTGAGCTCGTCTGGCAGCCGACCGTGACGGTCGACGGCAAGTCGGCCGACAACGCGATCACGAAGTGGACGCGGGACACCGCGGTCAAGCAGCGGCAGGAGTGGCTCAAGGAGCAGCGGTCCATCGCTCTCGCCCGCGCGCAGACGTACCTCGACATCATGCGGGCGAACAAGCCGTCCTACGCCTGGATCGGCGGCAAGGAAGTCCAGTACCGCGGCGACGAGACGGCCTTCAAGAAGGCGCTGCAGGACTACCGCTCCATGATGCGGCTCGCCGACCAGCTACAGACCAAGCTGGGCAAGACCAAGGTGCTCAGGGTCCAGGCGCAGATCGACGACCTGCGTGCCGGGGTGCGCAAGGCCGAGAAGGAGATCGCGCGTATCAGCGATCTCCCGCCCAAGGAGCGCACGGCCGAGCTGCTCGCCAAGCGGGACCGTCTGGAGCAGGCGGTCGCCGACTCGAAGAAGAGCATCCAGAAGCTGACCCGTCAGCACTACTCCGTCCTGCTCGAAGCCAAGATACAGAAGGCCAAGACGGACGTGGAGAAGTGGCAGGGCATCCTGCAGCGACTGAAGAGCAAGCCGCACTCTGTCACCGTCGATGCCGATGTCAAGAAGGCACAGGCCAAGCTCGACGCCGCCAGGAAGAGGCTCGACGACCTCAACAAGAAGAAGGCCAACCCGGTCGTCGGCCTCACCGACAACGCGAGCGACCCGCTCAAGCGCATCATCAGTCTCTACGACTCGCTCGCCGCCAGGGCGAACATCAGCAAGACGGTCACGGTCACGACCAGGCAGCGAGAGGGCAAGGCATCGGGCGGCCTGGTCGCCGTCCGCGGTCTTTACGAGCTCGCCGAGGAAGGCCCCGAGCTCGTCGTCCCGCTGACGAAGCCGCGTCGCGCCGCTGCGCTGGTGGCGCAGTACGGACTCGCCGGGGACCGCTCCGGAGGCACGTCCTACAGCGTCTCGTCAGGGACACGTACCTCGCGGTCGGGTGCCAGCTCCACGACGCGCACGGCGTCGTCCGTCGCCAGCGCGGTAGCCAACATCACCGGCACCAGCGAGTCGCGCCAGAAGGCTCTTGAGACGGCCGCCGCGATCGCCGGTTCCATCGGCGAGCTCGTGGACTTCGTCAACTCCATGACGGAGGCGCTGGCCACACTGGCCGAATCCGAGACGCCGAGGCTGGCGAGCGGCTGGAAGAAGCACGTTCGCAAGGTCGTCCGCGAGGGCGAGGTGCTCGCGAACTTCATCGCCAAGGGGATCAACCGCACCTACAAGTGGGAGACGAAGAAGGACAAGGAGGGCAACGCCGAGGTGGTCGTCGGCGCCAAGGGCAGGCGGGTGCAGCACGCCGCCGAGATGTCCGGCCCCGTCTCTGAGCTGGTCAGCTTCCTGGTCGACATCACCGAGACGCTCAACACACTCGCCGACACCGAGACACCTGCTCTGGAGTCCGGCTGGAAGAAGAGCGTCAAGGCCGTGGTGAAGCGGGCGCTCAACATCTCCAGCGTCATCGCCGCCGAACTGACCAAGACCAAGACGCCCAAGACGACCAAGCTCACCCGCGCCTCCGAGAAGAGCGGTCCTGTCGCCGACCTCGTCTCGTTCGTCGCCGACCTCTCCGAGACACTGCGCACCGCCGCCACCGTGACGGTGCCGGACCTCGGCAGCGAAGCGAAGGCCAACGTCGAGAAGCTGGTCGCCGCCTCCATCACGGTCGCGAACATCGTCGCGGCCGAGATCAACGCCGCCTTCCCGAAGACCAAGAACAAGAAGAAGGCCAAGTCCCGCAAGGACTTGCTGGCCGCCGCCGAGATGACCGGACCGATCGGCGACGTGATGGGCCTCGTCTCCTCCACGCTCGACATCCTGCAGGCAATGACCGAGGCCGACCCGCGTCTCTTCGAGCCTCCGGCCGACGCATGGGGCCGCATCGCCGGCATCATCCGCAACTGCGTACAGACGGTGGGCGGCGCTCTCGAAGGCATCAAGGTGAGCGACCAAGTCTTGACCTCCGCCGACCGCCTCCAGCAACTCGCCGACGCTCTCATGGCCGTGCTGGAGGTCATGGACAAGATCACCGAGATGGGCGGCCACTCGTGGGACGACTTGGTCTACGAAGCCGGCGGCATGGTCAACGCCGCGCAGCGTCTCCCCGGCGTCGTGGGCGGCTCCACAGCGGCCTCCTCGACGCGCCTCTCCGTCTCCGGGGCGAGCAGCCTGACCGTCACGGTGCCCATGACCATCAACAGGGTCGACGCCACGAGTCAGGCACAGGTCGAAGCGATGGGCCGCACCATCGGCCGACAGGTCGCCGCCGAGGTCATCGACGTGCTCTACGCCGGTAAGCGCGACACATGGTACCGGGGGGGACGCGGATGACCGACTACCTCGACAACCTCGCGCTCCCTCTCGACGATTCCGGCGACTACGTCCGCAAGTCGTTCAAGGTCACGGAGGCGGAAGACGGCACCCTGACCGCAGAACTCATCGTCACCGTCAAGCCGGCCACCAAGACCGGCGCCGCTCTCATCACGGCCAGGGAGAACCTGCGCGCCGCCTGCGATAGGGCAACCACCTACGTCAACTACGTCACGGGCGCGACGAGTCCCGTTGCCTACGAGATCGTCTCGTGCCAGAGCTTCGTGTGCGACGAGAAGGCAGAGTGGATGGCAAACGCCTTCTGGGATCGGGTGACGATCACCTTCAAGCTCAAGTCGTGGCCCCGCGCCGCCCGCCAGACCGTCTACGACACCACGGCGGTCGGCACTCCCGACGTGCTCGACCTCTCGACGCTGCTGGGCACCGTGCCGAGCGAGTTGGACGTGCTCGTGGACGACCAGTCCGGCAACGACATGCACAGCGTCGTCCTCTGCCTCTGCGGCCGCGAGATGACCGCCGACCAGAGCGTGTCCGCCTCCGCTCGCCCGCACTGGCTGCTGGGCTTCGGTGCGAGCGGACTGCTGCCCGCCGCCTCATGGAGCGGGTCGGTGAGCAACGGCACGCAGGCGACCAGCTGGCTGCACTCCGACTGCTACACCACCTCGGCGAGCTGGTCCACGGTCGCCATCGACACGCGGATGTACCGCGAGGGTCCGTACAAGGTGTTCGCCCGCGTGCAGCAGTCGGCCGGCATCGGCTACGTCGCCACCTCGCAGGACATCGGCGGGGCCGTTGCCGTCACCGGCGCGACGCCGCATCTGGTCGAAGTGGGGGACGTGCAGCTGCCCACGGCCGACGCCCTGCCCGGCACCGCCGCGAACCTCACCCTGTACATCCGCAGCGACGGCACCAACACCCTGCGCATCTCCGGCCTGCTCATCCTGCCGCTGGACCGGCTGGTGGTCTGGCACCACAGCGACCCGACCAGCGAGATAGACGAGCTGCGCGTGGGGCCGAGCGGCGTCTTCATGGACGGCGTCTGTGACAAGACGTACCTCGTGCCCGACCATCCGCTCGTCCCGGAGGTGCTGGCCGTCCACTGCCCGAACCTCGTCTCGGACGCCTCTCCGTCCGGATCGACGTGGCCCGCGAGCTGGTACCGCAGCTCCACCGGCAGCGTCACGGCCAGTTCGTCGAGGGTCAAGATGGTGGGCGGCGCGTCGGCGCTCGAAGCCTCGCCGTCGCTCTCGGCGGCCGGTGCGCCGACCATCGCCGGCGGCGAG
This sequence comes from uncultured Thermoleophilia bacterium, assembly GCA_964538465.1. Taxonomy (GTDB): domain Bacteria; phylum Actinomycetota; class Thermoleophilia; order UBA2241; family UBA2241; genus UBA6103. Next base: position 1,038 of record CAZIGT010000025.1, on the reverse strand, counting down.
CTGGTGGAGTTCGCCTTCACGCGGGACGTGGACTCCCGGACGTCCGGCAGCACGAGCGTCACGGCCGTCTGGTGTGACATCGACGGCAACGTGGTCGACACCACCGTGCTCGCCACCTACGCGGCGGACACCGCCTCCGAGGCGCTGGTCTTCTACGCCAAGGCGCCGCGCGCGGCCGAGCGCGTGTACCTGAAGTTCACGGTCACGGCCGGCGCCTCGCTGACGGTCTACTACTCAGGCGTGTACGTCCGCCAGCCCATCCCCGAGCAGCTCGTCGTCGTGGCGGAGGACTCCACCGGCACGCTGGACGGCTCGTACAAGCACGCGGTCAACGTGAGCGTCTGGCAGACGGCGCAGCAGGCGGTGGCGCGATGAGCGAGCGCGAGGAATGCCGGTGTCTACCGGGGCGCATCGGTCAAATGCTTGTGGTCAGAAAACCACTGTCGGCTGATGCGACGCATGGTGGCCAAAGGGTCGACGAGGCGCGGATGCGGTCCGTACTCTCGCCGCAGTTGGCGAAGCAGCGGGTATGCGTCAGCGGTGGCATAGGAGCACTGCGGGTCGACTATGCAGACCCATCTCGCCAACGGCTTCCACGCCATCACGGTGTCACGATTCGGATGGATTATCCTCTCCCAGAGGCGTTGTGCACGCATCCTGTACCGCTCCGAGTCCCTCTTCATACTGAGGCCGAAAGCTGCCCACACTGTCGGGTCGTCCTCGTCATCGTCGGGCGCCCCGTAGACCCGGAAGACATATTCCCGGCTGCTGTAGGCCAAGTACATGTCTGCCCACATGTTCCAAGACCGGCAAGCCGTCGACTCCCACTTGAGCGCCCAGTCCCGCGCGTCCGAGAGTGTGTCGGCTTGCGCAGAAGCCGCTGGGGCGAACATAGCCGCCAAGACTATGACCAGTACGAGCCTGCGCATGTTCCCTCCCTCGTAGGCATCCTGAGTATACCCCTCAGTGGTGACCTTCAATGCTGACCGTCAAGCTCACCAACCGGAAGTACGTGACGGCGCTCTACACCTGCGACGG
>CAZIGT010000024.1:2005-19224 GCA_964538465.1 uncultured Thermoleophilia bacterium | reverse complement strand
GACGGGGCCCACCGCAGGCAGGCAATACCGGCACTGACCGACGTAGCCGGGTCAAAGACGCTGCGCTGCGGAGCCGCGCAAGAGCGTTGGCGACGTCTGCGTCAGTGCTAGTCGGCGCGTTCCAGCAGGCACACGGCCGTGGCCGCGATACCCTCGCCACGGCCTTCGAAGCCCATCCCCTCGGTCGTGGTGCCCTTGACGCCCACGCACCACCGGTCGATGCCGAGCGCATCCGCGAGGTTGGCGCGCATGGCATCCCTGTGCGGCGCCAGGCGGGGGGCCTGGCACACCACGACGGCGTCGATGCTCGCCGCGTGCCAGCCGGCCGCGGCGAGGCGGGCGCCGACGTCCGCCAGCAGGGCGATGCTGTCGGCGCCCTCGTAGGCGGGGTCGTCGTCTGGGAACAGCGCGCCGATGTCGCCGAGGCCGGCCGCGCCGAGCAGCGCGTCGATGACGGCGTGAGTGAGAACGTCGGCGTCCGAGTGGCCGGCCAGGCCAAGCGGATGGTCCATGCGTACGCCGCCCAGCACCAGCGGCCGCCCGGCGGAGAACCGGTGCGCGTCGTGGCCGATGCCGACCCGGAAGCTCACGGCTCTATATGTTCGACGCCGTCTCCCACGAAAGCAGAGCTGCCGCCAGCGGCAGGTCAGCCGGCGTGGTGATCTTGACGTTCGCGGGGGTGGACGGCACCACACAGACGTTGCAGCCCAGGCGTTCCAGCAGGACGGCATCGTCGGTGGCGCCGCTGAGGTCCTTCTGCGCGTAGGCGCGGCGGAGCGCCTCGGCGCGGTACAGCTGAGGCGTCTGCACGGCCCACAGTGAGCTTCGATCGACGGTGCCGGTCACGCTCCGCTCCGCATCCGTGCGCTTCAGCGTGTCCGAGACGCGGCATCCGGGCACCGCCCCGTCGTAGTCCTTCAGCGCCGCGAGGCAGTCGAGGAACACCCTGCGGGAGAAGAGCGGGCGGGCGCCGTCGTGAACGGCGATGACCTGGGCGTCGGCCGGCACCTCGAGCATGCCCGCCCGCACCGAGTCATACCGCTCGGCGCCGCCTTCGGCGATGAGCAGCGGCTTGCTCTCCTCGAAGCACAGGAGCTGACTGGCGAAACGGACGGTATGCGAGGGGTGCAGCACGCAGACCACGCCGGCCACCTGGGGCATGCCGAGCAGCTTGCGCACCGAGTGGGTGATCACCGGCTCGCCGCCGAGCAGCATGAACTGCTTGGACTCGCCGTCCGGAAGCCCCATACGCAGGCTCTCCCCGGCCGCTGCCACCACGGCCCACACGGACCCCTCGCCATGCTTGTCCATGACCCCGCCGCTCCTCTCGTGGGTGTGCGCTGTACGGCTACTTCGACGTGCGCGCGAAGATCATCTTGCCGGACGGGCTCTGCAATACACTGGTGACCTCGGCCTTGACGGTGGCACCCACCATCTCGCGGCCGTCTTCCACCACGATCATCGTGCCGTCGTCCAGATAGCCCACTCCCTGGTGATGCTCACGACCCTCGCGCAATATCTTGACCTCGATCTCCTCACCGGGCAGCACCGGCGACTTGACCGCATTGGCCAGCTCGTTGACGTTGAGGACCCGCACCTTCTGGATGCGGGCCACCTTGTTGAGGTTGTAGTCGGTGGTGATGACCGCCGCCGAAAGCGTGGTGGCCAGGCGCACCAGCTTGGCATCGACTTCCGCCAGATCGTTGAAGTCAGTGTCGATGACCTGCACCTTCTTGCTCGCGTCCTGCAGCTTCTGCACGTAGTCCAGGCCGCGGCGGCCGCGTACGCGCTTCTCCGGGTCTGAGGAGTCGGCTACGCGCTGCAACTCCTCGAGGACGAAGCGCGGGATGATCAGGTCGCCCTCCACGAACCCCGACTTCACCACGTCGATGATGCGGCCGTCGATGAGCGCGCTCGAATCCAGCACCTTGGCGCCGGGCCCGCCCGTCACCTGTATGCGCGCTTTCACGCCGAACAGGCGGAGTATGTCGTTCGCCTTGCGCTGAGCGACGTATGCGGTCACGTAGGCGCATATGAGGAACACCGGGATGTTGAGGTAGACCCCCACGACCGGTACGCGTGACACCCCGAGGCTGAGAAGCGCACCGATGCCAAGCCCGATCAGCAGGCCGATGAAGATGACCAGCAACTCCAGCCCGTTGTGGCGCGCGAGCACGTCGTCAAGACCATGCACGAGCCGCACGATGGCCGCGGCCAGCATCCAGCCCACCAGATAGCCCAGGAGGCAACCGCCCAGCACCATGAGGACGATGGCGACGACTTCCCAGCCTCCCTTGGGGACTGGGATGACCTGGTTGCGCTGGTTGAGGACGGCCAGCTCATAGCCGGCCACGCCGCCAAGCACGAAGAACGCGAAGCGCGTTATGGGAACGAACACGGCGCTGCCCTTGAAGGAAGCGCGACGAGGCATGTGAGTCGCCTCAGGTCGCCGGCGCCACTTGCTCGAGATCCTCGAGCGCGTCGGCGTCGGCGACACACTCGGCCGACGGACGCATGTCCGCCAGCAGCCCCTCGAGATACTCGGTGGCTTCTTCCTCACTCATGTTGCGGGCGTACATCAGCTCTGACGCGAGGATCCTCTTGGCCTTGGAGAACATCTGCTTCTCGCCGGTGGACAGCCCCTTGTCGGCGTGGCGTACGGCGAGATTGCGGACGACCTCGGTCACCTCGAAGATGTCGCCGGTCTTGAGCTTCTCCTTGTTGTGCTTGTAGCGACGGCTCCAGTTCTTGGGCATCTTCGTGGGATTCCCGTGGAGCACCGCGATGACCTCTTCGATCACCTGCTCCTCGACAACGCGCCGCAGCCCTGTGCGGTCCGCGTTCTCGACAGGCACCATGACCGTCATGTCGTTATGGAGGATCTGGATGGTGAGGTACGTGCGCTTCTGACCGAGGACCTCTTTGTCCTCGATCTGCATGATGCGGCCCGCACCGTGATGCGGATACACGACCTTGTCGCCCACCTGATACAAGTTGATCACACCCCCTGGTCCCTCACAGGATCGCCGGGACGATCGCAGCGCTTCTTCGTGCCGGAGAGATGTGAGAAGAAGTCATGGCCGGCCGCGGCACTGTGCGCCGAGCGACGCTCCGGTTCTCCGGAGGCGCGGACCTCACCGATGGGACCGATCTCACCAAGTACTGCGGTATGAAGAGGCAGGGTGGGCCTGATGCCGTTGCCTACTCACCGTCATGGCGGCGGCGACACGAGGCCCCTCGCTGCGGATTCCGTCTGATATGCTAGCAAATTCTGCGGCTCAGGACAACTTAGTGCCTGCACGCGCGCACAAAAGCGCCCAACTAGACCGCTTCGCCCGGCACGCCAGCCACAGGCGCGTCGTCCGCAGCCGGCGCAGTGCCCATGCCGCCGGCCAGCAGCGCCTTCTCATCGAGGCCGGCCAGAGGCATCGCGCCGGCACCGGCGATCTTCTCGCCCTGTACCGTGAGGACCGTGTCGGCATCCTTGCCGTCCACCACGACAACTGTGCCCTCCGGGAACTGCCGCTCCAGCATGGCGGCCGCCAGCTTGTCCTCGATGTAGCGCTGGATGGCGCGACGCAGCGGCCTGGCGCCCAGGGTGGGATCGAAGCCCTTCTCGACCAGGACGTCGCGGCCGGCATCGGTGAGCTGCAGCGTGATGCCCTGTGGCGTGAGCTGCTGCTGCACGCGGTCCACCAGCAGGTCGACGATCCGCCGGATCTCCTCGCGCGCCAGCTTGTGGAACACGATGACCTCGTCGACGCGGTTGAGGAACTCGGGCCGGAAGAGCTTCTTTAGCTCGCCGGTGATGCGGCTCTTCATGTCCTCGTAGCTGATACCGGTCTCGCTCGTCTGGGCGAAGCCGAGCGGCGCGCTCTTGGAGATGGTCGCCGCGCCGATGTTGCTGGTCATGATCAGGATGGCGTTGCGGAAGTCGACGGTACGGCCCTGGGAGTCGGTGAGCCTGCCGTCCTCCAGGATCTGCAGAAGGATGTTGAAGACGTCCGGGTGCGCCTTCTCGATCTCGTCGAAGAGCACCACGCTGTACGGCTTGCGACGCACGATCTCGGTGAGCTGGCCGCCCTCCTCGTGCCCCACGTAGCCGGGCGGTGAGCCGACCAGGCGGCTCACCGAGTGCTTCTCCATGTACTCGCTCATGTCGAGCTGCACGAGGGCCTCTTCGTCGCCGAAGAGGAACTCGGCGAGCGTGCGCGCCAGCTCCGTCTTGCCGACTCCTGAGGGGCCCAGGAAGATGAACGACCCGGTAGGCCGGCGCGGGTCCTTCAGGCCGGCCCGCGAGCGCCGGATGGCTTTGCTGACGGCGTGCACCGCCGGCTCCTGGCCGATGAGCCGCTTGTGCAGCTCCTCTTCCATGCGCAGCAGCTTCTTGCTCTCCGCCTCCGTGAGCTTGAAGACGGGGATGCCGGTCCACATGCTGACGATCTCGGCGATCTCGTCTTCGCCGATGCTGGCCTGCACGCCCTCGTCGCTGGTCTTCCACTGTTCTTCGAGCTCGGCCTTCTTGTGGCCCAGCTTGCGCTCGGTGTCGCGCAGGTTGGCCGCCTTCTCGAACTCCTGCGCCTCGATCGCCGCCTCCTTCTCCTTGCGGACGGCAGCGATCTCGTCCTCGAGTTCCTTGTAGCTCGGCGGAGCGGTCATCGTCTGGATGCGCTTGCGACTGGCGGCCTCGTCGATGAGGTCGATGGCCTTGTCCGGCAGGAAGCGGTCGCTGATGTACCGGTCCGCCAGCTCGCCGGCCGATGTGAGAGCTTCGTCCGAGATGCGGATGCGGTGGTGTGCCTCGTAGCGGTCGCGCAGGCCCCTCAGGATCTCCACCGTCTCCTCGACGGTCGGTTCTTGGACCTTGATCTGCTGGAAGCGGCGTTCCAGGGCGGCGTCGCGCTCGATGTGCTTGCGATACTCGTCCATCGTCGTGGCGCCGATCGTCTGCAGCTCGCCGCGCGCCAGCGCGGGCTTGAGGATGCTGGCGGCGTCTATGGCGCCCTCCGCGGCGCCGGCGCCTATGAGGTTGTGCAGCTCGTCGATGAAGATGACGATGTCGCCGGCCTCGCGGATCTCCTTCATGACCTTCTTGAGGCGTTCCTCGAACTCGCCACGGTACTTGGACCCGGCCACCAGGGCGGCCAGGTCGAGCGTCCAGACCTGCTTGCCCTTGAGCAGCTCGGGCACCTCGTTGCGCGCGATGCGCTGGGCAAAGCCCTCGACGATGGCCGTCTTGCCCACGCCGGGCTCGCCGATGAGCACCGGGTTGTTCTTCGTTCGGCGGCTGAGGATCTGCATGACCCGTTCGATCTCCGTCTGACGGCCTATGCACGGGTCGAGCTTGTCTTCTTCGGCCAGTTTCGTGAGGTTGCGGCCGTACTGGTCGAGCATCTTGGTGCTCTTCTTGCCGCCGCCCTCGCCGCTGGGTCCTGGCCCGGTGCGCCGCGCCGCCGGGCCGCTCAGGAGGTGCATCACTTCCGCACGCACCTTCTCCGGATCGGCGTCGAGATCGAGGAGGATGCGGGTGGCCACGCCCTCTTCTTCGCGGATCAGGCCGAGCAGGATGTGCTCGGTGCCGATGTAGTTGTGCCCCAGCGAGAGCGCCTCGCGCAGGGCGAGCTCGAGCACCTTCTTGGCGCGAGGGGTGAAGGGGATCTGGCCCTGCGGGATCTCCTCGCCGCTGCCCACGATACGCACCACGGCGGCGCGCACCTCTTCCACCGAGATGTCCAGCTTCTCGAAGACGCGCGCCGCTACGCCTTCGTCCTCGCGCAGCAGCCCGAGCAGGAGGTGCTCGGTGCCGATGTAGTTGTGCTTGAGTGACCTGGCCTCTTCTTGAGCAAGGACCACAACTTGGCGTGCACGCTCGGTGAATCGTTCGAACATGCCCACTCCTTGTCTGGGGCTCACCGGCGGCGGCTCTGCGATGCGCGCCGCCAGTAAGAAAGCCGGACTGTGACCTATGGTACCCATTTTTGGCTTCGGCGCGACCCCGGCCGTGAGGCACAGCGCCGGGGGTCGCCCAAGCGGCGGCGGTGGGGCCGTGCGTGCTGCCCCGCGCAGGCTGCATCCGTCGGCGAGCGGGTGCGGGAGACGGTCTTGACGCCCCCCGCCGGCCACATCCGCCGCGTCGCAGACATGCACCGGCCGCGCACGGCCGCTTCGCTCAGATGCGCCTGCGCTCGCGTACCAGCGCGAACAGCGCCGCAGCGGCGACCGAGGCGGCCGCGAGCATCCACCAGGCCGGCGCATAGGAGCCGGTCCGGTCGACGACGAAGCCGAAGAGCGGTGGGCCCACGAAGATGCCGATGTTGTCGATGGCGGCGGTGACACCGGCGGCGGCGCCGGCGGCGGCCAGGCCGGCCGTCTCACCGACCAGGGCGCCCATCAGGCCGCCCCAGCCCACCGCGCCTATGCCCAGCACAGCGAGCGCCGGCCAAAGCAGCCACTCCTGATCCGGCCCTGCCAGAGCGAACACGACGCAGGCGGCGCCGGCCAGCAGGCTGACGACCATGAGAGGCATCCGGCGGCGGCGGCCGAGCAGGCGGTCGCTCACCAGCCCGCTCAACGGCTTGCCGATGGCGCCGGCGCCCTGGCAGAAGGCCAGGAGGGCGCCAGCCGCGACCGCTGTATACGCCCAGTCGGCCTGGAGATAGAGCACCATGTGCGCCAGCGCCGCGAACTCGACCATGCACAGGCAGCCCGCGGCGGAGCCCATGAGGAGGATGTCGCGGGAGCGGGCCACGGCCAGGAACCCCGGCTTCACGGATGCACGGTCGGTCCCCGGGTCTCCGGTGACGGACGGGATGCCCTGCTCCTCGAGGGATGCGAATGCGGCCACGGATCCGCTGTCGGCCTCCGGCCGCCGCGCCGGTGGGAGGTCCAGCGCGGGTGACGGGTCGCGGTAGAGCAGCACCGCGACCCCACATACGAGCAGGGCAAGGGCGCCGGCCGCCAGGAAGCCCGACCACCAGCCGAAAGCGGCCGCCAGCGCCGGCATGATCGCGGCACCAAGCATGCCACTGACGTTGACCGCCGACTGGTTGACACCCACGGCGGTGGCCCGCTCCTGAGGCGGGAACCACAACATGATCGCCTTGACGGCCGTGGGATAGATGAACCCGCACCCCAGGCCGGAGAGCACGAGCAGGAGGAGCATCATGCCGTACGACGGCACCAGCGCCACCGCGCCCACGGCGACCCCCGTGATCAGCGTGCCGATGACCAGCGCGACGCGGGCGCCTATGCGGTCGACCAGCCAGCCGGCGAGGATGAGCGTGGGTGCGTAGGCGACGGCCGTGGCGCCGGTGAGCCACCCCACCTGCGCGTTGGTCAGGTGGAACGTCTCCTTGAGGAACGGCGCGAGTGGTCCAACGCAGAGCCGCGAGAGGAAGACGACCAGATAGGCGCTCCACACCACGCCGAGCGCCACGAAGCGATAGGACGAAATGGTGGCGGGAGCACTGGAGGACAGGGCGACACTCACGCCCTGATTCTATCGCCCGTCGGCCCTCTCCCGACACCCGAAGGCCCCTGCCCGACACTCGGCGGCCGACGCGCGCCGTCCCCAGCCGCACTCGGACTCTCACCGGGCGGCTGACGCCCGCCGTCGTCCAGCCGGACTCAGACTCTCACCGGGTAGCTCTCTCCGCGAGCCTCAGAGGCCCGACCAGTGACGCGGCGGCCAGTAGACCATGAAGGCCTTGCCGACGATCTCCGAGCGCTCGACCGTGCCCCAGAAGCGGCTGTCGGCGCTGTCCGTGCGGTTGTCGCCCATGACGAAGTACTCGCCGTCCGGGACCGTGTAGGGTCTCCACAGGCTCCAGGGGGCGTCCGCATCCGGTCCCGGCAGTGTGGGTTCAGGCTCCCCGCCGACCCGGCGGACCGTGGCCTCCGACGCCGGGCGGCCGTTCACGTAGAGCCGGTCGCCGCGGATGGACAGCGTGTCGCCCGGCACCCCGACGACGCGTTTGAGCAGCGGTATGGGGCCGTGGCCGGTGAACGTGATGACGTCACCACGATCCACACTCGTGAAGTGGTAGCTGATGCGGTCCACCAGGACACGATCGCCCACGCGCACCGTGGAGGCCATCGACGGCGTGGGGATGTTGAACGGCTTCACCAGGAACGCCTGCACCACGAGGGCCGCGCCGACCGCCAGCGCCACGATCACAGCGTACTCGAGGGCTGTGCGCCACCACGAGTCCCCCTTCAGGGACCACCATCTCCGCTTGTCGGCGCCGTCAGTCACCTTTCTAGCTTACTCGAGGGGCTCCGGCCGCGCCTTCTCCGCTCGTTCGCGATGCAGCACTTCGTCCAGCGCCTCGCCGCGCTGCGTCTACTCCGGTCGCGCCGCCCGCTCCTCGCGTCACCTCTGGCGCGCCTTCCTGCTGAAGAGAAGCAGGACGCCGTCGGTGAGCGACACAGTGAGAATCCTCCAATGCCATATCACGAGGACCCACGTCAACAGGACCAGGATGTAGGTCACCCAGCTCAAGGTATGGTTCCGCAGCACGAGCTCGACGACCACCGGGACGCCGAGGATGCCCACCCACGCCAGCGTACCCGACGAGACTGCGCGGTCACCGGCCTTGCCACGACGCAGCCACAGAGTCGTTCCGAGCAACCCGAGCCAGAGCGCCGCGAGTATGACCATCATGGGCCACGACACCAGGGACTTGTTGGCCCATTCGACCCAGTTGGGATCGACCGCCTGTTGCACGACCTACCCTCCCTGCGAGTCGCCTTCCGCTGCCATCATACGTGCCTTGCCACCGCGCCCGTGCGGAGCCGACGTCACCTGGGTGAGCTGCGCCGGCTGTCGGGGAACCGTCGGCGCGCGCCGCTGCGGAAGGACGCGAGCGGGCGCCGGCGCAAGTCCATCGCGCGGGCGCCGGCTCGCGGACCGTCAGCTGCGCAGCTGCGGGAAGAGGATGACGTCGCGTATGGACGGCGAGTCGGTGAGCAGCATGGTGATACGGTCCAGGCCCATGCCCATGCCGCCGGTGGGCGGCATGCCGTGCTCCATGGCCTCGAGGAAGTCCTCGTCCATCTGGTGCGCCGACTCGTCTCCGGCCTCGAAGTCGGCGAGCTGTTGCTCGAAGCGGGCCCGCTGATCGTCGGCGTCGTTGAGCTCGCTGAAGGCGTTGCTCGTCTCCATGCCGGCGATGAAGCCCTCGAAACGTTCCGTGACACGCTCGTCGTGCGGCGTCTTCTTGGCGAACGGGCTCACCTCGACCGGGTACTCGGTGATGAAGACGGGCTGGATGAGCTTGGGCTCGACCATGGCGCTGAACAGCTCGTCGACCTGGGCGCCCCAGGTGGGCGCCAGCTCGACCTCGTCGAGGTGACGGTCCTTCATGGCGGCCTGCAGGTCTTCGACCGACTTACCCGCCAGGATGTCCACGCCGCTCTCGTCGAGGATGCACTGGCGCATGGTGAGGCGCGGCCACGGCGGCGTGAGGTCGATAGTGTTGCCGCGGAACTGCACCGTGAGGTCGCCGACCGAGCGGGCGGCCGTGCAGATCATCTGCTCCACCATGTCCATGACGTGGTTGTAGTCGACGTACGCCTCGTACGTCTCCAGCATCGTGAACTCGGGGTTGTGCTTGAAGCTGATGCCCTCGTTGCGGAAGTTCTTGCCTATCTCGTAGACCTTGTCTATGCCACCCACGATGCAGCGCTTGAGATACAGCTCCACGGCTATGCGCAGGTACAGGTCTCGGCCGAGTTCGTTGCTGTGCGTGATGAAGGGTCGCGCCATGGCGCCGCCGTACAGCGGCTGCAGGATGGGCGTCTCGACCTCGATGAAACCGAGATCGTCGAGGAAGCGGCGGATGGAGCTGATTATGCGGGCGCGCTTGACGAACGTCTCCTTGACCTCGTCGTTGACGGTGAGGTCGAGGTAGCGGCGACGGTAGCGCGTCTCCACGTCCGTGAGGCCGTGGAACTTCTCCGGCAGCGGTCGCAACGCCTTCGTGAGCAGCTGAGCGTCCTGCACCTTGATCGACAGCTCGCCGCGACGGGTACGCATCACTGGGCCGGTCGCGCCGATGATGTCGCCGACGTCGAACTCGAGGTAGCGGGCGAACTTCTCCTCGCCGAGATCCTCCCGGCTGAGGAACAGCTGCACGCGGCCGGTACCGTCCTTGATGACGAAGAAGGCGATCCTGCCGTGCTCGCGCTTGGCCATGAGGCGGCCGGCGCCGGCGCGCGTCTCGCCGGCCTCCTCGTCGTTCTCAAGGCCCTGATACTCGGCCAGCAGGCCGGCGATCTCCTCGCGGCCCGGGTACGAGGTGGGAAACACCCGCTCGCCGGACGCTCGCCAGGCGTCCAGCTTGTGCCGCCGGTCCGCGGTGACGCGGGTCTCATGCTCGTCGGCGTGTGCGCCGGCGTCGGGCTCGGGAGAGCCGGCAGCCGGGCCGGCGGCGGAGCCAGCAGCGGCGGCGGGATCGTCTGTGGACATGATGAACCTCTCAGGCGCGATCGATGGCAAGGACCTTGAACTGCAACAAACCCTTGGGCACCTTGACGGTGACCTTCTCCCCGGCTTTTCGGCCGAGGATGGCACGGCCTACGGGAGATTCGTTGGACAGTCTGTGGTCCGTAGGGTCGGCCTCGGCCGAACCCACGATCATGTACTGGATCACATCGCCGCTCTTGACGTCCTGAAGAGTGACCTTGGTCCCGATACCGACCATGTCCGTGCTTATGCTGGAGGCGTCGAGGATGACGGCGCCGCGCAGCCTTTCTTCGAGCTGGGCGATGCGTTGCTCCACCATCGCCTGCTCGTTCTTCGCATCGTCGTATTCGGAGTTCTCCGTGATGTCGCCGTACTGACGCGCGTCGTGGATGCGCTCGGCGACCTCCGCACGCTTCTTGGTCGACAGGTAGTCGATCTCCTCCTTCAACTTCCGATAACCCTCGGGAGTGAGGACGATCTGCCGTTCCACGGGTTTGCCTCCTTAGAAATCACTGACGGCCGCGCTGACGCGCGGCCGACAGAAGAGCGCCGGTCATTATAGGGGCAAGCCGTGTCGCGCGCAAAACGGTGGCGTGGCACACGTCTCCCACCGTGGCGACGGGCACGGGATGCGGCTCGCAGCCGGCCAAGCGCGATCCCACCGCAACGGTCGGGGTCGCCGCTCAACCGGCGCGATCGCGAGTGCGACGGCGGAGGACCGGCCCGCTGGCGGCGATCGGTGCGCGGGGCGGGGACACTCAGCCCAGCGGACGGGGTCGCGGCTCAGCCGGCGGCGATCCCGTCGAGGCGCGCAAGCACTTCCACCACGCTCGCGGCCGCCATGAGCCCCGCCGCCTGCTCGCGCGTGAGCGTGCCGCTGCGGCGGAAGCTCGGCCAGAACTGACGCAGGTGGCCCACCGCGCGTTCCCCGCGTTCGCCGATCACGTCGGCCACGAAGAGCCTCAGCTCGGCCAGCCGCGCGGCTAGCGGCGGCGGCTCCCCGGCAGTGAGGATCTCCGCGAAGACCCACGGCCTGCCCACGGCGGCGCGGGCGACCATCACGGCGGCGGCGCCGGCGTCCATGGCGACGTCGCACGAGGCGCGGTCGACGATGTCGCCCGAAGCCACGACCGGCACCGGCACCGCCGCCGCCAGCTGCGCCGTCACGCCATGGTCGGCGCGACCGCGGTAGAGCTGGCTCGCCGGGCGTGGGTGCAGGCAGAGCGCCGCCGCGCCCGCGTCCACGAGCCGCGGCGCCAGACCAAGCACCGCCGGGTCGCCGGCACGGACCCCGCTGCGCAGCTTGACGGTCACGGGGACGGCGCCGGCCACGGCACGAACCAGCGCCGCCACGATCGCCGCGGCGCGCGGCGGGTCGTCCAGTAGCGCCGCCCCGGCGCCGGTCTTGGTCACCTTGCGCACGGGGCAGGCCATGTTCACGTCGATGAGGTCTGCCCCAGCCTCAAGGCATACCGCCGCCGCCTCACCCATCATGCCGGGGTCGGCACCGAACAGCTGATAGCCGATCGGGTGCTCCTGCGGAGTACACGCGAGGTAGTCGAGTGTGCGGCGGTTGCCGTAGTGGACACCGCACACGGAGATCATCTCGGTGTGCACCAGCCCTGCACCCCAGCGGCGCACGCTGCGGCGCAGCGCCGACGTCGTGAGCCCGGCCATGGGCGCCATGAACAGGCGCCGGTCCAGGCGCAGGCCGCCGATGTCGAGAGGGTCGCACAGCCGGCCGGTGATCTGCGGAGAGCCTTCGCCGGAGCCTTCGCGGACACCGGAGCCGGACCTGTCGCGACCCTCGTCTCGTGCCTGGGGCATGGCGGACGGCGCAGCGCCGGTCTCAGGCGCGGCGCAGGTCCTGGCGGCGCAGGATCATCTCGATGCCGCGCAACGTGAGGTACGGGTCGACCGCCTCGATGACATCCGTGTGACGGGCGATGAGATCGGCGAGCCCGCCGGTGGCCACCACCCGAAGCGGCTCGCCGAGCTCGGCGGCGATGGCGTGGACTATCCCCTCCACCTGACCGGCGAACCCGTACACCGCGCCGCTCTGCAGGCCTTCGACGGTCGACTTGCCGATCACCTGCGGCGGCTCCGACACGTCGATCTTGACCAGCTTGGCGGCGCGCGTGGTGAGCGCTTCCATGGACACCTCGATGCCCGGTGAGATGACGCCGCCCATGTAGTCGCCGCCGGCGGAGATGACGTCGAACGTAGTGGCCGTTCCGAAGTCCACCACCACGCACGGGCCGCCGAACGTCTCGTAGGCCGCCACGGCGTTGACGATACGGTCGGCGCCCACCTCGGTGGGGTTCTTCATCAGTATCCGCATGCCGGTGCGCGTGCCGGGGCCGATGACGAAGGCCGTGAGGTGAAGATGCTTCTCGCACATCTGCTGCCACTGAGCAGTGAGTCGCGGCACGACCGACGCGACCGCAACCTCGGTGAGGATCTCGCGCGGGTCCAGGTCCTCCCAGCGGAAGAAGCCGTAGAGCAGGCCGGCGATCTCATCGCCGGTGCGGTGCCGCACGGTGGCCACGCGCCAGTCATTGACGACGGCGCCGCCGTCCATGAGGCCGACCACAGTCTGCGTGTTGCCGACGTCTACGGCGAGCAGCATGCGTGCCTCATTCCTCTGGGTGGCTCCGCCGATGAGGAGATGCGCCGCAGGTCATGCTTCTCCTCCCGGCATGTCCAGAGCGACGTCTATCCATGACGCCCTCGTGGTGAGCGCGCTCGTGCTGATGACGTCCACTCCGGCCTCGGCCAGCCCGCGCACTCGCTCGAGCGTGACCCGGCCGGACGCCTCGGTCACGGCGCGGCCGTCGATGAGCCGCACGGCCTCGCGCACCAGGTCGAGATCGGCGTTATCGAGCATGATCACGTGCACACCGCAGGCGAGAGCTTCCTTCACCTGTTCGAGCGTCTCCGTCTCGATCTCGATGAGGTGCGCGTGGCCCAGCCGGGTGCGGACACGTTCCACCGCCGCGCTCACGCCCCCGGCAGCGGCGATGTGGTTGTCCTTGATCATCGCCGAGTCGAAGAGGCCGAAACGATGTGGCAGGCCACCGCCGTGCTCCACCGCCGCCTTCTCCAGGGCTCGCAGCCCCGGCGTGGTCTTGCGCGTGGCGGCGATGCGGGCCTTGGTGCCCGCCGTCTCCGCTACGAACGCGGCGGTGAGCGTGGCCACCCCGCTGAGGCGACCGACGAAGTTCAGCCCCGTGCGCTCCAGCGCGAGCAGACCGGCCAGCGGCCCATTCACCGTGCCGAGCCGGTCGCCAGCGACGAAGCGCTCGCCGTCCGCGAAAGCGAACTCGACGGCGAGATCCGGATCCACAAGCTCTGCTGCGGCCGAGAACGGCAACGTGCCGGAGAGCACGCCCCCTTCGCGGGCCATGATCGCCGCGCTGCCACTGCCGGTGAACACCTTGCCGGCGAGGTCGCCCAGCCCGGCCAGGTCTTCCGCTAGCGCCCTCTGCGCCGCCACCCGCGCCGCCGCGCGCTGCGCGGCGTCAGGCCAGCTCGTCATCGCTCTCCTCCAGCGCGTCGCCCGCCAACCCGGCGCGCAGCGCCGGCAGCCGCAACGTGATGTGCCTGTTCCAGTGCTCGTCGTCGCGCTCGGTGAAGTCGTCGCGCAGGTGCACGCCGCGCGACTCCTCGCGAAGCAGGGCACACTTGGTAACCTCGGTGGCCACGGTGAGCAGATTGAGCAACTCGAATTCGTTGGTCCCTGAGTCCGCCAAGTGCAGCTCCGAGTAGAGCCTGCTCAACTCGGCGCCGGCCTCGCGCAGCCCCTCTGCGTCGCGCACCACGCCGACCTTCTCCGTCATGAGACGCGTGACCCGGGATCGGGTGGCGGCAACGTCGAGTGGCTCCCCGCTTCCCGCGCGCCGTTCGGGAAGATCGAGATGCAGTCGTTGGACATCCTCGGCGAGGGTGCCGATGTAGCGATCCAGGTCGCGCACCACGCGGTCCGAGAAGACCAGGCCCTCCAGGAGCGAGTTGCTCGCGAGCCGGTTGGCGCCGTGCACGCCGGTGCTGGCGACCTCGCCGCTGGCGTACAGTCCGGGCACAGTGGTGCGACCCCAGACGTCCGTGTAGACGCCGCCGATGAAGTAGTGACTCACCGGCGCCACCGGGATCAGGTCCTTGCTGAGGTCGAGGCCGTGCTCACGCACCCCGGCGCTCACGACCGGGAACCGCGAGCTCAGCATGTCGGGGTCCAGATGGGTCGCGTCCAGTAGCACATGGTCCGCGCCCTCACGCCGCATCTCGGCCACCATGTGTCGCACGACCACGTCGCGTGCCGCCAGCTCCGCCTTGGGGTCGCGCCCCACCATGAAGCGTTCTCCCGCGGCGTTGCGCAGGTAGGCGCCTTCACCGCGCAGAGCCTCGGTGATGAGCAGCGCGGTGGGCCCGTCGCCGAGGGCCAGTCCCGTGGGATGGAACTGCACGAACTCGAGATCGCGCAGTGCGGCGCCGGCCCGGTACGCCATCGCGAGCCCGTCGCCGGTGGCCACCGCCGGGTTCGTGGTGCGTGAGTAGACCTGCCCGGCGCCCCCGGTGGCGAGGATGGTGACCATGGCGTGGTTGAGCCACTGCCTGCCGTTCTGCGCCTCCTGCGAGATCGCGCCCACGCAGCGACCGTCCATGGTAAGAAGGTCGACCACGAACTCGTCCTCGAACAGCTGCACACGGCTGCCCAGGCGCGCGGCCTCGGCAAGGGCGCTTGAGACCTCGCTACCGGTGGCGTCGCCCCCGGCGTGCAGCACGCGCGGCACCGAATGGGCCCCTTCCCGGCCCAGGACGATCTCGCCGTTGATACGGTCGAAGCGTGGACAGATCTCCAGCAGCTCCCTGACGCGGTCCGGTCCCTCCGTGACCAGCACGCGGACGGCCTCTTCGTCGCACAGGCCGGCGCCCGCGTCGACGGTGTCCTTGAAGTGCAGGTCGGGCGAGTCCGAAGGACTCATGGCGGCGGCGATCCCCCCCTGGGCGAGGAAGGTGTTCGTCTCCTCGAAGGTGGACTTGGTGAGCAGCCCCACGCGCCAGCGACGGGCGGCGGCGATGGCGGCGGTCAGACCGGCGATGCCGCCGCCCAGGACCAGCACATCGAACTGCCGGACGCTGGGGGCCTGACGGCCGATGCTTGCGACGTAGGGGCGAGGCATCGGCGGCGGCTCATCCCTCGACCATGCGCTGCACGGCGCGGAGGGCCCTCTCGCGGACGTGCGGCGGCACGGTCACCTCGTTGAGGCCGTCGCGCAAGGCGGCGATGGCCATGTCGAGGGTCGTGAGCTTCATGTTCGGGCAGACCGCCCCGCTGCTCACCGGCACGAAGAGCTTGTGGGGATAGAGCTGGTGGAGCCGGTGCAGCAGGCCTGTCTCCGTGCAGACGATGAACTCATCGGCCTCGGCCTCGGCCGGCCAGCGCAACATGCCCGAGGTGCTGAGCACCGCATCGGCCACGTCGAGCACCTCACGCCGGCATTCGGGATGCGCCATGACACGCGCCGCGGGGTGCTCGTCCCTGAGGGCGAGTACCTGCTCGGCGCGCATCTCGTCGTGAACGTGGCAATAGCCGTCCCAGAGGATCATCTCGCGCCCCAGCTGACGACTCACATAGTCGCCGAGGTTGCGGTCTGGCACAAAGACGATCTGCTGGTCGTCCGGGAACCGGCGTACGATGTCGACCGCGTTGGCGCTCGTACAGCAGACGTCGCACTCGGCCTTCACATGGGCGCTGGTGTTGACGTACGCGACCACGGCGGCGTCGGGGTGCCCGGCTTTCAGCTCGCGCAGCGCCTCGGCAGTCACCATGTTCGCCATGGGGCAGCCGGCGCGCATGTCCGGCATGAGCACGGTCTTCTCCGGCGACAGGATGTGTGCCGTCTCGGCCATGAAGTGCACGCCGCAGAAGAGGATGACCTCCGCGTCCGTGGCGGCGGCCTTGCGCGCCAGCTCCAGGGAGTCGCCGACGAAGTCTGCGGCGTCCTGGACCTCGGCGCGCTGGTAGTTGTGCGCCAGGATCACGGCCTTGCGCTCGGCCGCCAGACGGCGGAGCTCGGCGCGCTCCGCGCTGAAGGCTCCGCCTGCCTGCCCCTCCGCTTCCACGTACACCTCCACCGCCTGCTCACGGCCCAGCTCACGGGCCATGGCCGCGACATCCGCTTGAGGCATGTCCCGGGCCAGCCACCACACGTCGGCCAGCGGCGCAAGCGCGAACGCGCGTCGCCAGAGCCGCGGGTGCGGCACGACCAGCCCGGGGTCGTCTGACTGATACCCCTCGACCAGGAGTATATCGAGGTCGAGCGTGCGCGGGCCGAAGTGCACGTGTCGCTCCCGGCCCGCCTCGAGCTCGATCTTCTGCATCTTGTCCAGCAGATCCCGCGGGGTGAGATCGGTCTCCAGACACACCACCTGGTTGAGGAACGACGGCTGGGCCGCGAGATCCTGAGCCGCCGTCTGGTAGAGCCGCGAGGCCGCCAGCAGGCGCGTCCGCGGCAACGCCGCCACGGCG
Organism: uncultured Thermoleophilia bacterium; assembly: GCA_964538465.1. Lineage (GTDB taxonomy): Bacteria > Actinomycetota > Thermoleophilia > UBA2241 > UBA2241 > UBA6103. The sequence goes on along the minus strand of CAZIGT010000024.1, from coordinate 2,230 downwards.
CGGCGACCGTGCTCCAGGTACCCGGCACGGTCGCCGAGGTTCGACCCCAGGGAGACGAAGACGCGCCGCGCGTTCACGCGCGGCGCACCCCCTCGGCCGCCGCCGCGCCGATAGGGCGCCCCACCGGCGGCGCCGGCGTGCGCCCCGTGACGGCCGCCTCGCCCCGGGCGAGGGGGCGAAGCTCGCCTACCGCGCCTGCCAGGCGGGCAAGGTGGTGCAACAGGG
>CAZIGT010000024.1:0-1995 GCA_964538465.1 uncultured Thermoleophilia bacterium | reverse complement strand
CCCCCGCCCCGCCCGCCGCCCCCCACCACCTCGGCCGCCGCCGCGCCGCTCGGGAGCCCCACCGGAGGCGCCGGCTTGCGCACCGTGACGGCCGCCTCGACCAGGGCGTACGCCCTCCAGAGGCGGCCGCAGATCTCGTCGGCCAGCCGCTCGATGAGGCGGTACTCGTGACCCTCGACCGCCTCCCTCACCAGCCCGAGCACGGCGCCGTAGTCGACCGTGCCGGCAAGCTCGTCGCTGGCGATACCCGCAGCCTCGGCCGGCACCAGACGCACATCGATCACCAGACGCTGGCCAACGGCGCGCTCCTCCGCGGTGACCCCGCAGCGACCCCACAGCTCCACGCCCTCCACGCTCAAGGTGAACCGGCTGCGTGGCCCGTTGGACGTGCCGCCCGGTGCATCGTCCGCGTCGCTCCGCGCATGAGCCGAGAGGCTCAGCGCGTCAGTCGGGTCCTTCGACGCGCTCATTCCTCTGCCTCCATGACCGCCTGCACCACCCGCAGGGCCTCGAAGTTGGCGCGCACGTCGTGCACGCGGAAGATGGCGGCGCCCATGAACGCGCCGATTGCCGTTGTGGCCACCGTGCCGACCGTGCGCTCGGCAGGCTCGGCGCCGAGGATGGCACCCAGGAAGCGCTTGCGCGATGTGCCGAGCAGCACCGGCCGGCCAAGCGCCACGAGCCGGTCCAGGCTCTTCAGCAGGGTGAGGTTGTGCGCTGCCGTCTTGCCGAACCCTATGCCCGGATCGAGGACGATCTGGTCCTCGCGCACACCACGCTCAACCGCGAACCGCAGCCGTTCCTCGAGGAAGGCGCAGACCTCGTCGACCACGTCGTCGTAGCGGGGGTCGTCCTGCATCGTCTTGGGCATGCCCTTCATGTGCATGAGACAGAGGGCGCAGCCACGCTCGGCGACCAGCTCCGCCATCCTCGGATCGTGCCGCAGGGCGCTCACGTCGTTGACCAGCGTGGCGCCGGCGTCGAGCGCCCGGCGCGCTACCTCCACCTTCATCGTGTCCACCGAGACGGCGGCCGGCACGGCCGCCGCCGTCAGCCGCTCGATGACCGGGATGGCACGCCGCAACTCCTCGTCGAGCGGCACCGGGTCCGATCCCGGCCGCGTGGACTCGCCGCCCACGTCCACGATGGCCGCGCCGTCACGCGCCATCTGCAGAGCGTGATCGATCGCGTCGGCGAACTCGAAGTAGCGCCCGCCGTCAGAGAACGAATCGGGCGTGGTGTTCAGCACGCCCATCACGCACGGCAACGCCACATCGAGGGTGAGCGGCGGGAAGCCGGTCGGCGATCCTGGGATCCTCTTCACGACAGGCCTGCCGGCGCGCGCTCAGCGCTGGTTGATGAGCGCCATCACCTCGGCGCGCGTGGCCGCGTTACCCTCGAAGTGGCCGCGCACGGCGCTGGTGACCGTCTTGGCTCGGGGCGTGCGCACGCCGCGCATCGACATGCACAGGTGCTCGGCCTCGATGACGACCATAGCGCCGATGGGCTCCAGAGCGCGCATGAGCGCGTCGGCGACCTCAGACGTGATGCGCTCCTGCAACTGCGGGCGCGCCGCCACCAGCTTGACCACGCGCGCCAGCTTGGACAGCCCCGTGATATGGCCGGCGTCACTCGGTATGTACGCCACGTGCGCCGTACCCGTGAACGGCAGGAGGTGGGGCTCGCAGATGGAGTAGAAGGCGATGTCCTTGAGGAGCACCATCTCGTGGTGGTGGTCACCGGGCATGGCGATGAGCAGCTCGGAGGGGTCCGGTTCCTCGAGCCCCACGAAGATGTCCTGGTACATCTCAGCGACACGGCGTGGAGTCTCGACGAGCCCTGGCCGGTCCGGGTCTTCGCCGATCCCCTCCAGGATGAGCCGCACGCCGTGCTCGATCTTGTCCTTGTCCATGCCCTTCCTCCGTTCTACCGCTCCGGGCCTGCAAGATCTGGGGATACTACCGCCGCGAACAGGTGGATAGTACACGGCCTGGC
>CAZIGT010000023.1:0-19418 GCA_964538465.1 uncultured Thermoleophilia bacterium | reverse complement strand
GGACGGTAGCGGTCAGTACTTGTACGGGGGCACGTATGAGGGCTTCACGCTCTCCACGAAGTGCCCGGTGTTGTCCCAGAAACCGATGATCGTCATCTCACGGCCGTACAGGATGTGATCCGTTGCCGTATACGTGTAAGGGCCAGACAGGGTCTCGTAATCGGTCAGCTTGTCGAGAACCTCCTTGACAGCCGCCGGATCATCCGTGCCGGCCTGCTCGACGGCGTGGGCGTAGGCCTGCACCCAGCAGTAGCCGCCGATGGCCAGCGACGAGTCGATGTTCTTCTTGCCCAGGGACTTGCAGAGACGGGCGATGAACGCGTTCACGTCAGGGTCCGGGTCGTCGCCGAACTGAGAGACGGGGACCACTCCGTAGACGTCCTTGACGTCGGGCACGGCGTCCAGCCAGAACACGCCGTCCCAGTCGTCGGCGCCCACCACCGGGATGTCGATCCCGGCGGCGCGGATCTGACGAAGAGCCGCCGGGCCGCCCGGCGCGTACGATGCGAGGACCATCATGTCGGGCTGCGGGTCCAACGACTTGAGGTGCGTTATCTGTGCGGCGATCGACTGGTCGTCGTTCTTGAAGGTGTCTTCGGCGACAACCTTGCCGCCGAGCTTCTCGAACGACTCGGTGAAGTACTTGCTGAAGTCGCGCTCGGCGGCAACGGTCACGTCAGTGAGCACGTAGGCCGTCTTCCAGCCCTTGTTGAAGGCGAACTGAGCGCCGGCGGCCGCCTCGGTCGTCGAGCTGTCGCTGAAGGAGTAGGCAAGGTCGCCCACACCCTGCACGCCGAACTTGGGCGAGACGGCTCCAGAGGCCGAGATCACGCCCTGACTCTGCGCCACAAGGGCTGCGGGGCTACCCATGTCGAAGTCAGTGGAGACGATGCACATTTTCGCGCCGCTGTCGAGGACCTGGGCCGCAGCCTGCGGGCCGACGGCGGCATCAGACTTGGTGTCCGCCTTCTCCAGCTGGAGCTTGCGGCCGAGCACACCGCCCGCCTTGTTGATGTCTTCGACGGCAAGCTCGGCCGCCGCATAGACCGGGCCGTCCCAGGTCACCATGAAGCTGGTGAACCCCATGGGTGCGCCGATGATGATGGGCTCCTTGCTTCCCGAGTCGCTCCCCTGCGACCCGCCGTTGTCGCCTGAGGATCCACAGCCGGCGAGTGCCAGGTTGAGTCCCCCAAGGGCGAGCAGACATGTTGTCAGTGCCAGCCACCTGTGTCGTTTCATCTTCCCCCCCAGGGATGTGGTCGAGGTGACGGAACTCGATGGTCCACATCGATGTCACGAGGTTGCAGGACCTTGTGCCAGCCTCCCTTCCGCTCGTGGTCGAGCAGCATTCACAGATTCGCCGTGATTGTACGTGCAGCGCATACAACACAAATACACACTGCATATGTGGCAGAGTAGACCCGTTGTCAAGTGGTGGTCAAGGGGCGGCAGTCGCAGACGGCGCCGGCGCGCCGACGAGGAGGGATGACGCAGGATGGAGGTGAGGCTCTAGTCTTGGTCGCTCGCCGCGGCGTGGGCCTCCTCGAGCACTTCGGCGATCATGAGCCGCGTGCCGGCGAGGTGGCTGCGCATGGCTTCCGAGGCGCCTTGGGGATCCCGCTCGCGGACCGCCTGAAGGAGCTGCGCATGGGAATCCCGCAGCTCGTCGGCGTGGTGCTTGCGGAGTAGGAGACCTACAGGGAGGAACAGCTCACGCCGCACGTTCAGCATGGCCCGCACGAGGCGCGGGCTGTGGGCGGCGGTACCGAGAGCGTCGTGGAACACCACGTTCCAGCGCAGGAACGCGGTGTGACTGTCGGCGGCTGAGGCCGCCCAAGCCTCCTCGATCGCGCGCAGGTCGTCGCTGGAGCGCCGCTGCGCCGCAAGTGCAGCGATGTTGGTCTCTACGATCTCGCGGAACTCCCAGAGATCCTCCACCTCGTCGCCCTTGTCGCGCATCCATTCCGTCCAGCAACCGGTGAGCGTCTCGATGTCGCTGATGCGTGAGCCGCCGTGTGCGCCCCGGCTGGTCACGATGAAACCGGCGCTCGCCAGTGACTTGAGCGCCACGCGCAGTGTGAGGACCGAGATGCCCAGATGGTCGGCCAGCTCGCGCAGCGGAGGCAGCCAGTCCCCAGGTGGCAACTCCCCCGAGTAGACCATGCCCCGGATGAGATCGGCGGCGATGTCGCTCGGGTTCTCGCCGCTGAGCGGGGCCTCGCGTGGCACCGAGGTATCGAAGGCGGAGCCTTCCCTGGTAGGCCTCATGCGGATCGGCACTCCTCGCGGCAGGACCGGACCGACGCCATCACTTGACGACATTGAATCATATAGTTACTCTTTAGCACAATAGCCATTGACACAATGGGGGGAGGTCAGCCGTGGCCGTGTCGGCATTCCAGGACGGGGAGTACGTACGCCTGGATGAGATCAAGGTGGGCATCCAGAGCCATGCCCTGCACTACGGGACGAATGTCTTCGAGGGTATCCGCGCCTACTGGAACGCGGAGGCTGCGGAGCTCTATCTCTTTCGTGCCGATACTCACTATGCGCGCCTCCATCACTCGGCCGGATTCTACGGCATGGATCTCCCGTATTCCGTTGCGGAGCTCTGCGAGGTCACGGCGCGGCTGCTCGCACGTGACGGCGTACGCGAAGACGTCTACATCCGTCCCATCCTCTACAAGAAGAACGAGGGGATCGGCTTGTGGCGCGCCGGCCTGGAGGACAGCTTCGTCATCTTCCACGTGCCCATGGGCAAGTACATCACCGACGGCGGGATCCGCTGCTGCGTGAGCCCATGGCGCCGCCCGGACGGCAACGTGGCGCCGGTGCGGGCGAAGGTGGGCGGCATCTACGCGGCCATGGCCCTCGCCAGGTACGAGGCCATGGCCAACGGCTTCGACGAGGCTCTCACACTCACGGCGAACGGCTACGTCGCGGAGGGGACGGCCGAGAACATCTTCCTGGTCCAGGACGGCCGGGTCGTCACGCCGGCAGCGGGTGAGGACCTGCTGGCCGGCATCACTCGCGCGTCAGTCATCGAACTGCTGACTTCCGAACTCGGGATGCAGGTCGTCGAGCGCACCGTGAACCGCAGCGAGCTCTACGTGTCCGATGAGGTGTTCCTCTGTGGCACGGCGGCCGAGGTGACGCCCGTGGTGGAGGTCGACCACCGCGCGGTCGGATGTGGAGCGATTGGCCCGGTCACCAGCGCGATCGCGGAGCTCTACTCCGACGTGGTGCACGGCAAGCAGGACAAGTACATCGGCTGGTGCCTGCCTGTCTACGGGGAAGGGGAGTCGGCATGATCGAGGTGGTAGTCCACGGGCGCGGCGGGCGCGGCGGTGTGACGCTCGCCAAGCTGATCGCCGGCGCCTACTTCATCCGGGGCAGCTACGTGCAGGCGTTCGGCGTCTATGGGGCTGAGCGATCCGGCGCGCCGGTCCAAGCGTATGTGAGGGTCGATGACGACGAGATCGTCACTCACGCTCCTATCGTGACGCCAGACCACGTTGTCGTGATCGACCCGTCTCTGATCACACCCGCGGTCGCTGCCGGGCTGAAGCCGAGCGGGTGGATGATCCTCAACACGCCGCAGCCACCGGAGGATCTTGCGGACGTGTTCCCGGGCCGGCAGGTGGCGACCGTCGACGCCAACGCCATCGCGGTGGAGAACCGGCTGGGGAGCACGGCCCTCCCCATCGTCAACACGACGATGCTGGGCGCTGTCTGCAGGCTGCTGGGACTGGGTTTCGAGGACATCCGGGCGGCGCTCGAGCAGGCCGGGTTCGGCGGGGGGAACGTCGACGCGGCGCGCGCCGCCTTCGAACACGTGCGTACGGCGGAGCTGCCCGGTGCCGTGGTACCGATCACCCCGAGCGTTCCGCCGGCGACCCCCGACTTCACCGAGGTCGGCGTGGGCGAGCTGCCACCGACGCATACCGGCGAGTGGGCATCCCGTCAGCCCCACGCCCGCGAACTGGATGCCGTCTGCAGCGATTCATGTCCGGCCGGCAACGACGTCCGGGGCTTCCTGCAGGCGGCCGCTCACGGCGACTATGACGCGGCGCTGAGCACGGTACTGCGCACATCGCCGTTCCCCGGAGTCTGCGGCCGTGTCTGTCCCGCCCCCTGCATGGCGGCGTGCAACAGGACTGCGGTCGACGAGGCGGTGAATGTGCGCGAGGTCGAGCGTGCCATCGCCGAGCGCGGTGCGTGGCCAGAGCCGACTGCTCCCGGTCGACACGAGCGAGTAGCCGTGATCGGTTCCGGTCCGGCCGGACTCGCGGCTGCCTATCACCTCGCGCGCGCCGGGTACCCGGTGACGGTCTACGAGGCAGGTCCCGAGATAGGCGGCGTGCTCCGCACCGGCATTCCGGCGTACCGGCTCCCGCGCGAGGTGCTGGATCGCGAGATCGGCTACATCGCGCGTCATGGAGTAGAGATGGTGACCGATCACCCTGTCGACCGTGACGAGTTCGCGCGGATCGCGGGCGACTGCTCCGCCGTGTTCGTTGCCACCGGCCTGCAGCACCTACCGTCTCTCGACCTTGGAGACGCCTGCGACGACGGCATCGTGCAGGGGCTGGAGTTCCTCGACCGCGCGCGACGCGGGGAGGCCAGCCTGGCCGACGAGAGCGTGGTCGTCGTCGGCGGCGGGAACACGGCCATGGACGCCGCACGCACGGCCCTTCGTCTCGGCGCGCGGGATGTGCGCATCGCGTATCGGCGTACCCGAAGCGAGATGCCGGCGATCGCCGAGGAGATCGACGAGGCGCTCGAGGAGGGCGTGGTCCTCGATGAACTGGTGGCGCCTATTCGCCTGCGCGATCAGCGGAACGGCCGGGTCCTGGCGTGCCGGCGGATGCGTCTGGGCGAGCCGGACGAGTCCGGACGCCGGCGTCCAGTCCCCGTCAGCGGGGATGAGGCAGTGGTCGAGTTCGCTTGCGATCGCCTGCTGCTCGCACTGGGGCAGTCGCCGGATCTGTCGGTGCTGCCGGCGGGCGCGGAGATCAAGGATTGCCGGGTGTGTGGCGGCGTGGGCGATTCGCTGGTCCTTGCCGGCGGCGATCTGGTCACAGGCGCCGGCACGGTGACGGCCGCGGTGGGCAGCGGACGAGCCGCCGCCGCTCGCATCCACGCGCAGCTCTGCGGCGAAGCACTCGGGTCACCGGAGGCGCACGAGACAGCCGGGCCCGAGGTCATGGCGTTGCGGAGCTTCCCCAAGCTGCCGCAGCACAAGGGCAGGACGCTCCCCATTCGTGAGCGGAAGTGCGGTTTCGGCGAAGTGCACCTGGGGCTCGCCGCCGGGTCGGAGGAGGACGAGATCGCCGAAGAGGCCGCCCGCTGCCTGAGTTGCGGAGCCTGCAACGAGTGCCAGACGTGCATCGCTTTCTGCCCGGAAGGGGTCGTCGGCCCTGATGGTACACGCCGCTATGGATTCGACTACGAGTACTGCAAGGGATGCGGTCTCTGCGCGGCGCAGTGTCCGCGCGGCGCGATCGTCATGGTCAACTGCGGCGAGGAGGTCGCGCGATGAGTCGCGCCTACGTGACCGGGAACAACGCCGCCGGCTACACGCTCGCGGTCGCCGGCGAAGCCAACCGCGACGCGCGGGGGTGCGGCAGTGGCGTGTACCCGATCACCCCACAGACCGAGATCATCGAATACTTGATGGCGCACCACTTCGCCAAGGGCAGTGTGGCCCCCGTGGAGTCGGAACACAGCGCCATGGCCGTCTGCATGGGCGTCTCCATCGCGGGTGCCCGTTCGTTCACGGCGAGTTCATCGAACGGTCTTGCGTACATGAACGAGTGTGTCTTCGCGGCGGGCTTCTACCGCTTGCCGATCGTCATGGTCGCGTCGAACCGTACGCTCGGGCCACCGTGGAACATCTGGGCCGATCAGGGCGACAGCCTCGCCCTCCGCGACACCGGCTGGATGCAGTTCTACTGTGAGACCCACCAGGACCTGGTGGACACCATCCTCGTTGCGTTCCGCGTGGGTGAGGATCGGCGGGTGCTGCTGCCGGCACTGGTCGCCCAGGACGGCTTCATCCTGTCGCACACACAGATGGTGGTCGACCTGCCGGAGCAGCCACTGGTCGACGCGTACCTGCCGCTGCTCGACCTGCCCCACAAGCTCGACTTCGACCACGCCCGCATGTATGGCGGCATGACGTGGCCGCGGGACACACAGCGCCAGCGGTCCGCCATGCAGGATGCGATGGACCGGGTGCCACAGGTGCTCGAGCAGGCACTGGACGAGTTCGAGCAGGTGTTCGGGCGGCGGCCCGCCGGTGCGCTGGTAGCAGAGGAGACAGAGGACGCCGAGACGGTGCTCGTCGCCTGCAACACCATGGCGCAGACGGCGAGAGAGGTGATGAAGGCGCGGCGTGCTCGCGGAGAGAAGGTCGGGCTGGTGCGCGTGAAGATGTTCCGGCCGTTCGTGAGGACGGCGTTCGCGACGGCGATCGGATCCGCGCAGCGGGTCGCGGTCCTCGACCGCAACCACTCCCCCGGCTCCGGCGGCATCTTCTGGAACGAGATAGCCGTGAGCTTGCGCGACCGTCCGGACGTTCTCCTGCAGGACTACATCGTGGGGCTCGGGGGTGCCGACGTTACGCCGCCGGTCATCGAAGGGATTGTCGACGACGTGCAGCGGCGCAACGTGTCCTGTGAGCCCATGTTCATCATGGAGGCGGTCGCATGATCACAGTCGAAGCTCCGGAGTGCGCTGCGACGCGCCGCGACGATGCGCTCTGGCGGATAGGGAACGGATCCTGTGCAGGGTGCGGGATGTCGCTCGGCCTCCAATGGTTCGATGATGCGCTGGGGGCTCTTCGGCCGACCATGATCGTCCCGGCGTGTTGTGCCTCGGTGACGCCCGGCTCATATCCCGCAACGGCGTTCGGTGTGCCGGCCGTGGCGACGCCCTTCGCGTCCTCACCGGCCGTAGCCAGCGGTGTCAGCCGGATTCGTGCCCTGAACGCAGAGGACCATCCCACCATCTGCTGGGCCGGCGACGGAGGCACGTACGACATCGGCATGGCCACGCTCTCGGGGGCGGCCGAGCGCAACGAGAACGTCATCTACGTCTGCTACGACAACGAGATCTACGGCAACACCGGCGGGCAGCGAAGCAGCGCAACGCTGCCGGGCGCCAAGACGAGCACCACGCCCACCGGCAAGCGGGAACCCAAGAAGGACATCATGGCCGTGATGACGGCTCACCGCGTTCCCTACGCGGCGACGCTGTCGCTGGCCCACAGGGATGACTTCCTGCGCAAGGTCCGCGTAGCGCTCAGCATGCATGGCTTCCGCTTCCTGCACATGCTCTCCCCCTGCCCCGCCGGCTGGAAGTCCGATCCGGCAGAGGGCGTCGACCTTGTCCGCGCCGCCGTAGGCAGCGGACTGTTCCCGTTGTACGAGGTGTTCGGCGGGTGGCGTTTTCGCATCAATGCGCGGCCGGACGGAACGGACGTCGAGGACTACCTGTCCCGGCAGGGACGGTTCAAGTCCAAGACGCTGGACGTGGGCTACCTGCGGTCGGCGATCGCGAACGGATGGGAGTACCTGGAGGCCATGGAGAAGGCGTTCCCTGCCCGAGAGGACGAAGGGATGATGCCGGGACCCACGGAGGCGTCCATGCCGAGTGTCGGGTGACGCAGTGACCGGCGTTCAGTATGTCTTCACCGCCACTGCACGGGACCCGGAAGGGCGGGCGGGGTCGTGAAGCACACCCTGCACATCATCGTGCTGGACCGGCCGTCGGTCCTGGCCCGCGTCGCCGGACAGGTCGGTCGTCGCGGCGTGAACATCGACCACTTCACGGCACGCAACATCGCCGACGGCAGGACGGTCATCACCATCGGGATCGACACAGACGAGGATCTGGCCGAACGGCTGGCGATGGGTATCGCCCGACTCATCGATGTCCTCGACGTGACTTGGAAGAAGGACGAGATGGAGCTGGAGCCTGAGCTGCACTGTGACGAGCGGTCGTTCCGCCGCCTCGAGAGGAGGTCTTCGTGAGGGCGCTTCTGGTCTGTGAGTATCGTCAAGGTACGCTCCTCGACACCAGCTACGAGCTCCTCGCCTTCGCGGAACAGATCGGCGCCGAGACGGCGATGCTCCTGGTAGGCGAAGAGACGAGCGTCCCCAAGTACGACGGCACCGTCTACCTGGCAGATGTCGCCACATATGGCGAGTACGACCCAGACACACACAGGAGCCTGGTGCTCGCGGCGGTCGCGAACGAAGACCCCGACTGCGTCGTGTTTCTGCACTCCTCCTACGGTTGGGACCTTGCTCCCCGCGTGGCTGCGCGCATGCAGGCCGGTCAGGTGTCGGAGATCGTGGGGCTCGCGGAGGGCGGCTTCGAGGTCGGCTGCTGCGGCGGCAAGATGCGTCGCACGGTCCGGGCCCTCAGCGGCAGGGCGATCCTCACGATCCAGTCGGGGGTCTTCGTCCCCTCGTCGCCGCCGCAGGGCACGCCGAACGTCGTGAGACTGGAGGCTGAGTTCGCTCCCAGGGTCGAGTTCCTTGGGTACGAGCCTGCTGCCGCGCGGGACATCGACCTCACGCGGGCCGACGTCATCGTCAGCGCCGGCCGCGGGGTCGGCAAGAAGGAGAACGTCGAGGTCGTCGCCTCACTGGCGAACGCGCTTCACGGTGAGTTGGGAGCAAGCAGGCCCGTGGTGGACGCCGAGTGGGTGGAGAGCAGCCGACAGGTGGGCACTACGGGCCAGACAGTCGCGCCCAAGCTCTACGTAGCCTGCGGCATCAGTGGTGCCATCCAGCACTTGGCCGGCATGAAGCAATCCGACTTCGTCGTGGCCATCAACAAGGACAGAGAGGCTCCGATCGGCGAGGTTGCCGATGTGCTGGTGGTCGCCGATCTCAACGATTTCGTTCCGGCCCTGGTCGCGAAGCTGTAGGGGCGAGTGATGCAGAACGGCAGTGCTTCAGGCGCAACCAGGGCATCGTCGCGCGCCGTCAAGGCCGACATCACGGACGTTCGGAACCCAGCGCCGGACGCGCAGGGCGTCGGACGGTCCACCTGGGTGCGGTTCGTGACCGCGGCTTCGTTGTTCGACGGTCACGACGCCTCCATCAACATCATCCGACGGGTGCTGCAGGCCAACGGCGTGGAAGTGGTGCACCTCGGCCACAACCGCTCGGTCGACGAGATCGTCACGGCGGCGCTGCAGGAGGACGTGCAGGGCATAGCCCTGTCGAGCTACCAGGGCGGTCACGTCGAGTCGTTCAAGTACATGATCGACCTCTTGAAAGAGCACGACGCGGCGCACATCAAGGTCTTCGGCGGCGGCGGCGGCGTGATCGTGCCACACGAGATCGCGGAACTGCAGGACTACGGCGTCACGCGCATCTTCAGCCCGGAGGACGGACAACGCCTGGGCCTCGTCGGCATGATCAGGGCGATGATCGACGCGTGCCTCGCCGGCTCGTCCGTCTACGCGCCCATCGAGATGGATGCCCTGATGGCGGGGAGCGCGGCCGCAAGGCAGCGGCAGCTTGCCCGGCTCATCACGGCCCTGGAGAACGGCTTGGTCACGCCCAGGGAGAAGGCCGAGCTCCACCAGACCGCGCGAGACCACACGGTGCCCACGCTGGGTATCACCGGTACCGGTGGCGCCGGGAAGTCGTCCCTCATCGACGAGCTGATCCGGCGCATCCGTCTGGACCAGGAAGACGCCCTCCAGCTCGCCATCATCTCCATCGATCCCTCGAGGAGCAAGTCTGGCGGCGCCCTGCTCGGCGACCGCATCCGCATGAACGCGATCGGGCCGTGGAATGGGCGCGAGAACGTCTTCATGCGGTCGATGGCTACGCGCCATGCCGGCTCCGAGATCACCGACGCTCTCCCGGACGTCATCGCGGCCTGCAAGGTGGCGGGCTTCGACCTGATCATCGTGGAGACGTCCGGCATAGGCCAGGGTGACGCCGCCATCGTCCCCTACTGCGACGTGAGTCTCTACGTCATGACACCCGAGTTCGGGGCGGCGTCGCAGCTCGAGAAGATCGACATGCTGGATTTCGCCGACTTCGTCGCGATCAACAAGTTCGACCGTAAGGGCTCGCTCGACGCCTTGCACGATGTCATCAAGCAGTACCGCAGCAACCGTGAGTTGTGGACCGAGCCCGTCGAAGCCATCCCCGTGTTCGGCACCCATGCGTCCCGGTACAACGACGACGGCGTGACGGCGCTGTACCAGTGCCTCCTGCCCAGGCTGGTCGAACGCGGTCTGCGGGCCAAGGAGGGCAGACTGCCTGCCGTCGCCGTGCGCTACTCGAGCGACGGCACCCGCGTGGTGCCGGTAGGGCGGAGTCGCTATCTGGCCGAGATCGCCGAGACCGTGCGCCGCTACCACGAGTGGACCGCCGAGCAGGTACGGCTGGCGCGCGAGCGGCAGCAGTTGCTGGCAGCCGCCCGGATGCTGGAGGAGGCTCGCACGCTCGCCTCCGACCAGGGCACGTCCGTCGTTGCCTCCGGGCCTGCTGCCGGCGAGGAGACCGCGCGCCTGACCGCGCTCGCTCGCGAGCGTGATGGCGCGCTGGACGCCCGCGCTCGGGATCTGCTGGCATCGTGGCCCGACCTGCAGGCGAAGTACTCGGCCGGCGGAGAAGCTGCCGCCGGCCAGGTGGAGAACGGCAACGGCGTCGCCGGCACGACCCTGGCCGGCACCAGGATCCCCAAGGTCGCGCTGCCCGCGTTCACCGACGAGGGGGAGATCCTCCGCTGGCTCATGCAGGAGAACGTGCCCGGCGCCTTCCCATTCACCGCCGGGGTGTTCCCCTTCAAGCGTGTCGGGGAGGACCCCACGCGCATGTTCGCCGGTGAAGGCGATCCTGCTCGCACGAATCGGCGCTTCAAGCTGGTTTCCGAGGGAATGGAGGCGGTCCGTCTGTCGACCGCGTTCGACTCGGTGACGCTCTACGGCGCCGATCCCGCGTTGCCTCCGGACATCTACGGCAGGATCGGCAACTCAGGGGTCTCCATCGCGACCCTGGACGACATGAAGGAGTTGTACGACGGCTTCGACCTCTGCAGCCCGACCACCTCTGTGTCCATGACCATCAACGGCCCGGCTCCCATGATCCTGGCCATGTTCATGAACACGGCGATCGACCAGTACCTGGAGGCGTTCCGTGCCGAGAACGGCCGCGAGCCCACCGAAGACGAGGCCGCGAAGCTCCGCGCCTGGGTGCTGGAGAACGTGCGTGGTACCGTGCAGGCGGACATCCTGAAAGAGGACCAGGGTCAGAACACCTGCATCTTCTCCACCGACTTCGCCCTCAAGATGATGGGCGATGTGCAGGACTACTTCGTGCGCCACTGCGTGCGCAACTTCTACTCGGTCTCCATCTCTGGCTACCACATCGCCGAAGCCGGCGCCAATCCGATCACGCAGCTTGCCTTCACGCTTGCGAACGGGTTCACCTACGTCGAGGCGTATCTGGCGCGCGGCATGAAAGTGGACGACTTCGCGCCCAACCTCTCATTCTTCTTCAGTAGCGGGATGGAGCCCGAGTACTCGGTCCTGGGTCGCGTGGCCAGGCGCATCTGGGCGGTCGCGATGCGAGACCGCTACGGCGCCAACGAGCGCAGCCAGAGACTCAAGTACCACACGCAAACGAGTGGTCGCTCGCTGCACGCGCAGGAGATGGACTTCAATGACATCCGCACCACCCTGCAGGCGCTGATCGCCATCTACGACAACTGCAACTCACTGCATACCAACGCCTACGACGAGGCGGTGACTACTCCCAGCGACGAATCCGTGCGCCGCGCACTCGCCATCCAACTCATCATCAACCGCGAGTGGGGTCTGGCCAGGAACGAGAACGCGAACCAGGGCTCGTTCATCATCGAGGAGCTCACGAGCCTGGTAGAAGAGGCCGTCCTGCGGGAGTTCGAACGCATCGCCGACCGCGGCGGCGTGCTGGGGGCCATGGAGACGGGCTATCAGCGTCAGAGGATCCAGGACGAGTCGATGCTCTACGAGCAAAAGAAGCACGACGGCAGCATACCCGTGATCGGCGTCAACACGTTCCGCAACCCGAACGGCAGCGAGACGCCGCAGGAGCTGCGACTGGCCCGTTCCACGGAGGAAGAGAAGCAGTCACAGCTCCGCCGTCTCGCCGATTTCCACGCCCGCCACGCCGAAGAGGCGCCGGCGGCTTTGACGGCCCTTCGCCAGGCGGCGATCGACGACGCCAACATCTTCGACGTGCTCATGGACGCCGCGCGTGTCTGCTCGCTCGGCCAGATGTCGAGCGCTCTGTTCGAGGTCGGCGGTCAGTACCGCCGCAGCATGTGAACGAAGTACCGGGAGAAAGGCTGACGCATGGACTTCGAGCTGAGCCAGGACCACAAGGTACTGCGCGACGCCGTACGTGACTTCGTCGACAAAGAGCTCAGGCCGGTCGCGGTCCGGATAGACCAGGAGCATGCCATCCCCGACAGGATTATCTCGCAGCTGGGGGAGATGGGCTTTCTGGGCTGCTACATCCCGGAGGAGTACGGAGGAGCCGGCCTGGATGTGCTCTCCTACGCCCTGGTGATCGAAGAGGTCTCCAAGGCGTGCGGCTCGAGTGGCGTCTTCATCTCCGCGCACAGCTCGCTTGCGTGTGACCCGATCCTCCGCTTCGGCACAGAAGAGCAGAAGCTCACGTACCTTCCCGACCTGGCGGCCGGCCGTAAGATCGGCTGCCTGCTGCTGACCGAGCCGGACGCCGGCACGGACGTATCCAGCGTGTCCACCACCTACAGGCGGCAGGGCGACGAGTTCGTCCTCAACGGCGCCAAGGTCTTCATCACGAACGGAGACTGCCAGGGCACCGCCGTCGTGGTGGCCACCAGCGATCGCAGCCTCCGGCACAAGGGGCTGTCCGCCTTCATCATCGACCTGACCACACCCGGCATCAACGTCCTCAGGAACGAGGACAAGATGGGGATCCGCGGCACGTCGACCACGGCGTTCGGCATCGACGATCTGCACGTGCCGGCCGGGAACCTGCTCGGCGCGGAGGGCCAGGGCTTCAGGATCGCCATGGAGACGCTGCACGGCGGTCGCATAGGGATCGCGGCTCCGGCGTTGGGGATAGCTGAGGAGGCCTTCGCGCGGGCACTGGCGTACTCGCAGGAACGCAAGCAGTTCGGAGGGCCCATCTGCAACCTCCAGGCGATCCAGTTCAAGCTGGCCGACATGGCCGCGCGCCTCGAGATGAGTCGCCTGCTCACGTACAAGGCGGCTTGGCTCAAGGATCAGCACAGGAACTACGCCATGGCCTCCGCCATGGCCAAGGTCACGGCCTCCGAGACCGCGGCGTTCGTCACCAAGGAGGCCATGCAGATCCATGGCGGCTACGGCTACGTTGTCGACTACGAGATCGAACGCATGTGCCGTGACGCCCGCATCACCGAGATCTACGAAGGCACCAGCGAAGCGCAGCGCATCGTGATCGCCAAGATGCTGCTTTCGTGACCTCGGCGATGGAGACGACAAGGGAGATCTACTGGAACGTCGGGCACGGCGTGGTGTGGCCGATGTACGCCTTGAGCGTGGTCGCCGTCGCAATCTTCGCCTGGGGCTTCTGCCGGCGCATCCGGGTCTATCGGCTCGGCAAGCATCTGAACCGCCGCGATCACGTGCTCAGGCGGCTGTGGCTGACCCTGAGGAACTCGCTGGCCCAGTGGCGCGTGCTTCTCGTGCCGGCCCCCGGCATCTTCCACTCCGTGTTGTTCTGGGGCTTCAGCCTGCTCTTCCTGGGCACCGCACTGATCATGCTCCAGATCGACGTGATCCACCCCATCTTCAACGTCGAGTACCTCCACGGCGGCTTCTACGAGGCCTTCTCTCTGGTGCTCGATCTGGCGGGGCTGGCCGCCGTACTCACGTTGGGCGGCCTGCTGGTGCGACGTTTCCTGTACCGGCCCAAGGGGCTGCCGACCATCCGCGACGACTACATCGTGCACGCACTGCTCTTCGCGATCCTGCTCACGGGCTTCGTCGTCGAGGGGCTACGCATGGCGGCCACGGAGATCCCGGAGGGTTCACCGCTGGTTCACTATGCGCCGATCGGCTACCTGTTCGGGCGCCTGTTCACGGCCATGAGTCCCACGGTGCTGCAGGTGACGCACGAGGTGCTGTGGTGGTTCCACATGCTCCTGGCGCTGGCGTTCATTGCGCTCATCCCATTCACCAAGCTGCGCCACCTCTTCACCGCGCCGGCCAAGTACTTCTTCGTCGATCTCTCCCCCAAGGGCACGCTGGCGACCATCGATCTGGATGACGAGGCGATCGAGCAGTACGGCGCGGCGAAGGTGAGCGATCTCACCTGGAAGGACATCTTCGACGCCGACGCCTGCACGCGCTGCAAACGGTGTCAGGACCGCTGCCCGGCGTGGAGCACGGAAAAGCCACTCTCGCCCATGGAGGTGGTCTTGCGGATCGGGGAGACGGCGTTCGCCGATCCCGGCGCGGATCTCGCCCCTAGGGTGACCGAAGACGCCCTCTGGGCCTGCACGACGTGCCGCGCCTGTCAGGAGATCTGCCCCACGAACGTGGAGCACGTCAACAAGATCATCGAGTTGAGACGCAACCTCACGCTGATGGAAGGTGCATTCGCCGGGGATGAGGTGCGGACCGCTACCGAGGGCGTCGAGGTCAACGGCAATCCGTTCGGCCTGGCCTACGCGAGCCGCGCCGGCTGGGCAGAAGGGTTGGACGTGCAGGTCGCTGACGGCACCGCGGACGTCGACGTCCTTTACTTCGTGGGCTGCTACGCGTCGTTCGACCGGCGCAATCAGGCGGTCGCCAGGAGTCTCGTCGAGATCTGTGCCGCCGCCGGGATCCGCCTGGGCATTCTCGGCAAGGACGAGAAGTGCTGCGGCGAGCCGGTGCGCAAGCTGGGCAACGAGTACCTCTACCAGATGACCGCCGCCGAGAACGTCGCCGCCATCGACGCCAGCGGTGCACGGCGGATCGTGACCACCTGCCCGCATTGCTACAACACTCTGGTGCGGGACTACCGCGACCTGGGCCTGACTGTCCCGGTGGAGCACTCCGCCACCTTCGTGGAGCGGCTGTTGCGCCGGGATCGGTTGCGGCTTGAGCCCACTCCCTTCGAGGCAACCTACCACGACTCGTGCTATCTGGGTCGCTACGCGGGGATCTTCGCCGAGCCGCGCGCCGTTCTCACGGCCGTCGGAGGCAAGGTCACGGAGATGGAGAGGCGGGGACGCGAGAGCTTCTGTTGTGGCGGCGGCGGCGGTCGCATCCTGGCCGACGAGAAGCTGGGCACGCGCATCAGCGAGGAACGCGTGAAGATGGCCAGCGCCACCGGGGCACCGCTCCTGGTGAGCAGCTGCCCGTTCTGCCTCACGATGTTCGAGGACGGGATCAAGGCCACCGGCCGCGAGGAGGAGCTGCGGGCGCGAGACCTCGCGGAGCTCGTGGCCGAACGACTCGAGGGGGGAAACGGATGAAGGTCCTCGTCTGCGTCAAGCAGGTCCCTGACATGGGATCGCACTTCAAGCCGAACGGAACCGGTCGGTGGTTCTCCGACGAGGAGCTGGCGTTCCGAATGAACGAGTACGACGAGTACGCGGTCGAGCAAGCGATCCTTCTCAAGGAGCAGCTTGGCGGAGAGCCGGATGTGACCGTCATCTCCGTCGGCCCGGACCGCGTGGTCGAGGCGCTGAAGAAGGCGTTGGCCATGGGGTGCGACCGGGCGGTGCATGTCCGGGATCCCGAGGCCCACGAGAGAGACCCTTGGCAGATCGCCTCTATCATCGCGAGCTTCGCGGAGCGTAGTGCCTTCGACGTCATCTTCACGGGGCTCCAGTCGCAGGACCGGGGCTCCGGGCAGGTGGGCGTGCTGGTCGCCGAGCTCCTGGATCGCGTCTGTGCGACGACGGTGGTGGCCTTGGACTACGTCGACGGCTCGGTCACGGTCAAGCGTGAGCTGGAGGGCGGGCTCAAGGCTGTTCTGCGGTTCTCCACGCCGGCGGTGGTCACGTGCCAGAGCGGGCTGAACACTCCTCGCTATCCCACGCTTCCCAACATCATGAAGGCCAAGAAGAAGGAACTGACCGCCATCCCGATGGCGGAACTGCTCACCGTGGATCCCCTGAGTGTAACCGACAGCTTCCACGCACCGGCCAGGCGTGAAGGCGGCGTAGTGTTGGAAGGGGACGCCGCGCAACTGGCCGGTCAGCTCGTGGAGATCCTGCGGGAGAAGACGACCGTCCTCCACTGAGCAGCGGTTCCTGGCCGGGCGGGCGTGCCCCATGCCCGGTCGCCGGGTCTGCGTGCCGGTCGCCGGTCAACGGGGCGGTGCGTCGAAGGCGGCTTCAAAGACCACGATGCGGCACTCCGCCAGATTGCGGCGCTGGTTCTCCTGCAGCGTCAGAGCGTCGGCGAAGGAGAGCAGGTGCGTGCCGAGTGGGGAGGGTCCCCGCTCGGCGGTGCGTGCCACGGCGTGCTCGAACGCGGCGAGGGACTCGGCTGAGACGTCGCGCCAGTGGCGGACCTCAAAGCCGCCGGCTTCCAGCAGCTTCCGCAACTCGTCCGGCGTCACGAGGTGGCTGCCGGCCGCGACTGTGGCCCAGGGGACCGGGAAATGCACGCCGCCGCCCGGTCCCTGGAAGATGTCGTGGAACGCCAGACGGCCGCCAGGCCTGAGCACACGCGCGATCTCGGCGCAGAACCGCGTCTTGTCGGCGACGTTCATCTGAGTGTGCTCCGTCCACACGAGATCGAAGGCGCCGTCGGTGTACGGCAGGGCGCAGGCATCGCCGCAATCGAACTGCGTGAGGTGACTCAACCCGAGCCGCCGCGAGAGCGAGGCGGCCGCCTCACAGTACGTCGGCTGGGCGTCCAGACCGGTCACATGGCACCCGAACTCCAGGGCCAGCAGACGGGCTGATCCGCCCAGGCCGCTCCCCACGTCCAGCACGCGCCACCCTTCCTGGACCTCGGCGAGCGCGGCGAGTTCCTGCGTGGCCCTGCGCCCCCGTATGTGGAACTCGTCGACGGGGGACAGGTCCTCAGGGGCGAGAGCATCGACGTCCTTGCCCGCGGCCCGCAAGGCCTCGAGGATGACGGACTCGAGGTCGGGCACAGCTTTGTAGGCATCGGTGGCACGCTCGGGATCCACGCACCCACCTGCAGCAACGCGGATGGTTCCGTGTCTGAGTCTGGCGAATGGTCGGCGGCAGGGTCAAGAGGTACGCTGAGCGATCTGGGACCGCGCAAGCGTGACGCGGTGGGGGCTGGCGACCGGGCGCATGCTGGTCTACGCTGCGGGGAAATGGTCTGGGCGGCGGCGGGCCTTCTTGAGGGTGGCAGGCCGGCCGACGGAGCGGAGGCCGTCACGGACACTGCATCCCGGGGATTCGAGCTCACCGAGCACACGGCGGACGTGGGCATCAGGGCGTGGGGGGGGAGCGCCGCGGAGGTCTTCGAGCAGGCGGCGCTCGGCATGTTCTCGCTGATGTACGAGACGGAGGCTGTGAAGCCGGCGGCGCGCGTCGCGATCGAGCTGGAGGCGCCGGACGGGGAGCTCCTGCTGGCTGCGTGGCTGAACGAGCTGCTCTACGTGACCGAGGCGCGGCGCGTGGTGTTCGCGCGCGTCGAGGTGGCCGTGGTGGGGCCGGCCGAGAGCGCCGCGGCCTTGGCCGCGCAGGAAGCAGCCTCTGCGGCCGCCGCGAAAGCAGCAGCCGCTCCGGCCGCTTCTCGCGCAGTCGCCGCCTCGGGCGCGTCGGGCGAAGCGCCCGCCGTCCGTGTGCCATGGCGGCTGCGGGCGGCGGGCGTGGGCGAAGCCGTCGACGCCCGCCGCCATTCGGTGCGCCATGTCGTCAAGGCGGCGACCCTCCACGGCCTCTCGCTCGAGCAGACCGCGGATGGCTGGCAGGGGCACGTGCTGCTCGACGTCTAGCACCGCGCCCAAGAATCGGTGCCGCCGACGTGTCCGGCACGTGGAGAGGGCCGTGTTGAGGAGCGGGGGCGTGCCGCCCGCGGCCGGATCCGGAGGGCTCCCGGGCGCGTCCGGAACGCGTGCGGCTCGACGTCCAGGATCGGGTTCGCAACGCGCTCCGGCACGCACCCGGGAGCCTGCCCGGGTACGCACTCACGCCACACCCTGGTAGTTGCGATCATGCTGAACGGGGTACCCTCAGAAGGCGGCTGCAAGGCAGGGGCGAAGCAGCGGCGAGGCACGGGCAGAGGTTGTGAGAACGCCGTGACGCACATCGAGCGCACAGACGAATACACGTACGTCATCGAGCCGGAAGGCGATATGCGCGTGCCCGGCGTCGTGTTCGCCAGCCAGGAGCTCTTCGACAAGGCCGCGGACGACCAGGCGCTGCAGCAGGTCGCCAACGTCGCCACCTTGCCCGGCATCGTCAAGGCGAGCTTCGCCATGCCGGACATCCACTGGGGCTACGGCTTCCCCATCGGCGGAGTGGCCGCCATGCGCGCCGATGGCGGCGTGGTGAGTCCCGGCGGCGTGGGCTTCGACATCAACTGCGGGGTGCGTCTGGTGAGCACGGGGCTGCGCGAGAGCGAGGTGCGGCCGCATGCGGAGGAGGTCCTCCACGAGCTGATGCGCCGGGTGCCGCAGGGGACCAACGATCGCGGGTCGCTGCACCTTCGTCCCCGCGAGCTCAGGCGTCTTGTCGAGGAAGGCGTGCCCTGGCTGGTCGAGCGGGGGCTGGCCACTCCGGAGGACCTGGAACACACGGAGGAGTACGGCGCCATGCCGGGCGCCAGCGCGGATGCGGTCTCGCAGCGGGCCGTCGACCGCGGGCACACACAGGTGGGGAGCCTGGGGGCGGGCAACCACTTCATCGAACTGCAGGTGGTCGCCGACGTGTACGACGAGCAGACGGCGGCCGCCTGGGGCATCCGTCCCGGGCAGGTGGCCGTGATGATCCACAGCGGGTCGCGCGGATTCGGTCATCAGACCTGCACGGACCACCTACAACGGATGGCGGCGGCGACGCGGCGCTACGGCTACGAGCTGCCGGACCGGCAGCTCGCGTGCGCGCCGGTCACCTCGCCCGAGGGCGCCGACTACCTCGCCGCCATGGCGGCCGCCGCGAACTTCGCCTTCGCCAACCGCCAGGTGATGATGCACGAGGTGCGGCTCGGACTGGAGCAGGTCTTCGGTCGCTCGTGGGAGCGGCTGGACGTGCGCCTCGTCTATGACGTGGCGCACAACATCGCCAAGCTCGAGGAGCACGAGCTGCCGGGCGAGCGCGGCGCGCCGGTCGGAGCGCGTGGAAGGCCTGCGGAAGACGTGCGCGGCGAGGCCAGCGGCGAGCGCCGTGCGGGACAGCGAGAGCGCGGCGAGGCGTCGCGGACGGTGAAGGTCTGGGTGCACCGG
>CAZIGT010000022.1:0-19796 GCA_964538465.1 uncultured Thermoleophilia bacterium | reverse complement strand
TGGTCGGCCGCCCACGGGTCGCGAGGGCCGGCGCGCGGGGAGTCGACCGCTTCGTTGTCGGCGAGCCCGGACGGTTGCGGCGGACCACGGGCCGGTGCCGGAGGCCGTTGCCGCGCCCGCCGGGTCGGCCCGCCCTCGGAGGGGCAGCCCAGCCGTTCGACGACCATGCCGCCGCAGCGGTCCACGGCCGGCCGGCCGGAAGGGAAGCCCCCGGCCGCGCCGAAAGTACGGCGGGGCTGCCGACCTCACCAGTGCTCCTCTTGGCTCGCTCAACTGGTCTGTCTCGACGTCGGCAGCCCCCTTCCATGCCCCATCTCTCACGGCCTCGTTCGGGCTCCGACGAACGCCGCCGACATTGAGACGCACATGGTTTCAGACCGCTCTCAGCAGGCCTATTGTGAACCTGCGGAAGGGCCTCGCGGGGCGTATGCGCGGCTTTACATGCCTCCGGCGCCGTGCCATCATGGCCGCTGGTCCGTCGCCGGCCGGCCGCTTGCGGATCACCGCGAGACGGGCCGGTGAACCGAGTGCCACCGGGCCCGCGGGCGGGCCGCAGACCACATGACGAAATGGGTCGTCGACAGGGAACGCTGCATAGGATGTGGAACCTGTGTGCAGCTCTGTCCCATGGTGTTCGCCCTCGACGATCACAAGGTGGCGTGTTTGATAGATGAAGAGCCCGTCAGGAGCGAGGACTGCGTCGCGCAAGCTGCCGGCGCGTGTCCACAACGTGCCATCGTCGAGCTCGATGACTGAAACGAGAGGGTCCGCCGGCCGCGGCCGCATCCACAGGCCCCTTCGCCCGGTCGGCCCAGGGTCTCCCGTCCACTACCCCGGAGCACATAGCGCATGATCGTCTTCGAGAATGTCACCAAGCTGTACGACGAGAAGGTCGTAGGCCTGATGGATTGTACGTTCCACATCCCCAAAGGGGAGTTCGTCTTCCTGGTGGGGCCATCGGGCTCGGGCAAGTCCACGCTCATCAAGCTCGTGCTCCGCGAGCTGGTCCCCACCAACGGCCGCGTCGTGGTCGCCGGGCGCAACCTCGCCACCCTGCGGCGCAGCCGCGTGCCTCTGTTGCGCCGCAACATCGGCTGCGTGTTCCAGGACTTCAAGCTCCTGCCCAGCAAGACCGTGTACGAGAACGTGGCGTACGCGCTCGAGGTGGTCGGCGAGAACAACAAGAACATCCGCAAGAAGGTTCCCGAGATCCTCAAGCTGGTGGGTCTCTACGAGAAGATGAACAGCCTGCCGAGCGAGATCAGCGGCGGTGAGGAGCAGCGGGTGAGCATCGCCCGCGCCTTCGTCAATCATCCACCGCTGCTCCTCGCCGACGAGCCTACCGGCAACCTCGACCCGGACACGTCGATCGACATCATGCAGCTGCTGGAGCGCATCAACCGCACCGGCACCACGGTCGTCGTGGCCACCCACGACCGCGAGATGGTCAACCGCATGCGCAAGCGCGTGTTCGCGCTGGACGGCGGCCGCCTGATACGAGACGAGCGTCGCGGCGGCTACGACGACGAGACCGGCGAGATCCCGATCGTCGGACCGGGGACCACCGGCTCCATGCCGGTCGTGGTCCCGGGTCCGGGGACCACCGGCTCCATGCCGGTCGTGGTCCCGGGTCCGGCCACCACGGGCGCCATCCCGGTCGTGGGGCCACCACCGGCCACCACCGGCGCCATCCCGGTGGCGCCGCGGGCTCCGCAGGGCCAGCCGGGAATCGGCCGCACGGCGCAGCCCGTCGGCCCTGCGGTCCCGCCCAACGGGCCCGGCATGCCGCCGAACGGCCGCACGGCCCCGCCCAACGGCGCCGGGGCGTGGCCGACCGGTACTGTGCCGCCCGCCCATGTCCAGCCGGGCGTCCCGCCGCAGCCGCCTTACGGTGAGGCGCAGCTGCCCTACGGTCAGCCGCAGCCGCCCTACGGTCAGCCTGCGCAGTCGCAGACGGAGGCGCAACGATGAGGACCGGCTTCTTCTTCGGCGAAGCGCTCGGGTCGCTGCGCCGCAACTGGATCATGACCCTGGCGGCCGTGCTCACCGTGTTCATCAGTATGGCCATCCTAGGTCTCGTGCTCGTGATGAACGCCAACCTCAACAAGGGCACCACGAGCCTCAAGAACCGGGTCATGATCGAGGTCTTCATCAAAGACAGCGCGACGGCCGAGCAGACCAAGGCCATGGTGCAGAAGATCGCCGCCATGCCAGAGGTGAAGAGCTACAAGTACATCTCTAAGGAAGAGGCCCTCAAGATATTCGAGAAGCGGGTCGGCGAAGAGATGCTCAAGAACCTCACCACCAACCCTCTGCCGGCGTCCTACCAGATCTACTGCAAGGACGCCAATCAGGTCGAGGTCGTCGCCAAGCGGTTCTTCACCGACGAGATCGTCGACAGCGACCCCGGCACGCACAACGGCGTCAGCTACGCGCGCGAGACTGTGCGCAAGATGCTGGGCACCATCAGCCTCGTCACCAAAGCCATGTGGGGCGCCACCGGCCTGTTCGCCGTGGCCGGCATCCTGCTGATCATGACGACGGTGCGGTTGTCGATCTTCGCCCGCCGCAACGAGATAGAGATCATGCGCCTGGTGGGCGCCACGAACTGGTTCATCCGCTGGCCGTTCGTGCTCGAGGGGTTCATCACAGGGTTCGTCGGCTCCGTGATCGCGGCGGTGGCCATCTGGGCCGTCAACTACGGCCTCTCCAGCTGGATACAGGGCTCGTCGCTCAAGTTCCTGAGCGTCGACGTCTATCCCGTCTGGTTCCAGAGCGGCACCTGGCCTCTCGGGATGCTGCCCACGCTGGTCATCTTCGGCGCCCTTCTCGGCGGTGTCGGCAGCGCCATCGCCATGCGTCGCTACCTGAAGGTCTAGACCCCACCGGCGCACCCCGAGCAGTGAGACGCCGCGCCCACAAGCCCCACAGCCTTCCTCGGCAGCCGGGATCGTACGCGCGGTGCCGGGGACGTAAGCCACGGCCG
Source organism: uncultured Thermoleophilia bacterium (assembly GCA_964538465.1). Lineage (GTDB taxonomy): Bacteria > Actinomycetota > Thermoleophilia > UBA2241 > UBA2241 > UBA6103. The sequence continues at coordinate 16,810 of CAZIGT010000022.1, read as the reverse complement.
GCCCTGTCGTCGCGCCGGTGGCTGCCGCTGCTGCTCGCGGTGGTTCTGGCCGCCGGCCTCCTGCTCGCCGCCTCCGGCTCCTTCGCACCGCCCGCGCATGCCACCAAGACCCTCGAGGAACTCGAGCAGCTGATAGAGAAGGCTGAGGGCAAGAAGACCGCCCTCGACAAGGTCATCGCGCGCCTGGACAAGAAGCTCAAGACCATTGACGCCAAGCTCAACTCGCTGAACGACAGGATCGCGGTCGTCTCCGCGAAGCTGGAGAAGCAGCAGGCGGTCTACGACGAGCTGTACGCCGAGCTGCAGGCCAAGCAGCGGGAGCTGAAGAAGGCGGAGATCGAGCTCGCCTGGCAGGAGCAGGTGTTCAACGAGCGTGTCGTCGAGGCGTACAAGCTCGGCGACGTCGACTACGTCGAGCTCCTGCTGGGTTCAGACGGTTTCGAGGACTTCGTGAGCCGCCTCAGCTTCGTGAAGCGGCTCGTGGACAGCGACGACGAGCTGGTCGGCGACCTGACCGTGGCGCGCAACACCGTCAAGACGCAGAAGCACGAGTTGCTGGTCGACACGGTGGCGGCGCGCAAGATTCGCGACCGGCTCGAGGAGCGCAACAACGAGCTGGTGTCGCTCCAGAATGAGCAGGAGGCCGCGGCCGCGTCGGCCAAGGCAGACCGCAAGGCCAAGAACCAGGCCCTGGCCAAGGTCGAGACGGATATCCGCGCCTGGGAGGCGCAGGAGGCGCAGCTCGCTGCAGAGAGCCAGGGCCTGGCCGGCGTCATCAACGGTCTGGCCGGTAACGGCGACGGCAAGGCCACCGGCAGCATGGTGTGGCCGGTGTCCGGCAGCGTCTCGTCGCCGTTCGGCTGGCGCATCCACCCGATCTTCCACGTGCGCAAGTTCCACACGGGCATCGACATCGGCGCCGGGTACGGCCAGCCGATCAAGGCGGCAGACGGCGGCCGCGTCATCTATGCCACCTGGATGAGCGGCTACGGCAACACCACCATCATCGATCACGGCAGCGGCATCAGCACCCTGTATGCGCACCAGTCGCAGATTCTCATCACCAGCGGTTCGGTCACCAAGGGCCAGGTGATCGGCTACGTGGGCAGCACCGGCTACTCCACGGGCCCGCACCTGCACTTCGAGGTACGCGTCAGCGGCAACCCCGTCGATCCTCTGGGGTACCTCTGAGCAGCCCTCGCATCGCTCCTGCCTTCCAGGCGCTGCTGATCGCCGTGATACTCGTGGGCGGCGGCGGGATCGGTGTGCTCATCGGCATGCTCTGGGACGACATCGGCATCGATCTCACGAGCCAGGAGAAGGACCGGGCCGGCAACCAGGCTGCTCTCGTGGAGCGGGTCATCCAGGAGCTCCAGTCGAGGTACTACAAGAAGGTCGACCCCGGCAAGCTGGGCAACGCGGCGGTCGACGGCATGCTCGAGTCGCTCGACGACCCCTATACGGTCTATCTCACGGCGCGCGAGGCCCAGCTCCTGCGCGAGCAGACGGAGGGACGCTACTCGGGTATCGGGGCCTCGCTGCAGAAGGATGACGACGGGACCCTGCTGATCACCGGCGTCTTTGACGGGTCGCCCGCCAAGGAAGCGGGCCTCGGGGCCGGCGACCGCATCCTGGCCGTCGACGGTGTGCCCACCAAGGACCGCTCGCTGGATACCAACATCGCGCACATCAAGGGCGATGAGGGCACCACCGTCAAGCTGACGTATCAGAAGAAGGGCGAGGAGAAGCGGCGTCACGTCACCCTCACCCGTCGCCAGATCACCATCCCGATCACAGGCAAGCGCATGCTCACCGCACCAGACGGCACCAAGGTCGGCTACGTGGAGCTCAGTGAGTTCGCCCAGGGCGCCGGCGATGAGCTGCGCGAGGCCGTCGACTGGGGCGAGTCCAAGGGCGCCAAGTGGATCGTGTTCGACCTGCGCTACAACGGCGGCGGACTGGTCGATGAGGCCGTCAACGTATCCAGCCTGTTCATCGCCGACGGCCCTATCGTGTCCACGGAGGGGCTGCACTCGGCCAAGGAAGTCCTCGAAGCCACGGGCGATGTGGCCACCGATCTGCCGCTCATCGTGCTGGTCAACGGCTACACGGCCAGCGCCAGCGAGATCACGGCTGGCGCCATCCAGGACTACGAGCGCGGTACGCTCATAGGGACCAAGACGTTCGGCAAGGGCCTGGTGCAGCAGATCGTCGACCTGCCCAAGGGGGCGGCGCTCAAGCTCACCACGGCCGTGTATCTCACGCCAGACGGCCGCGACATCAACAAGCGCGGCATCAGGCCGGACATCGTCGTCAAGGACAAGCCCAAGCAGAAGGGCGACGAGCAGCTGCAGGCCGCGTTGGACTACGTCGCCGAGCAGTAGGTGGCGACCGGCGGACTGGGTCCACGGGCCGGGCCGGCGACGGCCGATGGGCCGGGACAGGGTCGCGGAGAAGGAGGCCCAGGGTGGCCCGCGTGAAGCGCACACCGCAGCCGGATTTCGACGCTCCCAGGCCTTTCGAAGTGGCCCGGTGGGGCAAGTTCTGGTCGCTCGAGCCTCTTTTCGCCGACGACCGCCAGTGGCTGGTGGCCAAGGGTGGCCCGGTGGTGGGGCTCGGCGACATAGTGCTGGCCGAGCCCCATCAGGGCAACCGTCTGAGCATCGTCGAGGTGCTGGGCCACAGCAGCGACCTGGCGGCCGTGCTCAAGGCGCTCATGTACGCGCAGCGCGTCCGGCAGGGCTTCGCTGACGACGTGCTGGAGGAGGCGCGCGCGGCGGAGCAGCTGAACGCGCGCTCGGACGCGCGGCGCATCGACCTGGTCGGCCTGCCCACATTCACCATAGACCCGGACTCCGCTCGCGACTTCGACGACGCCATCTCGGTGCGTCGCGAGGACGGTGGCTACCGGGCGTGGGTGCACATCGCCGACGTGAGCTACTTCGTGCCGGCGGGTGGCGCCATCGACCTCGAGGCGCGCCGCCGCACCAGCAGCGTCTATCTGCCGCTCTGGGCGGAGCCCATGCTGCCGCGCGAGCTGAGCTCCGGGGTCTGCAGCCTCAAGCCACGGGAGCCGCGCAAGTGCCTCACGGTGGAGATCAAGCTGAATGCTCAGGGCGAGCGGCGCGCCGTGCGGTTCTACCGCTCGCTCATCCGCAGCGACCACCGGCTCACCTACGGGTTCGCCGACCAGCTGCTCGCCGAGAACGGCGTCGAGCTGTCACCCGAGCACCTGCCCGGCGAGCCGCCGCGTTCGGCCGGCGAGGATGTGGCGGCCGAGGTCGCGGCCGCGGACAGCGGCGCCGCCACGGTCGTCGAGGGCGCCACTTTCCACGCCGACGCCGCCCTCACCGAGCATCTGCTCCTCGCTTGGGAGCTGGCCGATGTCCTCCGACGGCGGCGCTTCGCCCGCGGGGCGCTGCGCATCGGCTCGTTCGAGCCGGAGTATCGCTTCGACGCGTCCGGCCGCCTGATCGGTGCCATGTCGCGGCCCGAGACGCCCTCGCACGCCTTGGTCGAGGAGTACATGCTGGCGGCCAACGAAGCGGTCGCCGGGCATCTGGCGGCGCAGAAGGCGCACGCGATCTATCGGGTGCACGAGCCGCCCGACGCCGACGCCGCCGACGGCCTCATGGCAGCGCTGGAGGAGCTGGACGTGCCCACGCCGCCGTTCCCTGAGGCACAGAAGGCCAGCGCCGAACAGGTGGCCGCCGCCCTGCGCAAGCTCTCGGAGATGTTGCCGCGGTTCTGCGCCCGAGAGCAGCGGGGCGTGCTCGCCTTTCCCCAGTTGCTGCTACGTTCGCTGAAGCAGGCGCGTTACGCGCCGGAGAACCTGGGGCACTTCGGCCTGGCAAGCACCGCCTACCTGCACTTCACCTCACCGATCCGGCGCTACCCGGACCTGGTCGTTCACCGCGCGCTCTGCGCCACGCTCGGCCTTGACGGCGACGAGCTGCCGGAGGGCACCCTGGGGACGGTGGCCGACGAGTGCTCGCAGCAGGAGCGGACGATCGCCAGGCTGGAGCTCGAGGCCGACGACGTGGCCCTCTCGTTCCTGCTCGAGCAGCGGCTCGGTGAACTGGGGTGGGAGACGGTCTTCGAGGGCGAGATCGAAGGGATCATCGGCGCCGGCGTGTTCGTGCACTTCGGCGGCACCTACCAGGGCGTCGTGCCGGCGCGGCGCCTGGGCGTCGAGAGCGTCTTCGAGTCGCCCAGCGGGGCGTCGCTCATGGGTGTCTCGACCGGCAAGCGGTACCGGCTGGGCGACGCCATCAGCGTGACCGTCGAGCGCATCGAGAAGGCGCGCGGCAGGGTCACGCTGGACCTAGCCGGCCACGCCGGCGCCGAGGCCGAACGCGACCGCCAGGCCGGCGGCGAGGCGGCACGTGGCCGGCCGAAGCGCCGCGGCGGCCGGCCCAGCCCGCGCCGCCAGGCCGGCCGCCCGCACTCCGCGCAACGCGGCCGTCACTGACGGTCGCGGCTGTCGACGCTTCTCCCGGCGCGGCCGACGCTGTCGGCTCGGCCACCCGCACAACGCGCGCGTCGGGCACGTCACCCGCATGCCCCGGCGCCCTCGAACCTGCCGGCTGCCCACGCACGGGGCGCTGTGCTATCCTTCGGCGCCCCGCATCCACACCCGACCCCACACCCGTATGGCGCGTGAACACGGCATCAAGCTGGTGGCCAACAACCGCAAGGCCTACCACGACTACTTCATCGAGGAGACGTTCGAGGCCGGCCTGGCCTTGGTCGGCACTGAGGTCAAGAGCCTTCGCGAAGGGCGCGTCAGCCTGCGCGATGCGTACGTGGAGGTGCGCGGCGGCGAGGCCTGGCTGATCGGCTCGAGCATCAGTATCTACCTGCAGGGCAACATCTGGAATCACAAGCCCGAACGCGACCGCAAGCTTCTGCTGCACAGGCAGGAGATAGACAGGCTGCGCGGCAAGGTGGAGGAACGCGGGTATTCGATAGTGCCCACGAAGCTGTACTTCAAAGACGGGCGCGCCAAGATAGAGATCGGCTTGGCCAAGGGCAAGCGTCTCTATGACAAGCGCGCCGACATCGCCAAGCGGGATGCGGACAGAGACATGGAGCGCGAGCTCAAGGAACGCATGCGCTCGCGCGATGAATAGCGGGCAGGCGGGATTCCCGGGCGCTACCCGCTGACAGGAGTGCCGGACCACGCCACCCGCTGACGGGCTGCCGGACGGCGGTACCGGCCGGCAGGCAGCACGCTAGCGACTGGTATCGATCAGGTACACGTCATTGCCGCGCTGGCTGACCCTGACGGCGGCAAAGCGCGGATCGCTGCGCACCACTCTCTTGAGCGCGATGTACACAGTGGCCGGCTTGCGATCGTACTGCACACGAACGCTGGGCGCTTTCTGTGCCAGGAACTGCTCGACCATCTCGGTATAGACGGACGAACCGCCCCTGCGACCGGCCGGTGGCACTTCTGCCGGGACCAACTTGAACTCAGCCATTTGGCACCTCCCCGATGCGGACGGCTGCATTCTAGCTGACAAACGCCCGTACAACCATGTGTTCTCAAGCCCTGGGTCCTCCGCTGCGGGCAATCGCTGGATGACGACCCCTAGATGCAGATCACGATTGACGGCGGCACGTATCCCGGGGTCGACGCAGCTTCCATCGGCATGGCAAGATGACGTGTCATGAAGCCGTCCCCATCGCATCTTCCAGCCGCAGCGGAAGCAGCAACGAAGCCGCGACCGCCGCGCCCCTTCCGCGTCTGCGCCGTGCTCTTCGACTTCGACGAGACGCTCACGGCCCCCGGCGCCATCGACTTCCAGCTCATCCGTCGCCGAGTAGGCTGCCCAGAGAGCACGCCGATCCTCGAGTACATCGCCGCCATGCCCGGCAAGGCCGAGCGCGAGGCGGCTCTCGCCGTCGTGCACGAGGTGGAGATAGCGGCGGCTGCGCAATCGCGTCCGAACGAGGGCGCGGAGGAGCTGATCCACTGGTTGCACGAGGCCGAACTGCCCATAGGCATCCAGACGCGGAACAGCCGCGCGTCCGTGGAGCGGGCACTCGCCAACTTCCGCGGCGTCACCGTGGCCGACTTCGACGTGATCATCACCCGCGACGACCCGGTGGCACACAAGCCCGAGCCGGACGGCATGGTCCAGGCTGCCTATCGCATGGGCGTGAAGCCGTCAGAGCTCCTCGTGGTAGGCGACTACGTCTTCGACATCGAGGCCGGCCGGCGGGCCGGCGCGGTCACCGTACTGCTGGAGAACGAGGGCTCGCACACGCCGGCCGACCTGCCCGACTTCACCATCCGCGACCTGGGCGAGCTGCCCGACCTCGTGAGGCTCGGGCGCCCGCTGCCCGCCGGCAAGGTGCCGGCCGCCCTGCTCGAGGACTTCCTCGAGGAGCTGCCCCAGGACGACGCTTCGGTCCTGGTGCCGCCGCGCGTCGGCGAAGACATCACGGTGGTGGACGCGGCGCCCGGCTCGCTGATCTCCCTGGGCGCCGACCCTGTCACCTTCTCGGCGGAGTCGCCGGGCGCCTGGGCGCTGGTGGTCAACGCCAATGACATCGCCGTGTGCGGCGCCGTGCCCCGGTGGTTCCTGGCCACGGTCATGCTCCCGGTGGGTACAACGGCATCGGAAGTGGTGGCGTTGCTGCACGGGCTCGCCCAGGCCTGTGCCTCTCACGGCATCACCTTGTGCGGCGGGCACACGGAGATCACCGACGCCGTCACGCGGTCGGTCGTGGCCGGCACCATGCTCGGCACTTTCGGAGAACGCGGCCTCATCGACAAGCGCAGCATGGCTCCGGGCGATGCGATCGTGCTCACCAAGCGCATCGCCGTCGAGGGCACGGCTCTGCTGGCGGCCGACCTGTCCCGCGAGCTTCTGGACGCCGGCATGTCGGCCGAAGAGCTCGACCGTTGCGTGGGCCTGCGCTCCCTCCTGAGCGTGCTCACCGAGGCGCGCATCGCCGCCGAGACGCCCGGCGTGCATGCCATGCATGACGTCACGGAGGGCGGCTTCGCCACCGCCGTGGCCGAGCTGGCGCTGGCAGGCGGCTGCACGGTCGGCATAGACAGGGATGCCGTTCCGTTCTACCCGGAGACGCTGCGGGTCTGCGAGCTGCTCGGCGCAGACCCACTCGGCCTCATCGGCTCCGGCAGCCTGCTCATCTGCTGTGCCGCCGACCGGGTGGACGCGCTGCTCGCGTCGCTCACGGCCGCCGGCGTGGAGGCTGCGCGTGTAGGCACACTGCTGGAGCCTGGTCGCGAGGTGCTCGCGTGGCACGGTGCCTCGGACCCGCAGGCGGCCACCGCTCGCGGCGCCGAGCCGGTCGAGTGGCCGGTCTTCGCCGTCGACGAGGTGGCTCGCGTGCTCGAGTCGCGACCGGGCGACCAGGCCCTCTGCTGACGTCGCCCGCGAGCGCGCATCCGGGGGCGACTGCCACCTCCGGCGCTCGCCCCAGGCCAGCCCCACCCGCGAGCGTCGCCGTGAGCGCGTCGCCGCGTCCGACGTGCTAGGATTGCCACCCTACGTGCCCTCGTAGCTCAGGGGATCAGAGCGCGCGCCTCCGGAGCGCGAGGTCGAAGGTTCGAATCCTTCCGGGGGCACCAGCCTTCCCCGACTGCGGACCAGCCGAGCAGTGGTCCTCTCCTCATTCGGTAGGCTTGTTCCATGCCGTCTGTGGACCATGAGGGGCCTGCATGCTCTGCGGTCCGTACTCCCAAGCCTGGGACAGCCGCACGCGCGGGTCCGCCCTGCGCCCCACGCAGCGCTTACGTGGCGCTCGCCACCATGCCGGTCTTCTTCGGCATGACGTTCGCGGTCACGAAGTTCGCCTTGCGCGGCTTCCAGCCGCTTCAACTCGCGCTACTGCGCTTCGTGATCGCCGGCGTCATCCTGATGGCGCTCTGGCGCCTGCGGCGGAACCGCGAACGCGTCACCAGAGACGACCTCAAGCGGCTGGCGCTGCTCGGCTTCATCTCACTGACGGTGTACTTCACGTTCGAGACGATGGGTATCGCGCGCACCAGCGCCAGCGAGGCCTCGATCCTCATCGCCTCCATCCCCGTCTTCGTGAGCGTACTGGCGGCTGTCTTCGTCAAGGAGCGCAATACGCCCCTCCAGTGGGTGGGCGTGGCGTTGTCGTTCGCCGGCGTCGTCGCGCTCGTGCTGCTCGGCGACGATGCCGGTCGGGGCAGCCTGACCGGCAATCTGCTGGTCCTGGGTGCGGCGCTGGCGGCCGCGATCTATCAGCTTCTCGCGCGACGCTTCCTGGTCGGCGAGCGCTCAGCGCTGTATCTGACGGCCTTCCAGAACCTGTTCGGGGCGCTGTTCATGGTGCCGCTGGCGGTCGTGGAAGCGGCGCTTGTGGGCGTGCGATCGCCGACCGTGGAGGCCGGTCTGGGCGTCAGCTACCTGATCGTCTTCAGCTCGGTGTTCGCCTATCTGCTGCTCAACTACGGCCTGCGGTTCGTGCCGGCCAGCCGGGCCAGCACGTTCACCAATCTCACGCCCATCGTGGCCGTGATCGGCGCATACGTTCTGTTGGGTGAGCGCTTCACGCTCGTCCAAGCCCTGGCCGCCGTGGTCGTGGTCGCGGGAGTATGGCTGGCCAACCGGCGCGGCGTGGCCGAGCGGTCGGTGCGGGCGCTGGAGGAAGGCTGAGGCCCGCCGCTGGCGACTGTTGGGCCAAGAATGCGAGACGGCCCCTGCAGCTCGGGGGGGACGGAGCTGCAGAGGCCGTACTCAGAGGGCGCGGCGGGAGGGCGCCGGTCCTCGGAGGGGGCGTTGGGCTAGAAGGCGGCCGGAAGCACGCGGTCGTCCTGGATGAGCTGAAGCACGCGCTCCATGTCTTCGCGGAAGCAGGCCAGGTCCCAGCGCGCCAGGTCGTGCGCCAGGGCGCGCTTCTGGGCGTGCAGCTGAGTCACGAAGCGCTCCATGGTGTAGCGGCCGAGAGCGACCTCGTACACGGCCTCGCAGTCCGGGCAGCGCAGGCTCAGGACCCAGGTGTCCTCGCCGGTGGACTCCCAGGCGATCGGGTAGATGAGATCGGATCCGCAGTGGCGGCAGCTCACCTCGACGACCGGTCCGGAAGTGGCACGACGCTGAGCTCGAGCAGCCTCACCGAACACGATGGTCTCGCGGGTGGACCCGTCGGCGAAAACGAAGAGATCTATACTGGTTTCTTGCTCCATCGCCTACTCCGTCTGCTGCTCTGGCAACGCTTCCAGTTGGGGGTATCGGGTAGCGCCTGCGGGTACTTGAACGTTGCCGTTGCATGTTCCATGCGGGTCCTCTCCGAGGCCTCCCCAGGCCTTTCCCGAGGAGCCGTCCGGGCCCTCTGAGGCTCGCTCCCGCGCCCGTGGGGCCCGCAGTTGGACACTCGTCCGGCAGTTGGGGGATACTCAGGCGTCGCCGCAGGCCGGCGGCGCCGCACGCCGAGCAAGGCCGGCCGCGGCCCACGACGAACCAAGGCAGGGTCCATGCCGGCTTCCCCGACACCGTCAGAGAAGGCCGCGCTCGCCGAGATGCCCATAGGCATGTTCGACTCGGGCATCGGCGGCCTCACCGTGCTGCACGAGTGCCTGGTGGCCATGCCGAGCGAGGACTTCATCTACTTCGGCGATACCCTGCGCTTCCCGTACGGCTCCAAGACGCAGGACGAGCTGCGCCGGTTCGCCGGCCAGATAGCGACCTTCCTCACGCGGATGGGCGTCAAGCTCATCGTGGTGGCCTGCAACTCCGCCACTGCCGCCGCCCTGTCCGCTCTTCAGGAGGAGTTCGATACACCGATCGTGGGAGCTATCATGCCGGGAGCCTGGGCGGCGGTGCAGAGCTCGCGCTTCCGTCGCATCGGCGTTCTGGCCACGCCGGCCACGGTCGCCAGCGGCAGCTACCCCCGGGCCATCCGCAGCCTCGACGCGGCGGCCGAGGTCTTCCAGCAGCCGTGCCCTGACCTGGCCACCTACATCCAGGAGGGCGAGGTGGCCACGCGCGAGGTCGTCGAGTCGGTGAAGACGAACACCGCGCCGCTCAAGGAGCGGCGCGTCGACGTGGTCATCATGGGCTCGACCCACTACCCGCACGTGGCGCCCATGCTGCAGCGTGCCATGGGCCGCGGGGTGACCCTCGTGAGCCCGGCCGCCGAGATCGCCCTCGAGGTGGAGGAGATGCTCGTGCGCCAGGGGGTGGCGCAGGACGAGGACCGCGAGGGCGACTACCGTTTCTACTGCACGGGCGACGTCGAGGACTTCCGCACGGTGGGCGCCCGGTTTCTCCAGATGCCGCTCGAGCACGTCGAACGGGTCTCGCTCGACGAGCTGGAGGCACAGCCCCGGCGTGCGCAGGGGCCGCGCGGGGGCGGGCCGAAGGCTGCCGAGCCGGCCGGCCCTGAGGGCGTCCAGACTGCCCGAACGCGGGCGGCCGGTATCGTCGGCGGTGCGCCGGCGCCGTGAACGCCCGGCTGCTGGCGCGCGCCGGCATGTACGCGGCGCTCTATGCGGCGCTCACGCTGGCGCCGGGGCTCAGCGAGCTGGCCTACGGGCAGGTGCAGTTCCGGGTCTCTGAGGGGCTGATGGCGTTCGCTGCCGCCGACGTGGCCGCCGTGCCCGGCCTTGCGCTGGGCACCGCACTCGCCAACATCGGCAGCCCGATGGGGCTGGTGGACGTATCCTACGGAGCGGCGCTCACGCTGGTGGCGGCGCTGGGCATGTGGTGGATCGGCCCGCGGCCGTGGGCGCTGACGCTGCCGGTGGTGGTGAACGGGCTGGGCGTGCCGGTGGAGCTGACGCTCTTGCAGGATCTGCCGTACTGGCCGAGCGTGGGCTTCGTGGCCCTCGGCGAGGTCGTGGTCATGGCCACCGTGGGCGCGGCGCTGCTGCTGGTGACGCGACGCTACGGCGCGGTGCTCGGCCTGCAGCCGCGCCGCAGAGATGGAAGGGCAGGAGGACGCACATGAGGAAGGGTCGCGCGACCGACGAGCTGAGGCCGCTGCACATCACCTGCGGCGTCGTGAAGAACGCTGATGGGTCGGCGCTGATCGAGCTCGGCGATACGCACGTGATCTGCACGGCCACGCTGGTCCCCGGGGTGCCCGCCTGGCTGCGCGGGTCCGGCAGGGGCTGGCTCACGGCCGAGTACAGCATGCTGCCTGCCTCCACGACCACACGCACGGCCCGGGAGGCGGTACGCGGTCGCCAGAGCGGGCGCACCCAAGAGATCCAGCGCCTCATCGGCCGCAGCCTGCGGGCGGTGACAGACCTCGGCATGGTCGGCGACCGCACCATCTACATCGACTGCGACGTCCTGCAGGCGGACGGCGGCACGCGTGTAGCCGGGATCAGCGGCGCGTACGTGGCGCTGCACCTGGCCCTGGCCCGCATGCGTGACGCGGAGAAGCTCAAGGAGTTGCCGCTCTTCGATTCCGTGGCCGCCGTGGCCGTGGGCATCGTCGACGGCGAGCCCGTGCTCGATCTCGACTACGAAGAGGACCTGGCGGCCTCCGTCGACATGAATATGGTGGTCACCGGCACCGGCAAGCTGATCGAGGTGCAGGCGACCGCGGAGGGCGACCCCTTCGACCGGGCGGTCTTCGACCGGCTCGTCGATCTGGGCATCAAGGGCGCGGCAGACGTCACCGCCGCCCAGACGGCGATCGTCTGGCAGGTGCCGAACGGCGGGGAGGGATGACCGTGCGCCTCATGCTGGCCACGGGCAATCGTCACAAGCTGCGTGAATTCCAGAACATCCTGGCGCCGCACGTGGTCGTGCCCATGCCGCCCGGCCTGGAGCTGCCCGAGGAGGGCGAGGAGTCGTTCCTGGAGAACGCTCGCGGCAAGGCGCTGGGGCTGGCGCGGGCCATGGCCGCGAGGCAGGAGGCGGCTGCCGAGTCCGGCGACACTGCGGATGCACCCGGCGCAGGAGCGGGCGCTTCTGCGGACGCGCCCGGTGTGCACGCCGGCCCGCGGGTCGACTTCTTCATAGCGGATGACTCCGGCCTCGAGGTGGAGGCGCTCGACTGGGGACCCGGCGTCATCTCCGCCCGCTACGCCGGCGAAGGAGCCACGGACGCCGAGAACAACGCGAAGCTTCTACGTCAACTTGAGGGTAAGACTTGGGCGGAGCGGCGTGCCCGCTTCGTATGCGTGGTGGTCGCCGTGAGCCCGGAAGGCCGCGAGCTGGTTGCGCGCGGCGAGTGGTGGGGTGCTATCATGCCCTCGCCGCACGGAGACGGGGGGTTCGGGTACGACCCCGTCTTTTTGCCGGAGGGTTCAGACCTGACTGTGGCGCAGATGCCGCAGGCACGTAAGGACCAGGCCAGTCACCGTGCGCTGGCCGGCAGTGCCCTCCTCGACTTGCTCGAGAAGGAGTGCCTGCATGCGCCGAGGAGAGACGCCGTCCGGTAACCACGCATCCCAGAGGGTCAACGGGCGGCGAGACGCTGCCGTCGCCCGCCTCGTGGAGCGGCGGGGGGAAGACCGCGCCAAGGTGCGCGCAGCCTCCGTCTCCATCATGTCCAACAGCCTGCTCGTCCTGCTCAAGCTGGTGGTGGGCTTCCTCTCCGGTTCCATCAGCATCATCTCGGAGGCGGCGCACTCGGCCAGCGACCTGGCGGCGGCGCTGATCGCCTTCTACTCCGTGCGCGCCGCCGCTCGCCCGGCCGACGAACGCCATCAATACGGGCATCACAAGATCGAGAACGTCTCGGGCATCATCGAGGCGCTGCTCATCTTCGGCGCCGCCGTGATCATCATCTACGAAGGCATCGACAAGCTGATCAACGGTGTGCACATCGACCATCTCTGGTTGGCCGTTGGCGTCATGGGCTTCTCGGCGGTGGCCAACCTGGTGGTAGCCGAAGGTGTCCTGTACCCGACGGCCCGGCGTACCGAGTCGGCGGCCCTCGAGGCCGACGGCGCTCACCTGCGCACGGATGTGTACACATCCCTGGGTGTGGTGATCGGCCTGCTCCTGGTGAAGATCACCGGGCAGACGTGGCTCGACCCGGCGGTCGCCATCGGCATCGCCGGGCTCATCCTCTTCACCGCCGTCCGGCTCATCATGCGATCCACGCGGGTGCTGCTCGACGAGGCGCTGCCGGCGGAGGAGATGGCGGAGATCAGGCGATGCGTCGGCGAACATCGCGGCGAGATCATCGTCGACTACCACAAGCTACGCGCCCGCCGTTCGGGCAGTCGCCGGCACGTCGACCTGCATGTGACGGTCGACGACGCGCTCTCCGTGGGGGAAGCGCACGAGATCGCCCATCACATCGCCGCCGACCTGCGCGACTGCCTGCCGAACCTCGACGTGCTGGTGCACGTCGAGCCGCGCATCCGATCGGGGTAGCGCGGGCGGGGTACGGGCCTTCGCCCGCCCGCCGGACGCGTATCCCGTCACACGACCGGGCATGCTTCCCCACGCACGTCCGGGGCGCCTCCCCGTTGACGCCCGGGCACGCCCCCCGGCAGGCGCCTGCACACATATACTTGTGCCCCTGTCCCACAAGTGACGTGGCGTACTCGTGGCCGGCACCGCAGGCGGCCCGGCCGCGCGCCGGACGGATGGCCTGACGTCCGGCGCTCACCGAGGGAGGAGAGGCGTGACCAACGTGCAGCCCGGACCGGCGCAGATGGTCCCGGCGGATGAAGGCGCGGCCGCCGGTCCGGACCTGAAGGACCCCAGCCTGTTCATCAACCGCGAGCTCAGCATGCTGGCGTTCCAGGCCAGGGTGCTGGAAGAGGCGTGGGACGGGACGAACCCGCTCCTGGAGCGGGTCAAGTTCCTCGCCATCCTCGGCAGCAACCTGGCCGAGTTCTTCATGGTGCGCATCGCAGCGCTCAAGCAGCAGGTCGCCGCCGGAGTGGTGGAGCCTTCGGCAGACGGCATGACCCCCGGCGAGACGCTGCTGGAGGCACGCGAGCGCGGCTTCGAGCTCATGCGGCAGGCCCGACGCTGCATAGAGGGGCTGCTCCCGGAGCTGGCCGCGGTCGGAGTGCACGTGCTCATGTACGACCAGCTCGACGAACGGCAGCGGGCCGTCGCCGCCACATACTTCGACGAGCATGTGTTCCCGGTGCTCACGCCGCTCGCCTTCGACCCGGGGCGGCCGTTCCCCCACATCTCCAACCTGAGCCTCAACCTGGCCGTGCTCATCCACGACCCCCGTCGCCCCACGGATGAGAACGCCTTCGCCCGCGTCAAGGTGCCCGCGACCCTGCCGCGCATGGTGTCCGTGGGTCCTCCTTCCGCGGCCGGGCCGGCCGACCCCGGAAGGCCGTCCGAGTACCACCTCCTTTGGCTGGAGCAGCTCGTGGCCGCGCACCTGGCACGCCTGTTCCCCGGCTTCGAGATCATAGGGGCGTGGCCGTTCCGCGTGACCCGCGACGCCGAGATGGAGATCCAGGAGATGGAGGCCGACGACCTGCTCGAGACCATCGAGGAGGCCGTGCGCAGGCGCCGCTTCGGCCAGGTCGTACGCTGCTCCATCGTGCGCGGCACCCCGGACTTCGTACGCGACATCTTGGTCGAGAACCTGGAGCTGGACCCGGCCGACATCATCGAGCTCGACTCGCCGCTCGGCACCAGCGGCCTATGGGACCTGGCGAACATCGACCGCCCCGCGTTCCAGGACGTGCCCGACCCCTTCTCGGGGGCGCGCCAGCGCGACATCCTGCTGCACCGCCCCTATGAGTCGTTCACCCCCGTACTCGACCTGTTCCGCCGCGCCGCCTGGGACCCCCAGGCGCTGGCCATCAAGTCGACGCTGTACCGCGTCGGCCGTAACGCGCCGGTGGTGGAAGCCCTCCTCGAGGCCGCCGCCAACGGCAAAGAGGTGGCGGTGCTGGTCGAGCTCAAGGCGCGCTTCGACGAAGAGCCCAACATCGAATGGGCGAGAGCGCTTGAGGCCGAGGGCGTGCACGTCATCTACGGGCTCCTCGGCCTCAAGACCCACAGCAAGATCGCGCTGTTCGTGCGTCGCGAGGGCGATCGCATCCGGCGCTACGTGCATGTGGGCACCGGCAACTACAACACGGTGACGGCCAAGCTCTACACAGACCTCGACTACCTCACCTGCGACGAGGACATGGGCGCCGACGCGTCGGAGGCCTTCAACAGCCTCACCGGCTACGCGACCGTCACGGACTTCCGCAAGTTCATGGTGGCACCGAAGCTCCTGCGTCCCCGCATGGAGGAGCTCATCGAGCGCGAGATAGAGCATCAGAAGCGCGATGGCAACGGCCATCTGATCTTCAAGATGAACGCGCTCGTTGACAAGCCGTTCATCCGGCAGCTGTACAGGGCATCTCAGGCCGGGGTGCGCTGCGATCTGCTGGTGCGGGGCATCTGCTGCCTGCGGCCCGGTGTGCCGGGTGTCAGCGACAACATCGCCGTCACCAGCATCGTGGGTCGCTTCCTCGAGCACAGCCGCATCTACTGGTTCCGCAACGGCGGGGAAGAGGAGGCGTACGTAGGGAGCGCCGATCTCATGCCGCGTAACCTGAACCGGCGGGTCGAGATCATCTTCCCGGTGCGCGACCCGGCCATAGTGCGCCGCCTGCGCGACGAGATCCTGGCCACGTACATGAAAGACACGGCCAAGGCGCGGCGCATGCTCGCAGACGGGACCTACGAGCACATCATGCCGGCCGAGGGCGAGGAACGCTTCAACGCCATGGAGTGGTTCATTGCCTACCATCAGGCGAAGGCGGCCGGGGTTCCAGGGCAGAAGGACTGACGGAGACGGTCCGGGAGACCGGGGAGGAGGGTGATGCGCGTCTACTTCTTGCGCCACGGCCAGGCCGTGGCGCGCGGCGAGTGGAACGGCGAGGACAGCACGCGGCCGCTCACGGAAGCCGGCGCGGAGATCCTCGGTCGCGAAGCCGAAGCAATGAAACGGCTGGGGCTGGGGCTGGACGTCATCATCACCAGCCCGTATGTGCGTGCGGTGCAGACCGCCGAGATCGTCGCCGAGCGCCTCGAGATGCGCGGGCGCCTCATGCGCGACGACCGGCTGGCGCCGGGCTTCGGCGCGCGCAGGCTCGGCGAGATCCTGCGCGAGAACGAGATGGCTGGAGCGCTTCTGCTGGTGGGGCACGAGCCGGACTTCAGTGAGACGATCGGCGATCTGACCGGCGGCCGCGTGGCGTGCAAGAAGGGCGGCTTGGCGCGCGTCGACCTGCCGGATCACGCGGCGCGGCGCGGCGTGCTGGCCTGGCTGATACCGCCCGGCGTGCTGGCCGACTGAGCGGTCGGGCCGATCAGGCGCACGCGGCGCGCCGACCACCCGGCGGCGGCCACCGCAGGCTGCCCGAAGCGCGGGCCCCGCGCGGTGCCGCAAGTTGGGGGCGACGGTGCCCGGGGACACAGCACGAGCGCCGGCATCCGCCGGCGAGGAGGGACGATGGAGATCGAGGCCAAGTTCGCGGTGCCGGACGACGAGACGTTCGCGCGGTTGCTGGCCGCCGAGGAGTTCGGCGGCTGCCGGCTGGCGCCTGGCGTGGAGGTCGAAGTCCGCGATCTGTACCTCGATACCGCGGACGGTCGTGTGGCCGCCGCGGGATACACGCTGCGCCGGCGCGACGGGTTAGACGCCGTTACCGTTACGCTCAAGCAGGCGACGGGACCCGGCGTGACCCGGATGGACCAAGCGGCGCCGGCGGCCGCTCCGGCCCGCGCTGGAGCGGGCGGATCGGCGCCTGCCGGGGGCGACGCCGGCAGTGGCGGGGGCACGGCCCTGCGCCGCGAGGAGGTCGAAGTCACGCTGGCCCACGGCGCCAACGAGCCGGACACGCCTGCCGGCGGGCCGGTGGAGT